>CAMGHE010000032.1 GCA_946055775.1 uncultured Bacteroidales bacterium
CCAGCCGCGGGTACTCGAAGTGCCAGCCGCGGGTACTCGAAGTGCCAGCCGCGGGCACTCGAAGTGCCAGCCGCGGGTACTCGAAGTGCCAGCCGCAGGTACTCGAAGTGCCAGCCCTTGGGAATCGAATTCCCAGCCCTTGGGAATCGAAGTCCCAGCCCTTGGGAATCAAATTCCCAGCCCTTGGGAATCGTGTTCCCAGCCCTTGGGAATCGTGTTCCCAGCCCTTGGGAATCGAAGTCCCAAGGGCCGTGGGAATTTCGACAGGCTCAGGGCGGTGTCTTTTCCTGATTTCACCAGACACTTTCTTGCTACATTACCTGAAACAGTAGACACTTATGTGTTAGCCATACTGATTCGCTAGACACAATCTTGAATTACGTGCTGATTCTGTTGACACATCGCTTCAGGCTGCCGGACATGCAAGAGACCGGGCCGTCTGTTCGGCAAAGACCGGAAGCCCCTCGATGGGACGCTGTGTCGCGCCACTTCCCCCACAAACCTCCGACCATCGTCTTGCCTTTTCCGATATTTGTTATACCTTTGCCCTATACACATCACCTAATCCTTACACCATGAAAGCAAACAGGTTATTGGCGCTGGCCTCTACGGTTGCTGCCGCTGCCGGTGCGCAGGCTCAGAGCGCGCAACAGCCGAACATCATTTTCTTCCTCGTGGACGACATGGGGTGGCAGGAGACGTCGGTGCCCTTCTACGATGAGCCGACGGCCCTCAACCACCGCTACCGCACGCCCAATATGGAACGCATGGCACGCCTCGGCGTGAAGTTTACCCAGGCCTACGCCTCGGCCATCTCGTCGCCCTCGCGGTGCAGCCTGATGACGGGTATGAACGCCGCACGCCACCGCGTGACCAACTGGACTTTACAGTATAACACCAAGACGGATGCCAGCGGCGGCTCGCTGACCCTGCCCGACTGGAACTACAACGGTCTGCAGCCCGATACGGTGACGAGCGCCCACGACCGCAAGAACGCGGCGCTGGCGACGGCGCTGCCGGAGGTGCTGCACCGCGCAGGCTACTACACCATCCACTGCGGCAAGGCCCACTGGGGCACCATCGGCACGGCGGGCGAAAACCCGCTGTCGTTCGGCTTCGACGTGAACATCGCGGGCGGTGCGCACGGCGCGCCGGGCAGTTACTTGGCGCAGGACAACTACGGTTCGGGGGCCTACCACGTGCCGGGGTTGGAGAAATACTATGCCCAAGGCACCTTCCTCACCGAGGCGCTGACCATCGAGGCGCTGGCGGCGATAGAGAAGCCGGTGGCCGAGGGCAAGCCGTTCTATCTCTACATGTCGCACTACGCCATCCACACGCCCTACAACCCCGACTCGCGCTTCACGGGCAACTACATGGAGAACGGCGTGGGCGTCTATGACGAGCAACTGCAGGACCGTCTGAACACGCAAGAGGTGAACCACGCGGCGCTCATCGAGGGCATGGACCACAGTCTGGGGCAGATGCTCGACTGGCTGGAGGCGCATCCCGACGTAGCACGCAACACGGTGCTGCTCTTCATGTCGGACAACGGCGGACAGGCCGTCAGCGTGCGTCAGGGACGGGCCAACTACGACCAGAACTATCCCGCACGCGCCGGCAAGGGCTCGGCCTACCAAGGGGGCAACCACGAGCCGATGATGGTCTATTGGCCGGGCGTAACCGAGGGCGGCACCACGAACGACAACCGCATCATCATCGAAGACTTCTTCCCGACCATCGCCGAGATGGCGGGGGCAGACATCAGCCAGTGCTCGCAGACCATCGACGGCAAGAGTTTTGTGGACATTCTGCGCAACCCCGGCCTGCGCCGCGAACGCAGTCTGATATGGCACTATCCCAACCGCTGGGGTGAATCGCAGGACCGCCGCGAGGGCTACGGCGCCTACTCGGCCATCCTCAACGGCGACTACCACCTGATCTACTTCTGGGCCAACCAGGAGCGCCGGCTGTACAACATCCGCACCGACATCGGCGAGCAGAACAACCTGGCCGACGAGATGCCCGAACTGACCATGAAGTTGGCGGCCGAACTGACGGACTCGCTCATCCACTATGGTGCTCAGCGGCCCAGCATCAAGGCCACGGGCGAAGTGGTGCCCTGGCCCGTGGATGGCGTGCGCATCCTGGCGACGGGCGACGCCGTATCGCCGAAGGCTCAGGGGGTGTTTGAATACAGCGACGACGAGACCACCCACCTCTACCGCATACAGGACAAGCGGCCGTCGTCGGGCAGCGGTCCGTTCTACTGGACGATGGGCATGCACAACGGCTACAAGGCGCTGCAGTGCACGAACCAGCGACTGACGGCCGACGGCAAGCGAGAGTCGCAGTTGTTCTACATGAAGCCGGGCAGCGACAGCGAGCATTTCCAACTCTATACCTTCGACGGCCAGCGCATCGACTACCTGCCGGGACGCACGGGCGACTCGTGGAACAACGGCAACATCGGCAGCGGCACGACGATGAACTTCCTGCAGTATGGCACGGCGACATCGGGCGACTTCCAGATACACAAGAGCGACAGCGAGGGCTACTATGGCTTCTCGGCCACGGGCATCTATATGAACGACCGCGGCACGAGCCACGGCACGGCGGCAAACATGAAATGGGTGGTGGCGACCTACTCGGGCAACGGCCTGACGGACACGGGCAGCCTCTACCGCTTCATCAGCGAGGGCAGTGTGCCGACGGCCATCACGTCGGTGCCGACAGACAACCCGCGGCCGGGCACGCGCCACGAACTGGCGGCCATGAAGGACCTCACGGTATATAGTACGGACGGCCGCCGCATGACGCGCATCGACAGCATGCCCGACGGGATATACATCGTCAGGCATGGCCGCGAGGCCTACGCCGTGAAGGTGAGCGGCCATTGACGGGTGTACATTCCCGCTCTTCACCGCAGAAGGCCCTTGTCTCACAGGGAGGAATACCGAATCATTACGCAAACATATAATCTACGTCATGAATAAGAAAAGAATAGTATGGGCACTGTGCGGCGTGGCGGCCGTCGTGCTGGTCATCGTGGCCTGGCAGTGGTTTGGCGCTGCGGGCAGTCCGGAAATGGGCCCCGGCACGTCGGGGGCGGGCAAGGGCGATGGCAAGGGCGGCCGGAAAGACCGCACGCTGGACGTCCGCGTCGCCGTCATCCGCCCGACGACGCTGACCGACGGCATCACCGTCAGCGGTTCGCTGCTGCCGGAAGAGGAGGTGGACCTCTCATTCGAGACGTCGGGCAAGATTACGCAGATCTGTTTTGCCGAAGGCGCACACGTCAGCCGGGGCCAGTTGCTGGCCACCATTAACGACGCCCCCTTGCAGGCGCAGAAACGCAAACTCACGGCCCAGCTCAAACTGATGCAGGACCGCCTCTACCGCCAGCGCGCCCTGCTGGAGAAGGAGGCCGTCAGCCGCGAGGCGTTCCAGGAAGCGGAGGCCAACCTGGCCACGCTGCGTGCCGAGATCGACGCTGTCGATGCGCAGATAGCACAGACGCAACTGCGGGCACCCTTCAGCGGCATCATCGGCCTGCGCCGCGTGAGCACGGGTGCCTATGCCACGACGCAGACTACGGTGGCCACGCTGACGCAGACGCAGACGCTGCGCGTCGAGTTTAGCGTGCCGGAGCGCTATGCGGGTCTGCTGCGCCCGGGCGCCGCCCTGTCGTTCACCGTCGAGGGCGACCTCACGACGCGCCGCGCCACGGTCTATGCCGCCGATGCCCGCGTCGATGCCGACACGCGCACCTATGCCGTCCGCGGCCGCTACGACAACGCCGACGGCGCTCTGGTGCCGGGCCGCTATGTCAGCGTCAACCTCTCGGCGGGCACCTACGCCAATACGTTGGCCGTACCCTCTGAGGCCGTCATCGCCGAGATGGGCCGCGACAAGGTCTTCGTCTGCCGAGGCGGCAAGGCGCAGCCTGTAGAGATAGTCACCGGCCTGCGCACCGATAGCAGTGTGCAGGTGGTCAAGGGTCTGAGCGAGGGCGACAGCGTCATCGTATCGGGCATCATGCAGTTGAGAACGGGCCAGAAGGTCCGCGTCATCCGTTAGTCTTCGCCACGCCATGAACATTTCCGAACTCAGCATACGCCGCCCCGTGCTGGCCACGGTGCTCACCCTGGTCATCCTGCTCTTCGGTGCCATAGGCTACCTGACGCTGGGCGTGCGCGAATATCCGTCGGTCGATAACCCGGTCATCTCGGTGACCTGCTCGTATGCGGGCGCCAACGCCGACGTCATCGAAAACCAGATTACCGAACCGCTGGAGCAGAATATCAACGGCATACCGGGCATACGCTCGCTGACCAGCGTGAGCCAGCAGGGGCAGTGCCGCATCACGGTGGAGTTTGAACTCAGCGTCGATCTCGAGACGGCGGCCAACGACGTGCGCGACAAGGTGTCGCGCGCACAGCGCTTCCTGCCTAAAGACTGCGACCCGCCGACGGTGGCCAAGAGCGATGCCGACGCCATGCCCATCATGATGGTGGCCATCAGCAGCGACAAGCGCTCACTGCTCGAACTCTCGGAGATTGCCGACCTCACCGTCAAGGAGCAGTTGCAGACCATCCCCGACGTCAGCAGCGTCATGATATGGGGCGAGAAGCGCTACTGCATGCGCCTCTGGCTCGACCCCGCACGCATGGCGGGCTACGGCGTCACGCCGATGGACGTCAAGAGCGCCCTCGACCGCGAGAACGTCGAACTGCCCTCGGGCAGCATCGAGGGCAAGAGCGTCGAACTGACCATCCGCACGATGGGACAGATGCACACCACGAAGGAGTTTAACGACCTGGTCATCAAGACGCAGAACGGCCGCGTGGTGCGCCTGAGCGACATCGGCCGCGCCGAACTCTCGGCACGCGACCTGAAGAGCTATATGAAGATGAACGGCGTGCCGATGGTCGGCGTGGCCATCGTGCCGCAGCCCGGTGCCAACCACATCGAGATTGCCGATGCCGTCCGCGCCCGCATGGAGCAGATGCGCAAGGACCTGCCGCAGGATGTGAAGTATGAATATGGCTTCGACAACACGCGCTTCATCCGCGCCTCCATCAACGAGGTGAAGACCACCATCTACGAGGCTTTCCTCCTGGTCATCCTCATCATCTTCCTCTTCCTGCGCGACTGGCGCGTGACGCTCGTGCCGTGCATCGTCATCCCCGTGTCGCTCATCGGTTCGTTCTTTATCATGTACCTCTGCGGCTTCTCCATCAACGTGCTGTCCATGCTGGCCATCGTGCTGGCCGTGGGCTTAGTGGTGGACGACGCCATCGTCATGACGGAGAACATATATATACGTATCGAGCGGGGCATGCGGCCGCTCGAGGCGGGCATCGACGGGGCGAAGGAGATATTCTTCGCCGTCATCTCCACGACGGTGACGCTGGTGGCGGTGTTCTTCCCCATCGTGTTCATGCAGGGCACGACGGGCCGCCTGTTCCGCGAGTTCAGTTTTGTGGTGGCGGGCTGCGTCATCATCTCGTCGTTCGCCGCCCTGACGCTCACGCCGATGCTGGCCACCAAACTGCTGGTGCGTCGTGAGGAGAAGGGCTGGTTCTACCGGCGCACGGAGCCTTTCTTCGAGGGGCTCAACCGCCTGTACGCCCGTCTGCTCGACGCCTTCCTGCGGCGCCGCGCCCTGGCCTTCGTCCTGATGGTCATCGCCACGGGGGCCAGCATCTGGATATGGACGGCCACGCCGGCCGAGATGGCGCCGCTCGAAGACCGCTCGAGCATCACCGTCCGCACCTCGGGCCCCGAGGGCGTGACGTATGAATACATGCGCGACTACACCGAGCGCATCAATGCCCTGGCCGACTCGCTCGTGCCCGACGCGGCCTTCATCACGGCCCGCGTGTCGTCATCGTCGGGCAACCTGCAGATCACGCTGCGCGACCTGAGCGAGCGTTCCTACTCGCAGGCCGACGTGGCCGAGCGTCTGACGCGCGCCGTGGCCGGCCAGACGGACGCCCGCGCCTTCGTCCAGCAGCAGAGCACCTTCGGCGGACGCCGCGGCAGCATGCCCGTACAGTATGTGCTGCAGGCCACCAACCTCGACAAACTGCGCGAGGTGTTGCCCCGCTTCATGGCGGCGGTCAGCGAGAGCCCCCTGTTCCGCATGGCCGACGTCGATCTGAAGTTCTCCCTGCCCGAGATGCGCCTGTCGGTCAACCGCGAGAAGGCCAACATCATGGGCGTCAGCACGCGCGACGTGGCCCAGACGTTGCAGTACGGCCTCAGCGGCCAGCGCATGGGCTACCTCTATATGAACGGCAAGCAGTATGAGATTGTCGGCGAGATAAACCGCCAGTTGCGCAACGACCCGGCCGACCTCAAGGCCATCTATGTGCGCAACGGCGCCGGCCAGATGGTGCAGATGGAAAACCTGGTGAACCTGGAGGAGAGCGTCACGCCGCCCAAACTCTACCGCTACAACCGCTTCGTCTCGGCCACCGTCTCGGCGGGTCTGGCCGACGGCGTGACCATCGGGCAGGGTCTGGACGAGATGGACCGCATCGCGGCATCGACCCTCGACGACACCTTCCGCACGGCTTTGGCGGGCGACTCGAAAGAGTTTCGCGAAAGTTCGTCGAGCCTCATCTTCGCCTTCTCGCTGGCCCTGGTACTGATCTTCCTCATCCTGGCGGCCCAGTTTGAGAGTTTCAAGGACCCCCTCGTCATCATGCTCACCGTGCCGCTGGCTGTCTGCGGCGCGTTGGTGTTCATGCTCTGCGGCGGGCAGACGATGAACATCTTCAGCCAGATTGGCATCATCATGCTCATCGGTCTGGTGGCCAAGAACGGCATCCTCATCGTCGAGTTTGCCAACCAGCGGCAGCAGCGCGGCGAGGACAAGCACACGGCCATCCGCGAGGCGGCGCTGCAGCGTCTGCGCCCCATCCTGATGACGTCAGCCTCGACCATCCTGGGCCTGCTGCCCCTGATGCTCGCTACGGGCGAAGGCGCCGCCGGCCGCGTGGCCATGGGCACGGCGGTGGTGGGCGGCATGCTGTTCTCCACACTGCTCACGCTCTTCGTCGTACCGGCGGTATATACCTATCTCTCTACCAACCTCTCCACGAAACATAAGGCATGACTCTCTCGCGCTTTTCCCTTTCCCTCCTCACCCTTGTCCTGACCGCCCTTACGGCGGCGCCGGCTGCCGCACAGCACACGCTGGGCCGCTGCATACGCGACGGCCTGCAGCAAAACTACAGTCTGCGCATCGTCCGCGGACAGGAGCAGACGGCGGCCAACAACGCCACGCGGGCCAACGCGGGCTACCTGCCCACCGTCACGGCACGCGGCACCTATACAGGCGCCGTTGATCAATGGCGCAAGTCGCAGACGGGCACGCAGCCCGCCACGACCGAGCACGGCATGGTCGATCACAGCGTTCAGGCGGGCGTCTTCGCCGAATGGACGGTGTTTGACGGCTACAAGATTCAGACCAACTACCAGCGCCTGCAGGAACTGCGCCGACAGAGCGAAATACAGACGCGCATCGCGCTGGAGGATTATGTGGGCGAACTGGCCACAGAGTATTACAACTTCGTACAGCAGCGCCTGCGAATGCGCAACCTCACGCACGCCGTGGCCCTCTCGGCCGAACGCCTGCGCATCGTGCAGGAGCGCTGGGCCATCGGCAACAACTCGCGCCTGGACCTGCAGCAGGCACAGGTCGATTTCAATGCCGACAGTGCCAAGAGCCTCAAGCAGCGCGAACTGCTCTCGTCGTCGCGCATACGCCTCAATGCCCTCATGGCCAACCACGACGTTGATGCCCGCATCGAGGCCGCCGACACGGCCATCACCCTCTGCCCCACCCTCCGGTTCGACTCGCTCTGGGCCGCCTGCCTGCGCACCAACACGTCGCTGCTGCAGGCCCTCTCGCAGCGCCGCCTGGCGGACATCGACCTGCGCGCCGTACGCTCGCGCGACTATCCCTACGTCCGCCTCAGCGGCAGTTATGCCTACGCCTACAGCCATTCGGGCAGCGGGCAGGGCACCGACCGCCACACCCTCGGCGCCGACGTGGGCGTCACCGTGGGCATGACGCTCTTCGACGGCAACCGCCGCCGCGAACGCGCCAACGCCCTCATCGCCGCCGACAATGCCGAACAGGCCCGGCAGAACGTCATGCTCAACCTGCGGGCCGACCTCACCGACCTCTGGCAGGCCTACCAGAACAACCTGGCCCTGCTGGCGCTGGAGGAGCAGAACGTCGTCACCGCGCGCAGCAACCACGCCATCGCCTGCGAACGCTTCCTGCTGGGCGACCTCTCGGGCATCGAGATGCGCGAGGCGCAACAGAGCCTCCTCGACGCCGAAGAGCGCATCCTCGAGGCGCAATATAACACCAAGGTGTGCGAGATATCGCTCAAAGTCATCAGCGGCCGCGTCATGGAGTATATGGAGGAGTAAGAGGGGCTGCCATTTTAACAGGCAATTGAAGATTGATGCTTTGTCTATTGGTTAGATGGAACGTAGGAAATTTCATTTTTGGTAATCAATGGCAATGTCAGAAGTGAATGCTTACGGGTATGGCATAACTATATCCCGGGGGGTGTAGCGAGGGTGTGTCAAAATGCAAATTTTGACGTGCACTCATTACAAAGGCAATGGGCAAGGACTATGCAGAGAGTGGGCATTGTTGCTCAATGTATTGTACATATGAGCGTGGGCGAATCAGGCTGAATGGAGATTGAAAAATAGTATTCGGCGTTGAAGTTGGGCTAACGGCCCCTCGATAGAAAACTCTCGCTCGCCAACAAACTATTTTCGGGGGAGGAAGCCAAAAAGGGCGATTTGCATTTCGCTCGAAAATGTTGTAAATTTGCTTAGCAAAGTGCAGAGGGCCCCCGATGGAGCCCTCTTTTCGTGGCCAAAAGGCCAAAAAACGACTTGGGCGTCCGTAAAAACGGTCGCCCAAGTCGTTTTTTCAGTCGCCCAGGTTGTGATTTGAGTCGCTCGGGTCGTGCCCACAGTCGCCCTGACACGCTCTTTCACCGTTAAATTTTCCTAAACCTTTCGCTGAATAAACGGTCCGCGATAGAAAACTCGTGCGCAAAACGTGAAGCGCTCGCACCCCTAAAAATGGAGCAATGGGGCTGCCCGTTGGGTGCAGATTGCGACGTGGCGCAGTCAATGGCGGCGCCTCCTGAGGGCAGGGCACAAAAAAAGCCAAGCATCTTGCGGACGACTTGGCTTTTTTGTCGGGGTGACTGGATTCGAACCAGCGACCACACGCCCCCCAGACGCGTACTCTAACCGGGCTGAGCTACACCCCGAATGGTGGCAAAACGTTGTGCGGGGGAAGGAGCGCGGAGGCGCTTCGTTCCGTTTTGCGTGTGCAAAAGTACGACAAACATTCTGTTCCGCCAAACTTTTTTCGCGGTTTTTTTGCCCGAGGCTCAATTTTCCTTGTGTTCGGCCAAATACCGGGTGGCCACTCGACTGCGTTCGGCGATATTGCGGGTGAAGATGGTGGGCAGGACGTCGGCGTCGCAGTCGATAGGTACGGCGCGCTGGCCTAGGATGCGCAGCAGGTAGAGACTGGGGCCCGTGGTGATGCTGCCGATGAAGCAGCGTGCACGCCGGCAGAGTTGCATGGTGGCCAGGAAGCGGGTCATGCGCTGACGCTTGTCGGCTGCGGCGGTGTGGGTGAAGGCGGCGTTGACATAGCCGCGCTCAGCGGGGTCGCAGAGCGTGTGCCACGTGACGGTGGGCACCATCTGCTGGAGGCGCTCAAAGAGGATGTAGTCGTCGGTGAGCACCAAGACATGACCGCCGGGCACCAGCCGCTCCACCATCCGCGCATAGCGTTCAGGGGGCAGCAAGGCTGTTTCGGTGACCTTGTCGCCGCCGCGAATCTGGAGGGCGGCATAGTCGCGGGGCAGGTTGAGCGTGCGCGCCAGATAGTCCACCTCGGCCTGTGTAGCAGGGTTGAAGCGCCATGCCACGCTGTCGAGGGCGATGAAAGCCTCGTTGACCGTGGCATGGTCCATCAGTCCAGGCAGGGTGTAGGTGCCGTCGGTGAGCCATTTCACGCTGTCGCTCAAGCGGACGTGGCGGCCATACTGCAGCCAGGCGCGGGCGTGGCCCACAACGTGTCGCACGGCCAGTTTGCTTTTCCACAGCGCCATGGCGCGCAGCGTGCCTCGCCGGCGCAGTTCGGCCCACGACGCCACACCATATATATTGTAGCGGTGGTGCCAATCGGCCGTTTCGGCAGGGCAGAAAGGCAGAAAATAGTCGGTCCAGCCGTCGGCATAGCCGTAGTTGGCATCGGCCGAGTAGAGGCGAAACTGGTAGCCGCGGTCGAGGCAGTAGAGCATGGCGTTGAGCATGGCCGAATACTCGGCAAAGAAGCCGGCATCGACACCTGTGTGCCACACCAGGGGCTGCCTAAGGCTTTCGTTATAGTCTTGGTAAATCTGCCAGGGAGGAGTGGGCATGGACAAGGGGATAAAAAGGGAGAAGGAGAGAGACGAGGGAAAAACGCGCAAGTGAGCGGGCGGCGGTCAGCCCATGTGCTCGGGCGCCGGCGGCTCGGGCTCGCCGCGCAGCAGGTAGGGGTCGCGACTCAGGTCGCCGCGCAGGCCGCGCCATACGCCGCGCCACCAGGCCCGCAGCCGTGCGCCCTTCTGCGGCTCCATGAGCAGGATGTAGAGCGGGCGTTTCCACACCAGGGTGCGCAGCAGGTCGGGGCGGCGAAACTCGCGGTAGGCGCGCCGCAGGTAGAGGTGGTTGCGCACGATATAGAAGGTGCGCAGGGGCGAGTAGTTGAGCGTGCAGGGGTGGAAGCAGAGGATGCGGCGCGTCAGCGGCTGCCCCAGACTGTGCTCGAGGCTGGCCTGCGGCAACTGCCAGACGTGGCCGCCAGCGCGCCGGAGACGCAGGGCATAGTCCGTGTCGATGGCATCGATGACCAAGCGCTCGTCAAAGGGCCCCGCGGCTTGCAGCGCCTGCGCGGCGAAGAGCGTGCCCGAGACGATGAAGTTCTTCTGCTCCACAGCCTCGGCGCCGGCCTCCGCCTGACGGTTGATACGCGGCACGAAGGCCAGGGCTCCGGCATCTTCAGCACTCATCGAGCGGCGGGCGGCCTCGGCCAGGTAGGCGGCAAAGGTATCGGCGGCGAAGCGGCTGTCCTGGTCCATGGTCAGGAGCAGGTCGTAGCCCTCGTCGAGCGCCAGGCGTCGGGCGGCGTTGAGGGCACGGGCAATGCCCACGTTGGTGCCGACGCGGTGACAGACGATGCGGTCGGCGATGGCCGCGGGCCAGGTGATGCGCGCACCGCCGGGCGTATTGTCCCAGATATAGAGGCCGTCGGCGTGCGGCATATACGTCATGAGGTTGTCCACCACACCGGGCGGCGGACAGAAGAGCGTGACGACGGCCAGCACGCGGGGGCGGCGGCAGGAGGTGGGGCTTGGGGTCATGAGAGGAGGAGGAGAGGGAAAGAACTATTTGTCGGCCAGGATGGCATAGCCCGCGGCTTCGATGGCGATGTGCAGGTCGTTGATATGCTCGTGGTTGCGCGTCTCAAGGACGATGCGCAGGTTGCACGAGTTGACGTCGGGGCTCTCGCCGTTGCGTTCGTGGTGGATGGAGATGATGTTGGCGCCGTAGCGGCAGATGACGTCGCAGAGGCCGAGGAGCGAACCCGGGCGGTCGGGCATCTCGATAAGCATCTCGGTGGTGCGTCCGCCCTTGAGCAGACCGCGGTTGATGACGCGGCTCAGGATGGTCACGTCGATGTTGCCGCCGCTGACGATGCAGCACACGTTCTTGCCGGCGATGTCGGCCTTGTTGAACATGGCCGCGGCCACGCTCACGGCGCCGGCACCCTCGGCCACCAGTTTGTGGCCCTCGATGAGGGCCAGGATGGCGGCGCAAATCTCGTCCTCGCTGACGGTGACAATCTCATCGACATACATGCGGCATAGTTCGAAGGTGTGCACGCCGGGCTCCTTGACGGCGATGCCGTCGGCGATGGTCAGTACGGAGGTGAGAGCCTCTATCTGGTTGTGGTCGCGGCTCTGCAGCATGCTGGCGGCGCCGCTGGCCTGCACGCCGATGACGCGGACGGAGGGCTTGAGGGTCTTGAGGGCATAGGCCACGCCGCTGGCCAGTCCGCCGCCGCCGATGGGGACGAAGACGACGTCGATGTCGGGGTTGTCGGCCAGAATCTCCATGCCGATGGTGCCCTGTCCGGCGATAACCTGTTCGTCGTCGAAGGGGTGTATGAAGGTCATGTGGCGCTCCTCGTTGAGTTGAAGGGCACGAGCGTAGGCGTCGTCATAGACGCCCGGCACGAGGCATATCTCAGCGCCCATGGCGCGTGTGGCCTCAACCTTGCTGATGGGTGCCCCCGATGGCATGCAGATGAGGGCCGGAATGCCCGCTCTGCGTGCGGCGAGGGCTACGCCCTGTGCGTGGTTGCCAGCCGAGCAGGCAATGACGCCATGGGCCTTTTCTTCGTCCGAGAGCTGTGAAATCTTGAATCCGGCACCACGCACCTTGAACGAGCCCGTCACCTGCAGGTTTTCGGGCTTGAGGAACACCTTGCAGGCGGGGTTGACCTTGGTGGTGGGGATGAGCGACGTGTGGCGCACTACGTTGTGGAGCACGGTGGACGCCTTGTAAACGACATCGAGGGAGAGCATGTTTGTGGGAGTGGAGTTTATGGTAGTCAGGAAATCTGTGTTGTTTGCGACATTTCGCCGTTGTGGCCTTGCAGACTGCGCGCCAGGTAGCGTGCGGTCCATCCGCGTCCACTGGCCGCCACCTCTTCGGGGGTGCCTTCGGCCACCACCTGTCCGCCTTCGCCGCCACCCTCGGGACCGAGGTCAATGATGTGGTCGGCGCACTTGATGACGTCCATGTTGTGCTCGATGACGATGACGGTATGGCCGCGCTCGATGAGGGCGTTGAAACTCTCGATGAGCAGGTGTATGTCGTGAAAGTGGAGGCCCGTGGTGGGTTCGTCGAAGATGAAGAGGGTGTGGCAGTCTTGACGGTCGCCCAGGTAGGAGGCGAGCTTGACACGCTGGCTCTCGCCGCCCGACAGGGTGGAGCCGGGCTGACCGAGCTTGATGTAGCCCAGACCGACGGCCTGCAGGGGACGCAGGCGACTGACGACGGTCTTGTCGCCATGGGTGGTGAAAAACTCGATGGCCTCGTCAACGGTCATCTCGAGGATGTCGTGGATATTGCGGTCGTGATAGCGCACCTCGAGCACCTCGGGCTTGAAGCGCTTGCCGTGGCAGACGTCGCACTCCAGGTCGAGGTCGGCCATGAACTGCATCTCCACATGCACCATGCCGTCGCCCTTGCAGGCTTCGCAGCGGCCGCCATCGGTGTTGAAACTGAAGGTGCCGGAGGTGAAGCCCATCTGGCGGGCCAGGGGTTGGGCGGCCATGATGCGGCGTATCTCGTCGTAGGCCTTGACATAGATGACGGGATTGGAGCGCGACGAGCGCCCGATGGGGTTTTGGTCCACATACTGCACGTCGTTTATACTATCCACGTCGCCCTCGATGCCCGAACTGTCGCCGGGCTGCTGTGCGGGCACGTCGAGGCTGCGGCAAAGCCAGGGATAGAGCACACCGGTCACCAGGGTGCTCTTGCCCGAGCCGCTGACGCCCGTGACGACGGTCATGACATGCAGGGGAAAGCGCACGGTGATGCCCTTGAGGTTGTTGGCGCGGGCGCGGCACACTGTGACGGCGGTGTTCCAAGCGCGGCGCGAGGAAGGGACGGGGATGTGCTCACGGCCCAGAAGGTAGTCGAGGGTGTGACTGCGCACCCCTTCGGCGCGGGCAGCATCGGTCAGGGTGCCCTGCCACACCACCTCGCCGCCCAGACGGCCGGCATCGGGTCCGATGTCGATAATCTGGTCGGCGGCGCGCATGATTTCCTCGTCGTGCTCCACCACCAGGACGGTGTTGCCCGCGTCGCGCAGGCGCTTCATCACGCCGATGAGACGGGCGGCATCGCGTTGGTGCAGGCCGATGCTGGGTTCGTCGAGGATATAGAGCGAGCCGACGAGCGACGACCCGAGCGACGTGGCCAGACTGATGCGCTGGCTCTCGCCGCCGGAGAGGGTGTTGGACGCGCGGCTGAGGGTGAGATAGCCCAAGCCCACGTCGCAGAGGAAGTGGAGGCGGCTGCGTATCTCGGGCAGCAGGCGGGCGGCGATCATGCTGTCGTGCTCGGAGAGTTGCAGGTCGTCGAAGAAGCGGCAGAGCGCCGTGACGGGCATGGCGGTGAGTTCGTGGATGCTGCGGCCGGCCACCTTGACATTGGCGGCTTCGGGGCGCAGGCGCGAGCCGTGACATACGGGGCACACCGTGCGGCCGCGGTAGCGGGCCAGGATGACGCGGTGCTGTATCTTGTAACTTTGGCGCTCCTGCTCCTCAAAGAAGGCATCGATGCAGTGCGCCGCGCGACGCCCGCTGGGCAGGCCCTCGCCATGCCAAAGCAGGCGTTTCTGCGCGGGCGTTAGGGAATGGTAAGGGGCGAAGATGGGAAAGCCCGTGCCCTGTACCTCGGCGATGAAGGCACGCTGCCACTGGCGCATGACGTTGCCGCGCCAGCAGGCCACGGCATCGTCGTAGAGGCTGAGCGACGTGTCGGGCACGACCAGATGCTCGTCAATGCCGATGGTGGTGCCGAAGCCTTCGCAGCAGGGACAGGCGCCGAGGGGGGAATTGAAGGCGAAAAGCTGGTCGGAGGGCTCGGCGAAGGTCATGCCGTCGGCTTCGAAACGGGTGGAGAAGGTGTGGAGGGCGTGCGAGGGGTAGATGCGCAGGGCACACTCGCCGTCGCCCTCGTAGAAAGCGGTCTCGACGGAGTCGGCCAGACGGGCCAGGGTGTCGCTCTCGCCACTGATGGCCAAGCGGTCTATCAGGAGCCAGTGGCCGTCGATGTGCTGCGGGCGTGGCGCTGAGGCTCCGTCTGAAATGCCATCGGCGACTGCTTCAGGAGCCACGGCATCGAGGGCGGGATCGGTTGCCCGCTCTTTGAGATAGTCTTCGATGTCGGTCATCTGGCCATCGATGTCTAAGCGGGTCAGGCCCTGCTGCAGGTAGGCCTCCAGTTGGGCGCGCAGGCTGCGCCCGGGGGCTACAACCAAGGGAGCCAGGACGGCCATGCGGGTGCCGTCGCTATAGGTGCGGGCGGCGGCCACGACGTCGTCGGCAGTGTGGCGGCGCACCTCGGTGCCGCTCACGGGCGAGAAGGTGTGGCCGGCACGGGCGAAGAGCAGGCGCAGATAGTCGTATATCTCGGTACTGGTGCCGACGGTGGAGCGGGGGTTGCGCGTGCTCACCTTCTGCTCGATGGCGATGGCGGGGGGCAGGCCCTTGATGCTGTCGCACTCGGGCTTGTGCATACGGCCCATAAACTGCCGGGCATAGGCCGACAGACTCTCCACATAGCGGCGGCGACCCTCGGCATAGAGGGTGTCGAAGGCCAACGACGACTTGCCCGAGCCCGACAGCCCTGTCACCACGACAAGGCGCTCCTGGGGTATGTCCAGACTGATGTTCTTCAGATTGTTGACGCGCACGCCGCGCAGGCTGATGCAGCCGGCTGTGGTGTCGTCGGGGGCGGAGGGTTGCTGGGGCTTGTTCATGGGGGCTGTGAGAAAACTGTGGAGAATATGCGGCGCGCAACCTGTGGTCTGCGGAGCAGTTGCCGTCAGGTACGTCATGCAAAAGTACGCTTTTTCCTGAAAAGGGGAAAAGGTTTGGTCGTCCCTCCTGCGCATTTTTTTGCTCCCGTTCCCGCTCCCGCTCACTCCCGCTGCTCCCGCAACGAGGACGCGAATGCCATTATGCCGCGCCGACTGCCCCTTGGCCCTCATTGGTCCTCATTTGTGCAGATTTATTCTTTTTTTGCTTGAAAAGGCTGAAATTAAAAAAGATTATTTATCTTTGCCGCATTGAATCACGAGAAACACACATATTATTTATTCACTCAAAAACATAACAATTATGGGAAACAATAACGCTTTACGCAATTTCCTGCTGACGCTGAGCGGCATCGTTCTGCTGTTCTGCATCTCCGTGCCGAGTTTGGTCGGTTCGCTACAGAGTGTCCTCTACTCTGCCCTCAGCATGGTGGGCTTCGGCTGGGTAGCCACGCTGCTTAACATCTCGAACATCCTGTTCTGGCTGGCAGCCACGGCCCTGATCGTGATGGGCCTCGTGTTCAGTATCACTGACGCCACGAAGGAGGGCAAGCAGCCCAACTGGATCATCGTGGGTCTGGCCGGCGGCGCATGGTTCCTGAGCGCCCTGAAGATGTTCGTGCCCTTCATGTTCTGGATTGGCTACCTCATCCTCCCCGCTCTGGTCGTAGCCATGTACTTCCTCTACGCCGGCAACCGCCACATCTGGAACAACGCCGCCGTCAAACTGGCATCTTACATGCTCATCGGCTGGCTCATCGTCTATTGGGACCGCGACTTCAACGTCATCATCGGCCTTACAAGCATCAACATGTCCACGTTCGGCCTGCTGGGTGGCTGGATTGCCGTAGCTGCCGCCATCTATATCTGCGTGTGGAGCGGCAAACTGAAGGTGCTGCTTGACGCCGCCGGTCAGGCCGGCTGCCAGATGCTCTTCATCGGCGCCATCCTCTATGCCGTGGCCTCGTTCCTCAACGGCATTCCCTTCCTCAACATCGTGGGCTTCCTCGTAGCCATCGCCGCCTGGGTTCTGGCCCTCATCGGCTACATCCGCCTGATGGCCAGCAAGTCGTTCGGCGCTATGGGCAACAAGCCCGGCCTCGTGATGCTCATCGCCCACTGCGTAGGCATCCTGAGCTTCCTGCCGCTCTTGGGTACGGTCGGCGTCGTAGGCATCGGCTTCGGCTGGATCCTGGCCGCCATGGGTCTGGCCAAGGCTCAGCTCAAGTAAGCAGGCTTTTCCCGCCACAACCCTTTACGCCCGGTGCGCCCCCTTGGTGCACCGGGCCTTTTTTAGGCGTCAAGGGCGGGAAATCAAGAACGCACAGACCTTAAAGCGTGCAAAAAAAACCACCGAGCGTTGCCCGCCCATGACAAATTGCTAACTTTGCCCTCTATAATCACGCACGGGAGGCCATCGCAACAGGCTTTCCGGCTTAGCAGCACCACACACAGCCCATGTCTCTCACCTCTCTCTTACGCCCCCACTTCCTCAAGCGCCTCAAGGCCATCGAACGCTATGCCAACGAGGCCGAAACGATACAGCGCAACGTCCTGACCCGCCTGCTCAGCAAGGCGGCCGGCACGGAATGGGGACGACAGTATGGCTATGACGGCCTCCGCTCTTACGAGGCCTTTGCCGCCCGCGTGCCTATCAGCACCTACGAAGAACTGAAAGGCTACATCGACCGCATGCGCCACGGCGAACGCGACGTGCTGTGGCCGGGGCGCGTGAAGTGGTACGCCAAGTCGTCGGGCACGACGAACGATAAGAGCAAGTTCATCCCCGTCAGCGCCGACGGCTTGAAGGACACGCACTATGCGGGCGGCAGCGACGCCGTGAGCCTGTATTTGGGCCGCGCGCCGAAGAGCCGCATCTTCGACGGCCGGGCGCTCATCCTGGGCGGCAGCCATGCGCCCAACTACAACCTGCCGGGCTCGCTCGTCGGCGACCTGAGCGCCATCCTCATCGAGAACATCAACCCGCTGGTCAACCTGGTGCGCACGCCGACGAAGCGCATCGCCCTGCTCTCCGACTTCGAGGAGAAGCGCGACCGCATCGCCGCGCTGGCCTCGAAGCAGCGCGTGACGAACATCTCGGGCGTGCCGTCGTGGATGATGGCGGTGCTCAACCGCGTGCTCGACATCACGGGCAAGAGCAACCTGCGCGAGGTGTGGCCCCACCTGGAGGTATTCTTTCACGGCGGCGTAGCCTTCACGCCCTACCGCGAGCAGTATCGCCGCCTCATCCCGGCCGACGACATGCACTACCTCGAGACCTACAACGCCTCGGAGGGCTTCTTCGGCCTGCAGAACGACCCGACGGACGTGGCCATGCTGCTGATGATCGACTACGGCGTGTTCTTCGAGTTCATCCCCCTCGAGGAGGTGGGCCGCGACAACCCCACGGCGGTGCCGCTCTGGGGCGTGGAGCCGGGACGCAACTACGCCATCGTCATCTCCACCTCGTGCGGCCTCTGGCGCTACCAGATTGGCGACACCG
>CAMGHE010000033.1 GCA_946055775.1 uncultured Bacteroidales bacterium
GTGTTCCCAGCCCTTGGGAATCGTGTTCCCAGCCCTTGGGAATCGTGTTCCCAGCGGCTGGGAATTCAATTCCCAACCGCCGTGGGAATTTTATCATTGCTGTCCGGCAGACGGTCTCAATGTGTTATGCCGTAAGTTGGCTCCATAGGAAAATCTTAACTATAGCGTTGAACCTGCTGCGGCAAGCACAAATCGCCGCCCCTGCATGGTCGGTCGGACAATGCGGGGGCGGCGATATGTGGTGAATGTGTTGTACGAAGGTCTGTTATTTGACGATGACCTTGGACGTTACGGTGCGGCCGTCGGCCATGGTGGCGCGGAGGATGAGGGCGGACTGGCCGCTGCTCATCATGGGCAGGCTGACTGCCGTGCCCGAGAGACCCTGAGCTTCGATGACGGGACGGCCGTCGAGGGTGAAGAGGGTGACGGACTTCAGAGCGGTGCCGGCCGTGAGGTGGAGCGTGGCACCCTCCCGGCGCATGGCCAGTCCTGTGGCAGCGTCAACGGGTGTGGTGATGCCGACCACTTCGGGCGACGGATTGGGGTCGGCCTCCTCGCGCATCTCGTAGATGAGCGGCGCCTTGCCGTTCCACGACAGACGAAGGGCACGGGCATAGGGGTGGTCGGTCAGGGAGAAGGTGTGCAGGGCCTGAGTGACGGTGCCGAGCGACTGCCATTCGTGGTCGGCGCAGAGCACTTCGGCCGATACCTCGCTGCCCGGGGTGATGTCGGAGAACACCTGGAGGGCGCCCAGCGGTTCGGGGTTGTAGAAGTGGTAGGTCAGGCTGCCCTTGGTCGAGGCCGCATAGGCCGTGTGGCCGGCAGCGTCGGAGAGGGCGGCGACACCCTTGCCCGAAGCATCGGTGACGGTCTCGGCGAACTTGGCCGCGTAGCTCTGCTTGTTCACCTCAATCTCGTAGAGGCGCAGCCACTTGCTGGTGTTGGGCGTGGAGAGGTAGAGGCGGACGTACTGGATGTCGGTGTCGGCCGTGCCGGTGAAGTCGCAGTAGGACATCTCGTCGGAGTATTTCACGACTTGCGGCAGGCTCATGCGGTAGTCGATATTGCTGGTGCCCTTCACCTTGAGGCTGGTCCATTTCTTGCCATCGGCCGATACCTGTACGCGGCCGGCGGTCATGTAGTCGCCGTTGACGGTGCCCATGCAGATGCGGACGTCCTCGACGCGCATGGCCGTCTTGAGTTTGACCACATAGGCGTCGTTAGCCTGCTGGTTGCGGTTGAGGCAGGTGTAGGTGGTGTAGTCGCCGTCGGTGAGGTAGGTGGCGTTGTGGCCATCGTAGAAGCTGGTGCCGGGCACGGTGGTGCTGGCCGGCACGAGCGACGTGGCCACGGGGGCAGCTGTGGAGAGTACGGTGCGCTTGAGCGTCAGGCTGCGGGGTTCACCGCTGTTGTTGACCACCTTGACATAACGGACGTAGTCGCTTTCGGCGTCGTAGTCGGCATAGTCTTTCCATGTCTTGCCGTCGTCAGAGAGGCGCAGGGCGAAGTGGTCGGTCAGGGTGTCGGCCACGGTCATGGACGACAGCAGCATGGGCAGGGGCAGGACGAGGCCCACGTATTGATTGGGCTGGAGCGTGTTGACACAGCTGACGAACGAACTGACGCCGTTCAGGGTGGAGACGCTTCCCTTGACGCCCTCGATGTTGCTGATGAGGCGGGCCTTGGTGATGGTGCTCTCGGGCTTGAGCATGGTGCCGAGGGCATTCTCGAGCATATAACTCATGAAGGGATAGAGCACGCGGTGGGCAGGGTGCACCTTGGTGGCGCCGATGGAGAGGTTGGCACCTACGCTGCCGGCCAGACGCGGGGCCTCATAGCGGCTGTCGGTGTCGAGCAGCGCATAGAGGCTGGGGATGGTGGCATAAGCCTCCCAAGCGGACTGGGGCGTTTCGGCTTCGGCGGCATCGAGAAGGGCAATGACCTGCTGCGCCATGTCGTCCAGACGGTTGAGCCAGGGCTTGAGGTCCGTGAAGAACAGGCGGTCGCTTTCGTTCTCGCTGGTCTCCATTTCGCGGATGACCTTTGCTGCCGTGATAATGTCCACCATCTTGGCTTTAAGGTCGGTGCTGTTGGGACGGCCGCCCTTGAGGGTGTTTTTGTAGTTGTTGACGAGGGTGGAGAGGGCCGTGTCGTCGAAGTAGCGGATGTAGGGTACGAGGGTGGCGAAGGCTTCGGCGCGTTCGTTGCCTACGACGGCCGGGATGGCGGCGGCATAGCTCTTGGCATTGCTGAAACCGTCGTTATTCCACGCATAGTCGGCCACGCTGAAGAGGGCAATCTTGGAAATCTCACCCTGCTGCATGGGGTTGCTCAGTACGCCGAGGCAGTGGCTGAGTGCGGCATCGGGACGGTCGTTGGCGCCGATGTGGCTCTCGTCGCTGAAGTTGGTGTACATGTCGGCGGGGAAGAGCTTGTCGTTGTCGTTGTCGTTGCAGGGGTAGTTCCACCACCATGCCACGTCGCGGCCCAGATACTGGCGCACCTGGTTGACGTCGCTCGAGTTGGGGACGCTCCATACGCCCCAGCCCGTGGTGTAGATGGCCACGTTGGCAGGCGTGGCAGCCAGGGCGGTGAAGAAATCGCGGCGCTGTGTCTCACCGCTGGCGAAGGCGCTGCAGTAAATCTGCGGTACGAACTGCAGGGGCTTGACGGTGTCGGCAGGCGCTGCACCCTCGGTGTTCCACTTGGCCTCGATGGACCGCTGGATGTCGGTCACGCGCTGGGCGTTGAGGGCAAACTGCTCGGCGGTGGAGGGGATGGACACGTCATCCACAAAGACGGCAAACTGGCGCACGCCGAGCTGGTACATCATGGTGAACTTGTTCATCACGTCGTTCACGACCGTGGAGGAGCCCAGGAAACTGTTGCCCGGGTGGATGGCCCAGATGAAGTTGACCTTGGTCTCGGCCGACACCTCGGCAATCTCGCGTACCATGCTCTGCGAGAGGTAGCCCAGGTTCTTCTGCGTCTCGGTGATGGAGGTGGGATAGGCATCGCGCCAGTAGGACGAGTGGTAGGGGTCGCTCTTCGCACCGTACATGTAGGAGTTCATCTTGTAGCGCATCATGAAGCGCATCAGGTCCTTCTTGACATCGATGGGGTAGGGCACGCCATAGTAGCCCTCGACGATGCCGCGGTTCTGCTGGTCGGCATAGTCGGCAATGATGACGCAGGGCATGGGCGTGCCGGCGGGATAGGCGTCGAGCATCTGCTCGAGGCTGGCCAGACCGTAGAATACGGCGTTGGTGTTCTCGCCGAGGATGAGAATCTCGGCCGCGCCGTCGGCGGTGGTGCCCACATGGACAAGGTGACGGTCGTACTTGCTCTCGAGCGAGAAGACGTCGCGCGGGAGGTTGAGCGCCGTGGCGCGCTGGTCGGCGGCATCGCCGCTGCCGGCTACGCCCAGAAGGATGCGCGGCCCGGCGGACGGGGCGTCACTGACAAAGGTGACGGCGGCAGCATCGGCCACGAGATGGTGTTCGGCCAGGATGCCGGCCAGACGGCGCTCCGTGGGGGCGTCAATCTGTGCGCCCCTGACGAGGGAGAGACCGTCAGCGGCGAGCGTGACCGTGCCCTGACCGGCCGTCTGCTGCTGCGGGACGGGGTAGATGGTATAGACGCCGTCGGCCCATGCCGCTGTCCAGCAGAAAGTGATGGCACTGGCGCTGACGAGCAACGCCTTGCACAGTGTGGAGAATGGGTGGTGCTTCATGGTAAATGTATAAAAGGTAAATAATGAACAGATGTAGGCCCTATGGTCCCGATGTCTCCGGTTTGGCGACGGGGCGGAGAGAATGGGGCGGAGAGAATGGGGAGAGGAGAATGGGGCGAGGAGAATGGGGCGGTGAGAATTGTGCGGGGAGACTTTTCCCAAAAGAGTAAACACAAAGGGGATGACACCATGTGTGTGGGCATAGTGCCCGCAAGGTGTCATCCCCTTGGATAAAGGATTAGCGGTTGGTCAGTTTGGCCACAGTCTCTTCAAGCAGCTGGATCTTGGTCGTGGCGTCGGCCTGCTTCTTGCGCTCCATGGCCACCACGGCCTCGGGAGCGTGGCTGACGAAGCGCTCGTTCGAGAGTTTCTTCTCGATGCCTTCGAGGAACTTCTTCAGGCGTTCAATCTCGGCCTGCGCCTTGGCCAGTTCGGCTTCGGTATCGACATGGCCTTCCAGGTTGACGCGGTACTCGGTCGTGCCCACCATGAAGTGGCTGGTGGCGTCGGCAGCTTCGGCCGCGTTGGTGGCGATGGTGACGTTGGCCATCTTGCAGACGATGTCGGCAAAACGCTGTACGGGCAGTTCGCCGCCGACGGCGACGCTCAGCGGTTCGCGGGGCGAAATCTGCTTGGCGGCGCGGATGCCGCGGATGTTCTGTACAATCTGCTGGACGTCCGCAAAGCATTTGATAATGGCCTCGTCGCCCTCTTCGGGTGCGGCGATGGTGCCGGCGCTGCACATGAGGCTCTCGCCCTCGGTGCGCTCTGCCAGATTCTGCCACAGTTCCTCGGTGATGAAGGGCATGAAGGGATGGAGCAGGTGCAGCAGGTGGTCGAAGAAGCGGAGCACGTCGCTGTAGGTGGCGGCATCGAGAGGCTGGCCGGCGGCGGGCTTGATGGCCTCAAGATACCAGCCCGAGAAGTCGTCGCGGAAGAGCAGGAAGATGTCCATCAGCGCCTCCGACAGGCGGAACTTGCTGAAGAGGTCGGTCTGGTTTGCGGCGGCGGTGCGCAGACGTGCGTCGAACCATGCCGAAGCCTGTGCGGCGGCAGCGGGACGCTCCACCTTATCGCTGGCCTCCCAGCCGTTGACCAGACGGAAGGCATTCCATATCTTGTTGCAGAAGTTGCGACCCTGCAGGCACAGCGCCTCGTCGAAGAGAATGTCGTTGCCGGCGGGGGCGGCCAGCATCATGCCCATGCGCACGCCGTCGGCGCTGTAGCGCTGGATGAGGTCGAGCGGGTCGGGCGAGTTGCCGAGCGACTTGGACATCTTGCGGCCCAGTTTGTCGCGCACGATACCCGTGAAATAGACGTGCTTGAAGGGGCGCTTGCCCGTGTATTCGTAGCCGGCCATTATCATGCGGGCCACCCAGAAGAAGATGATGTCCGGGCCGGTGACCAGCGTGTCGGTGGGGTAGTAGTAGGCAAACTCCTCGCCTTCGGGATGGCGGATGCCATCGAAGAGCGACATGGGCCAGAGCCACGAGGAGAACCATGTGTCGAGGGCGTCCTCGTCGCGGCGCAGGTCGGCGGCGGTGAGTGAGGCGTCCTTTTGGCGAGCCAGCTCAAGGGCTTCCTCCTCCGTTTCGGCTACGACGTAACTGCCGTCGGGCAGGTAGTAGGCCGGGATGCGGTGGCCCCACCACAGCTGGCGCGAGATGCACCAGTCCTTGATATTCTCCAGCCAGTGGCGGTAGGTATTCTTATACTTGGCCGGGTGGAACTCAATCTCGTCGTTCATGACGGGAGCGAGGGCCAGGTCGGCGAAGTGCTGCATACGAAGGAACCACTGTGTGGAGAGTTTGGGCTCGATGGGCACACCCGTGCGTTCGGAGCAGCCAATCTTGTTGTCGTAGTCCTCAATCTTCTCCATGAGGCCGGCCTTGACCATGTCCTCGGCAATCTGCTTGCGCACGTCGAAGCGGTCCTGACCGACATACATGCCGGCGGCCTCGCTGATGGTGGCGTCGTCGTTGAAGATGTCGATGCTGGGCAGGTGGTACTTCTCGCCCAGGGCGTAGTCGTTGACATCGTGGGCCGGCGTGACTTTGAGGCAGCCCGTACCAAACTCGATATCTACATACTCGTCCTCAATGACGGGCACCACGCGGCCCACGAGGGGCACGATGAGGCGCTTGCCGCGAAGCCAGTGGTTCTTGGGGTCGTTGGGGTTGATGCAGACGGCGACGTCGCCCATGACGGTCTCGGGACGGGTGGTGGCCACGACGGCATAGCGGCCCTCGGCATCGCTGTGGATGACCTCGCCCTCTTCGCCGGTAGCCCCCGTGCCGTCGTCCTCGGCCACGCGGTACTTCATATAGTAGAGTTTGGTGTGCTCTTCCTTATATACTACCTCCTCGTCCGAGAGGGCGGTGAGCGCCTTGGGGTCCCAGTTGACCATGCGCACGCCGCGGTAGATAAGGCCCTTGCGGTAGAGGTCCACGAAGACGTGGATGACGCTCTTGGAGCGCACATCGTCCATGGTGAAGGCCGTGCGGTCCCAGTCGCACGAGGCGCCCAGGCTGCGCAGCTGGCTCAGGATGATGCCGCCGTGCTCGCGCGTCCATTCCCATGCGTGCTCCAAAAACTGTTCGCGCGTCAGGTCGCTCTTCTTGATGCCGCGGTCGGCCAGACGAGCCACCACCTTGGCCTCGGTGGCGATGGAGGCGTGGTCGGTGCCCGGCACCCAGCAGGCGTTCTTGCCCTCCATACGGGCGCGGCGCACCAGGATGTCCTGGATGGTCTCGTTGAGCACATGCCCCATGTGGAGCACACCCGTCACGTTGGGCGGCGGGATAACCACGGTATAGGGCTTACGACCGTCGGGGGTGGAGGAGAAGCACTTGTGCTCCGTCCAGTAAGCGTACCATTTCTTCTCTACTTCTTCAGGATTATATTTGTCTGCAATGTCCATGTGAATGTGTACTGGCTTTTGGTTAAAATGTGGTGCAAAGTTAGTGTAAATAAGCGAAGGGAAAAATGAAAATACTGTGGTTTTTCATTCCGCACTTCGTATCTGAGTGTATTCTGCAACGCTAAAAGCGTCTATCTTTTCATCATCACTTAGTAATCGCGAGGATTGTCATCGAGCATATCGGACGTGAGGTTGAAACTGTCCTCGTTTTGAAGGCAACTGTGCTCGCAAAGGTTCTGCACAATCTGTTGTTCGCTCGCACCGGTTTCTATAAGTTAGTTGATTGAAGCAGTCTTTGCCATTAGAATATCAAAGAACAGACAATCTAACTCTCGTGGCAAGTCCGAATAATACTGTTTCTCATACTGAGATTGAATATATTGACGACAGGTGTCAAATCGATGCAAGTTATTTATTTATCATCACTTACTCTTCGCCTTTGATGATAGGGAGGCCCAGCTTGAACTTGACGGCGAGCAGGCGGATGACCACCACGGAGATGCCGCAGATGATGGCGCACATCTCGGAGGGCAGGCTGAACAGCGTACAGATGTAATAGACGCCGCCGCCGAGTACGCAGGCCAAAGCATAGATTTCCTTGCGGAAGATGAGCGGCTCCTCATTGATGAAGACGTCGCGGAGCACACCGCCGCCGGCGCCCGTGATGGCGCCCATGATGATGGCGGCCCAGAAGGGATAGGTGCCACCGTCGGCCGTAGTGCACGTCAGCGTCTTCTCCAGACCGGTCACGGTGAAGAGCGCCAGACCAATGGTGTCGAAGAGGAACCAGGTGTTGTTCTGCCGTACGAGGAGCTTGCGGAAGACGATAACCCACAACAAGGCGATGGCAGAACAAGAAAGATAGAAGGGGTTGGTCATCCAGAAAGGCGTCTGGCCAAGCATGATGTCGCGCATGGTACCGCCACCGATGGCGGTGGTCACACCGACGACGTAGGCGCCGAAGAGGTCGAAGTGTTTGGCCGAGGCAAGGCGGATGCCCGAGATGGCGAAGGCCAGGGTGCCGACAAAGTCGAACACCTGAATGAGGTCGATATTGGGGATGGTCATGGCTGAATGATGTATAGTTCGGGTTAGTTGTGGGGCAAGGGGGCTATGGCGTCAGGGGTTGACCACGCCGGTGGGGTGACCTTGCTGAAAGTGGCGGATATGTTGACAGAGCATGTCCATGATGCGTTGGCGTGCCTGCTGCGAGGCCCAGGCCACATGCGGCGTGATGAAGGTGTTCGGACTGCTAAGCAAGGGACAGTCGGGCGAGGGCGGTTCGTCGGCCAGGACGTCCGTGCAGTAGGCGCCGATGCGTCCTTCATGCAGCGCCTGAGCCAGGTCGTACTCGTTGACCAGTCGGCCGCGGGCCGTATTGATGAGAATCAGTCCCGGCTTGGCTTTGGCCAGGAGGGCGGCGCAGACCATGTTTCTGTTACTCTCCGTGAGTGGCTGGTGAAGGCTGACGACGTCGCAGGTGGCGAAGGCTTCTTCGAGGGTGAGCTTGCGGACGTCGGCGGGCAGGTCGCCGGCCGGGCGCGAGGTGACGGCAAACAGCTGCATGCCGAAGGTGCGGAGCAAAGCCAGTACCTGCAAACCGATGTGCCCGGCGCCGACGATGGCCAGACGCTTGCCTTCCAGTTCGAAGAGGGGCTGGTCCCAGCAGCAGAAGTCGGGACTTTGGCACCAGAATCCCGCCTTGACCGCTTCGGCATAATGGCCCACCTTATTGCATACGTTGAGCAGGTGGGCCACCGTCATCTGTGCGACGGCCATCGTGCCGTAGGCGGCGCAGTTGCAGACCGGGATGCCCAGTTCGCGCGCCGCCTTGACATCCACCACGTCATACCCCGTGGCCGCCACCCCAATCAGGCGCAACTTGGGCAGTTGGCTGAGCGTGTGCCGACTGAGGGGTGTCTTGTTGAGTAGGATGATGTCGGCGTCGGCGGCGCGGGCGATGATATCAGCCTCCTCCGTCTTGTCGTAGGCGACGAAGTGGCCCAGTTGTTCCAGCGGAGCCCACGAGAGGTCGCCGGGATTGAGCGGACGGCTGTCGAGGAAGACGATGCGGCAGGAGGGGATAGAAGGCATGGAAGACATGGCGGGATGGGGAAAGGATGGATAATTGAGAAGACGGCGATAGCAGCGGCGCAGACGGCGGCGTCATCGCGGCCGGTAGGAGGATGTCCGGCTGCCGATAAGGCGGTCATAGCGGGCGCCCCGTTCGCGGTAGTATAAGAAGAAGGTATAGGTGTTCTCCGTTTGCCAGAAATTGTTCTCGATGGGGTTCGTCGCTTCGCTCTCGGTGGCGTAGCGGTAGGAATAATAGCCCCCCTTCAGCAGCAGGTGAGCCGTGAAGCAACCTGTGGCTACGTCGTAGGTGAGGCGCCGTTCGTCAGGCGCAATCTGTGCCGCCCAGCGGCCGTCCACCCATATTCGCGTGTCGTCACTGAGGTTGGGGGCATAGAGCGAGAAGTGGAACCATACATAGTCGGCATCGGTGTCGGCATTGCCGTTGCCGCTGATGGCCGGTTGGTACACGCCGTTCTGGTCCTCATCGTAGAGGTAGTTTTTGCGGCACTCGTCCGTGGACAGCGTGGCGTGATAGACGTCATCGTTCAGCCGGATGCTCTCTACGTGCATGCCGGGATAGCGCGTGCTCTGCAGTTCATACTTGCGGTACTCATTCCCGGCGTCGAAGATGAGGGCGTCCTGATGCTGCCACTGGGCACTGCCCGGCGCCAGAGCATAGGGGCTAACCAAGGTTGCGGCATGAGCCATATCGCCATTCTTCACCACAGTAAGCATCAGTTCGTTGGCCGTCCTCGGTGAGAGCGAAGAACCAAAGACCGCACTGGCCTCAATCTGCTGCTTGGTGGTGTTGCGACCGCGGTCTGTGTCGGTGGTAGCCTTGGGAACGATGGTCGCCTTCTCCTCGGTGACGCAGAAATAGGTGGTGAAGGCCAGGGTGCGCTCGTCGCCGCTGTCGTCATAGACGTCGATGGCGTAGTTGCCCGAGATGATGGGCGCCATCTCGGCGTTCGGCAGTTGGAAACTGTAGTGCGTATAGAGGGTGGCTGTGGTCATGCTCAGTTCGCCCTCGTCAATGAGGCATTCGCCGTCAATGCTGCGCATGTAGTCGGTGGGCAGCAAGTTCTCCTTATCCTCCCATGCCGCGTTGAGGTGCCTCAACGTATAAACATAGCGTTGCGCTTCATGCCCGAGGTGGTCGAAGGCCACGCAGAGTCTGTCTTCACCGCCAAGGCGCACCACGGGCACAGCGTCTTGGGTGTGGACGCTGCCCGTGGTGGTGACGGTCTTGATGGTGGCTTGGTGGATGCGTGTGGTCTGGGCGTCGGCTGTCAAGGCCAGTCCGCCCCACAGGCTAATCCAAAAGATATTCTTGAGGCACATGTTGGCGCAGAAGGTTAAGAGATTGGAGGGATAGCGTTGGCAATCAGTCCTTGAGCACCACCTCTATCACATAGTCGGCGGCATTGGCCGGCATGTTGATGTCCGTAATCTCCAGTCCCTCCTTCTTGTTGTAGCGGAAGTTGACGCGCTGGCGGTCGGCCAAAGGACGCACATCTTTGGGCTTGGAGGCTACGGGGAGACCGCTGACGCTCTTTACGTTGGGCGAAAGAACATGGACATACAGGCGGCTGTCGGTACGGGTGCAGACAATGCTGTCTCCGCCTTGGGCATACTCCACGCCATCGGTGCCATAGATGGCGTCGCCATTGCGTCGCAGCCACTGGCCCATCTCGTGCAGACGACTAAGGGCAGCTTCGGGGATGGAACCGTCGGGCTGGGGACCGACGTTGAGCAGCAGGTTGGCGCCCTTGGCAGAGGTACGTGCCAGCAGGCGGATGAGGGTGTTGACCGACTTATAGTTCTGGTCCTGTACCTTGTAGCCCCACATGCCGTTCATCGTCTGGCAGGTCTCAAGCGGCAGGCGGCTTACCTCCTGACCGGACAGACCGGCCTTGTTCTCGCCGGGTACGTCGCGCTCAAACAACTGGATGTCTTCGCCGGCAAAGGGCGTCAGGTGGTGGTTGTTGCCGATGAGGCAGGCGGGCTGAAGACGGTGGATCAGCGCATACTGCTCTTCCAACTGCCAGTTGAAGGGCACAGAGTCGCGGTCGTGGTCCCACAGACCGTCGAACCAAATGCAGTCCACACGGCCATAGCGTGTAAGCAGTTCGGTGAGCTGGTCGTTCATGAACTTGTAGTAGCTATTCCAGTTGGGCTTGAGCGTCTTGCGTGTGCCGTGGCCCGTGCGGCCCAGAGGATAGTCCTCGCGGGTCCAGTCGAGGTGCGAATAGTAGAGGTGGAAGCCCATGTCCTTGGCGTGGCAGGCTTCAGCCAGTTGGCCGACGATGTCCTTGCCGTAGGGCGTGTGCATGATGTTATAGTCTGAGCACGAGGTGTTCCACATGGAGAAACCATCGTGGTGGCGCGTGGTGAAGCAGATGTAGCGTGCACCGGCATCCCGGAAGGCGTCAATCCATTTGTAGGCATTGAAGTTGTGCGGGAAGAAAGCTTGGGCTGCCTTGGCATACTCGTTACAGTCTATCTTGGCATTCTGCATGTACCATTCTCCCTGGGCAAACATGCTGTAGATGCCCCAGTGGATGAAGATGCCGAAGCGTCTTTCTGCGAAGGCTTTGCGGGCCTCTATGTTTTCGGCCGTGGGCTGGTAGGTGACAGCAGTCTGTGCCGTGGCGCCCGCCAATGCGGCTGCGCCGAGAATCAGCGTCGCCGTGAAGCGACGTAACGTCTGAAGGATGGCATTCATGGTAAGGTGGTTAAGTTATTGTGTGATGGCTATTCGGTTATTATTCACATGGGGGCGGGCTTATGCCTGAGTGGGCGTGGCTTCGCCGTTGCCCTTACCCCCTCGGCGGTGACGACGCCCGCCGCGGTGGGTTCTTTTCTTCTTTGCGCCTTCGCCCTGCGGCTGTTGGCTCTGTTCTTCTGTGCTCTGACTGTTGTTGGCAGCACTGTCGGAGGCATTGGGACTTTCCGACTTCTTCTCACGGCGCGGGCGGTCGTGGCGTCCATGCGAGCGGCCGGCGCGTCCTTTGTCGCCCTGCTTGTCCTTTTTGCCGCGGCCGTCCCTTCCTCGCCCGCGTCCTTCCTTACCCTTCTCGCCCTTGTCGCTGTGGCTGCGTCCGTGCTCGGGCGCCGTCATGCCTTCGGGGAGTTCGGCGCGGGGAACAGGCTCGCCCAGCAGACTCTCGATGGCGCGCAGGGCGGGCATATCGCGCTCGCCAACCAACGTGATGGCGCGGCCTTCACGTCCGGCGCGTGCCGTGCGGCCGATGCGGTGTACATAGTCCTCGGCATCGCGCGGCGCGTCGAAGTTGATCACCATGGTGATGTCGTCGATGTCGATGCCGCGGGCTACGATGTCGGTGGCCACGAGCAGGTCTATCTGGCGCGCCTTGAAGCGGTTCATGACGTCGTCACGCTCTACCTGCTGCAGGTCCGAGTGCATGGCGGCCACGTTGAAGCCCTTGCGGGAAAGGGTGGCGTAGAGTTCCTTGACCTTCTGCTTGGAGCCGGCGAAGAGGATGACGCGCTCGGGAGCCTTGTCGGCAAAGATGTGGTTGATGATGGCCGTCTTGTCGGTCTCGCGGCAGATATATACGCTCTGGCTAATTTTCTCGGCGGGCTTCGACACGGCGATGCGTACCTCCACGGGGTCGTTCATGATGCGGCGGGCGAAGGTGTTGATCTTCTCGGGCATGGTGGCCGAGAACAGGATGGTCTGGCGCTCCTTCGGCAGGCATTCCACAATCTTGAGGATGTCTTCGCTGAAGCCCATGTCCAGCATACGGTCGGCCTCGTCGAGGATAAGGTGGGTGGTGCGGCTCAGGTCCAGTTTGCCCAGACTGAGGTGCGAAATCAGACGGCCGGGAGTGGCGATGACGATGTCGGCGCCCTTGGTCAGACTCTTTACCTCCTGGTCGTAACGGGCGCCATCGTTGCCGCCATAGACGGCGACGCCCTGTATTCCGGTGTAGTAGGCGAAGCCCTGCAGGGCCTGGTCAATCTGCCGGGCCAGTTCGCGGGTAGGGGCCATGATGAGGCAGTTGACCGCATCGTCGGGGTGCGGCTTGGTCATGAGCAGGTTGATGATGGGCAGGAGATATGCGGCGGTCTTTCCGGTGCCGGTCTGCGCGATACCTATCAGGTCCTTCTCTTCGAGAATGTGGGGGATGCACTGCTCCTGCACGGGCGTGCATTCGTCGAAGTGCATGTCGTAGAGGGCATCGAGAAGGTCGTCGCAGAGGGGGAGGTCTTCAAAGTACATAATATATATATGGTAGTGTGTTCAGCGTTTGGTAGTTCTTTTCTTCTTCTATTGCGGCGTGCGCTTGTAGAGCACGAAGGCGATGATGGAGAACACGATGTTGGGAATCCATACGGCCAGGGCCGGCGGGAAGCCGGCATTCGTAGAGAAGGTGGCCGACACCGTCTGGAACATGATGTAGCCGAAACTGAGCGCCAGACCGGCACCCAGCGCCATGCCCATACCGCCTTTCCGCTTCTGCGAGGACAGCGACACGCCTATGAGCGTGAGGATGAAGGCGGCGAAGGGGGTGGCGAAGCGTTTGTGATATTCCACTTCGAAGGTATTGATGCCCTTCACGCCGCGCAGTTTCTGCTTGTCGATAAATTCGGCCAGTTCGGGCAGCGTCAGCGTCTCCTGCTGATTCTTGACATAGAAGAAGTCAGCGGGTTCCATCATGATGATGGTGTCGAGCGTGGTGTGTGTGCTGATTTCCTCGCGCATACCTTTGAGGGTGCGGATGCGGACGTTCCGCAGTGTCCAACTGTAGCGGCGGTCAGCCAGCGTGTCGTACTGGATGCTCTGCGCCGTCAGGTGCGACACGAGTTTGCGGTCTTCAAATTTGTCGAGCGAGAAGCCGTAGCCGCTCTTGGTCTCGTTGTTGAAGCGGGTGATGTAGGCCACGACGCCCGTGTCGGTCTGCATCTGGATGTTGTCGGCCTGTGTGATGGGCTTCTTCTTGATATAGGCGTTCTCAAAGTTGACACGTGCCACGTTGCCGCGGGGGATGACGTAGGCGCCGAGAACGAAGGTGGTCACCGCGATGAGGGCTGCGGAAAACATGTAGGGCCGCAGCAACCGCCGGAAACTCATGCCGGCGGCTTTCATGGCGACAATCTCCGAGCCCGATGCCAGTTTGGTGGTGAAGAGGATGACGGAGATGAAGACGAAGAGCGGACTGAACAGGTTGATAAAGTAGGGGATGAAGTTCAGGAAGTAGTCGAAAATGACCTTATCGGCCGAGACGTGGCTCTTGGTAAACTTGTCAATCTTCTCGTTATAGTCGAAGATGATGGCGATGAGTATGACGATGGCTATCAGGAAGACGTAGGTGGTAAGAAACTTCTTGATGATATACCAATCCAGTTTCTTGGGCACAACGTAGTCTTTCAGTTGTCCTATCAGTCGTGTCACGCGCTTGATGGGCGACGTGCCGCGGGGTGTGGAGTGTGCAGTCATGGTCACAAAGTACGTTATCTTCTGGTGGGGGATTCAAGCCATGGTGGTCACGGTACGGGGTGTGGGGGACAGGCCCGAGATTACAGGCGTCGGGTGACGCGGGGCAGCATCTCGGCCTTCCACTCCTTGAACGAGCCGTCGAGGATGTGCTTGCGGGCTTCGCGCACCAGCCAGAGGTAAAAACTGAGGTTGTGGATGCTGGCCACCTGCATAGCCAGCAGTTCCTTGGCATGGAACAGGTGGCGGATATAGGCTTTGGTATAGACTGTATCGACGAAGCAGGTGCCGTTGGGGTCGAGGGGCGAGAAATCGTCCGCCCATTTGGCGTTGCGCAGGTTGATGATGCCGTCGGCCGTGAATATCATGGCGTTGCGTCCGTTGCGGGTCGGCATTACGCAGTCGAACATATCCACTCCGCGGTCGATGGCCTCCAGCAGGTTGGCCGGCGTGCCGACGCCCATGAGGTAGCGCGGGCGGTCGGTGGGCAGGATGGCGTTGACCACCTCAATCATCTCGTACATTTTCTCGGCGGGTTCGCCCACGGCCAGTCCGCCGATGGCATAGCCTTCCGCGTTGAGGGCTGCGGCATGGTGGGCACTCTCGCGGCGCAGGTCGGGATAGACGCAGCCCTGGACGATGGGGAACAGGGTCTGACTGTAGCCGTAAAGCGGCTCGGTGGAGGTGAAGCGTGCCACACAGCGCTCCAGCCATTCCTTCGTCAGGTCCAGGCTGCGGCGGGCATAGCCATATTCGGCCGTGCCCGGCGGGCATTCGTCGAAGGCCATCATGATGTCGGCGCCGATTTTCCGCTCGATGTCCATGACGCCCTCGGGCGTGAAGAAATGCTTGCTGCCGTCGATGTGCGAGCGAAACTCGCAGCCCTCGCGTGTTATCTTGCGGATGCCGGCCAGCGAGAACACCTGAAAGCCGCCGCTGTCCGTGAGGATGGGGCGCTCCCAGCCGTTGAAACGGTGCAGGCCGCCGGCTTTCTGCAGCACCTCCATGCCGGGGCGAAGGTAAAGGTGGTAGGTGTTGCCAAGAATGATTTGCGCCTTGATGTCATCGCGCAGTTCTCGCATGTGGACGCCCTTGACCGAGCCCAGCGTGCCGACGGGCATGAAGATGGGGGTCTCGATGGCGCCATGGTCGGTCGTGATGGTGCCGGCACGGGCGGCGCTGCGGGGGGCGGTGGTATGGAGGGTGAATTGCATGTCGTAATGGGGAACGTATGAAGATGGGGTAGGGAGGCCGGTCTCAGCAGAGGGCGTAGTTGAGCACCTCGGAGACGTTTTCTACGTATTCAAAGTGCAGACCGTCGATATATTCGGGTTTGATGTCGTCGATATCGCGTTGGTTGTCCTTGCAGATGACGATGTCGGTGATGCCGGCGCGCTTGGCGGCGAGGATTTTTTCCTTGATGCCGCCTACGGGCAGCACTTTGCCGCGCAGGGTGATTTCGCCGGTCATGGCGGTGGCCCGGCGCACCTTACGCTGCGTCAGGGCCGAGGCGATGGAGGTGGCCATGGTGATGCCGGCCGACGGTCCATCCTTGGGTGTGGCACCTTCGGGGACATGCAGGTGGATGCTCCACTCTTCAAACAGGGCGGGGTCGATGGCCAGGTCGGCGGCGTGGGCCTTGACATACTCCAAGGCCAGCGTGGCGCTTTCCTTCATCACGTCGCCCAGGTTGCCCGTCAGCGTCAGCCGCGGCGTCTTGCTCTTGCTCAGCGAGGTCTCGACGAAGAGAATTTCGCCGCCGACGGCCGTCCATGCCAGTCCGGTGACAACGCCTACCTGCCCTTCGCCTTCGTAGCGGTCGCGGTTGTACAGGGGCTTGCCGAGCAGGTCCTTGAGGGCGCCGGGGCGTATGGTGTAACTGCTCCTGACTGCGGTTTCTGATAGGGTGGCCAGTTTGAGGGCCATCTTGCGGAACACCTTGTTGATCTGCTTCTCCAACGAGCGGACGCCGCTTTCGCGGGTATAGTCCTCGATGATTTTGTTGATTGTGGCGGGCTGGAACTGGATGTTAGCGGGCAGATGAAACTCGGCCTTGGCCTTGGGGATAAGGTAGTGTCGCGCTATCATGTATTTCTCTTCCTGCAGGTAGCCGTCCACCTCAATCATCTCCATGCGGTCGCGCAGCGGGGCGGGGATGGTAGCGGGGTTGTTGGCCGTGGCGATGAACATCACGTGCGAGAGGTCGAAATCGACGTCGAGGAAGTTGTCGTGAAAGGCCACGTTCTGCTCGGGGTCGAGCACTTCGAGCAGGGCCGACTGCGGGTCGCCGCTGTGGTTGTTTTCCGACACCTTGTCTATCTCGTCGAGGATGAACACGGGGTTGCTGGTTCCGGCCTTGGCCAGCCCCTTGATGATGCGGCCGGGCATGGCGCCGACGTAGGTGCGACGGTGGCCGCGAATCTCGGCTTCGTCGTGGACGCCACCCAGCGAGATGCGCACATACTTGCGGCCCAAGGCTTCGGCAATGCTGCGGCCCAGCGAGGTCTTGCCCACGCCCGGAGGACCGTACAGGCAGAGGATGGGCGACTTCAAGTCGCCACGAAACTTGAGAACAGCCAAATGCTCCAGGATGCGCTCTTTCACCTTTTCCAGCCCATAGTGGTCGGCGTCCAAACGCTTGCTGGCTGCGGTGATGCTGGTATTGTCTTCAGACTGTTTATTCCACGGCAGCGACACGAAGGTCTCGAGATAGTTGACCTGCACATTATAGTCGGGCGACTGGTTGCTGATGCGTCCCAGTTTCTCCAGTTCGCGGTCAAAAATCTCTCTTTCCTTTCCGGCAATTCCTGCCGCGTTGGCTTTTTCGCGCAGGCGCTCTGTATCCGAACTTTCGTCTTCGCCCAGTTCCTCGCGGATGTTCTTCATCTCCTGCTGCAGGAAGAAGTCTTTCTGCTGCTTGTCCAGTTCTGTGCGTGTGCGGTGCTGGATATTGCGTTTGAGGGCGGCAAACTGTATTTCACGGTTGAGCAGTTCGAGCAGGAGGTAGGCTCTCTGCTTGACGTCGCCTTCCTTCATGAGCGACAGTTTCTCAGACATCTCGATGGGCAGGTGCGAGGCGATGAAATTGACCAGGAAAACGGGGTTGTTCATGTTGCGAACGGCAAAGAGCACGCTCTCCGAGGCATTCTCCGTCAGTTTGGCCAGTCGGCGCATGGCGTCTTTTATCTCGTCGGCTACGGCGGCAAACTCCTTGTCGTTCTTTTCGGGCAGTTTCTCCTCCATCTGAAGCACCTTGCCGCGCAAGTACGGTTGCTGGCGCGTCACGGCGGTGAGCATGATGCGGTCGAAGCACTGCAAGATGGCCGTACAGTTGCCGTCGGGCAGTTCGATACGGCGTATCACCTTGGCCAGCACGCCGATGTTGTAGAGGTCGGTAAACTGCGGCACATCGACGTTGGCATCCTTTTGGCAGAACACGCCGATATATTGGTCCGACTTCACCGCCTTGTCAATGAGCATACGCGATGAACTGCGGCCAATAGATACCGGCGCCACTACCGCGGGCAGCAACATCATGTTGCGCAGGGGGAGCAAAGGCAGCGTGGTGATGTCTTTCAGTTCAAACAGGGAAGATATATCGCCGCTGAAGTCGGCGACAAGTGAAATGGGGCTTTGTCCTTCTTCGTCAAATCTCATATTAAGTGGGCAAGTGTCCGTTAGTGGGCTATAGTTATCGTCTGAGCAGGACTTTCGGGCATCATCCTGCCGCGTTGCGGTCCTGCTCGTGCTTTTAACCCGCAAAGTTAGTGTAAGATGGGGGATAAGCAAAATGAAAGAGGTGATTTCTGTGGCCGCCCCGGCCCACTATGCTCCATTTGGGACAATGAAATTACCCCAGCCCTTGGCAATCCCGTTGCCGGCCGCGGGCAATCGCATTGCCAGCCGCGGGCAATCGCATTGCCGGCCGCGGGCAATCGCATTGCCAGCCGCGGGCAA
>CAMGHE010000034.1 GCA_946055775.1 uncultured Bacteroidales bacterium
GATGACCTATACGGGCATCGGCGACAAGGTGGGTTGGTACACGGCCGAGGCCGCTACCGACTTATTGGCAGCCAAGGCCGGAGCCGCCGAACTGTTGGCCCGTGCCGATGTAACCACCGACGAACTCACTGCTGCAGCCACGGCCATCGACGCAGCCTGGAAGGCTTTAATGCCACGCCTCAACCAGCCCACCGTGAGCACAGCCGATGACGAACATTGGTATCGCCTCTCCACACCGCTCCGCGCCGACCGTTATCTCACGTCAACTGGCGTAGGCAACGGTCTGGTGGGAAAAGCAGTGCACAGTCTGCCCACAGGTATGTGGAAGTTTGTGAGCCGCTCAGACGGCAGCCTCGACATTGTCAACCGTGACGACGGTAGCTACATCTCGCCGGCTTCGTCATACAACACCACAATCAAAACTTCAGCCACCTCGCCCGCTTCAGGCTGGACGCTGAGCTATGGCCAAACGCCCGGCCTCTTCATCGTGAACAGTGGCACGGTCGAACTCAACCAAACCCAATCGGGACAAGGTTATGCCATCTTCAACTGGAGTTCGGGCCAGACCGGTACCGACCGCAACGATACCGGATGCCAGTTTCTCATCACCGAAGCCCCTGAGCCCGAAGTGGCCACGCCCATAGCCGCCCCCGTGTTGACGCTCACCGACATCACGCTCGACGGCACGGCCCCCTATCGTGTAGCCGACGAATTGGCTGCCCCCGTGCTCTCATCGGCCTCGGGCACCGTGGCCATCGACTTCACCCTCACCTCGCCCACGGCCGACTGCGGCATACTCGTGGGCAGTTCGAACGAAGCCAGCACCGACTATTTCAGCATCGTGCAGCGGCAGACCAATCGCTACGGCGTGCAATACATTGGTGCCCAAAACGGCCAAGAAGGTTGGTACACCAAGACGGCAACTATGAGTGGCCGCATCCAGCTGGTCATCACGATGAACGCCGAGGCCAAAGCCTATGTCTATTATTATAACGGCACCTCTGCCGGCACAATCAGCGGTATGACCGCGGCCTACGGCTACCGCAGTTTCGGCAATGTTCCCGACGTGTCGGGACTGTTTCTCGGCGGTGTCGTGACAAGCACCTCGGCCAATCTCCATCCCCACTCGGGCACCATTCACTCCGTGCGCTTCTGGGACACGGTGTTGACAGCTGCCGAGGTGAGCCAACTCACCTACGACGGACTTGTGGCCACCGCCATTGCCGCCGAGCCGCTCAATCCGAGCATTGAAGAAGACACCCCCGCGCTCTACGACCTCTACGGCCGCCCCGCCAACTCGAACACACGCGGCATTGTCATTGGCAATGGTCTGAAAAAGTTGGTAACGAAAACAGCCAGACCGTAAGTTCTCTGGGGTTTATTGTCGTCAAAACACTCTCATTATGCTCCCGGCGCACATCATTATCCATTTATGCCTAACTGTAATAAGTTTGTTGGGCAAATCCGCCCGTGCACTCGGGAGATAGCCTGAACGGCCTGCAATGAACACCGTCACAACATAAAACGCCCGCCAGGCATCGCACCATCTTGTGTGTGCTGTGCCTGGCGGGTGTTGTGTCAGTCGAGGGCGTAATCGACCATTGTGACGACGCGCACGGTCTTGATGTAGGGTGTATATTGGTCGCGGTTTTCTATGGAGAAGAGGCCCTGCGTAGCATTCTGTATGTTACCCAGGCGACTGCCCGAGTCGTCGGCAAATTTCTCGGCGGCTTCGCGGGCCTTCTTGGTGGCCTCTTCGATCATGGCGGGCTTGATGTCGTTCAGTCCTCTAAACTCATACTCAGTGGTTGTGTCGTAGTCGCTGGCAGCGATGGCCACACCCTGCTTGAGCAGTTCGCCCATCCTTTTCATCAGGGCATTGGCGGTGCTCACCTTACTGGTGGCCACGATGATGGTCGAGGTGACGTTATAGCGTTCGCGAATGCGCTCCGGGTCGCTGTAGCGGTCGGCGCGCAGATCGACTACCTGCGGTGCGTTGCAGGTAATATCCTCGTCGGTCAGTCCGCCGGCCTTGAGAAAGGCCACAATCTTGGCGTTGGTGGCGTTGACGTCGGTATGCACAGCCTGCAGATCGTCACCCGTCGTCTTATACACGATGGGCCACATCACATAGTCGGCCTCCACTTGGCGCTCGGCCAAGCCGCGCACGGAGACCACGCGACCACGGTCGGCCATGGCCGAGAGGCCGCAGTTGACAAAGAGGCCGCCCAGCGTCAGACCGGCAGCCAGCACAAGTGCTTCGATACGCAAATTCTTCATGATACATTATATATAAGGAGTGAAACGTAGGGGATGTGGCGGCCGCACTGTGCCGACCACACTGCAAATGTAGGCCTATCGGTAGCAAGCACCAAATGGCCCTTCGCAATAAATGTTAAGAACGACCGCAACGCCACACCCCGAAGGAATAGGCACACATACCGCGTAAAAGTGCAATCGCCCTACCCTATCGGCCTATTGCAGAAAATTCGTCTATTTTTAAGGATGAATAAAGACGATTCTTCTGCAAAGACCGGTTGATAAAGACGATTATTCTAAAGTCATTCCGGCGGAAAGCCATACCTTTGCACCTACAGACCCCCCAAAAAAACAGATTATGGCAAACATTTATGCTTCGGTCATTGACCTTGTGGGACACACGCCCCTTGTACGTCTGTCCCGCTTAGAGAAAGAACTTCAGTTGGAGGCCCGTCTTTTGGTGAAAGCCGAACGTTTCAACCCCGGCGGTAGCGTGAAAGACCGCATCGCCCTGGCGATGGTGGAAGATGCCGAGCGTAGTGGTCGGCTGCAGCCTGGTGGTCTCATCGTTGAGCCCACGAGCGGCAATACGGGCGTGGGCCTGGCATGGGTGTCTGCCGTCAAAGGTTACCGTCTCATCCTGACCATGCCTGAGACGATGACCATCGAGCGCCGCAGTCTGCTCGCCGCCTATGGTGCCGAGATTGTGCTGACACCGGGTGCCGAGGGCATGAAGGGCGCCGTGACTCGTGCTCAGGCCATCGTAGCCGAACACCCGGGCTCCATCCTGGCGGGCCAGTTTGACAACCCCGCCAACCCCGAGGCTCACACGCGTACCACGGCCCGCGAGATATGGGACGACACCGACGGCCAGGTAGATATCTTCGTGGCTGGCGTGGGTACGGGCGGCACCGTCAGCGGCACGGGTCGCGGTCTGAAGGCCCTGCGTCCCGACATCCGCGCCTATGCCGTCGAGCCCGACACGTCGGCCGTACTCTCCGGCGAGGCCCCCGGCCGCCATGCCATCCAGGGCATCGGTGCCGGCTTCGTCCCCGCCAACTATGACGCCGCCGTCGTCGATGGCATCCTGCGCGCCACCGATGCCGACGCCGCCGCCACGGCCCGCCTGCTGGCCCGCCACGAGGGCCTGCTGTGCGGCATCTCGTCGGGCGCAGCCCTTTGGGCCGCCATCACCCTGGCTCGCCAGCCGGAGAATGCGGGCAAGACCATCGTGGCCCTACTGCCCGACACGGGCGAGCGCTACCTCTCCACACCGCTCTTCACCGCAGAATAACCCGCTGCTGCGCGCAGAACCATCCCGATCAATTCTCACCAATCCAGCCTCACAGAACTAAGGGCAGGAGACCTGCACAGCGTGCCTTACGCTCGTGCAGGTCTCCTGCTCTAAAGCCAACAGAACATAAGTCAAAGAAGAAATACACCGGATCAATCGTTGGTGATTTGGCTGCATTAACTTACTTTTGCAGCCTCATCAGCGGCGGAGATCCTACGGCTCGCAGCGCACAGGATTGTATCGCCACACAGCCCTCATTATTTACCTTAATTCCCAACATCACCAATCTCCAAGAGCGTATGAAACACATTACTCGCTTCCTCGCCCTGCTGCTCGTGATGATGGTCGGCGTCAGCACCGCCGCCGCGGCCCAGGAGGCCGACGTGGTGTAGCGCCTACCTCAACCCCTCGGGCTCGTACAAAGCCGAGGTCGATGGCAGCTGCATCTATCAGGTGAAGAGCGCCGGCAGTCTGGATGATGGCACGGCCATCTATGCCCTCTACAACCCCTCGACCAAGACCTACCTGTCTAAAACGAACAATGCGCAAAGCATCGACGATGCCTGGCAGTGCTCCATCGAGGTGGCCGAATTTCAGAGCAGCAACCCGCGCAAATTCATCTACGGCATCTTTGGCCAGGAGGACGTCACGGGCCGAGCCCTCATCTTCGCCGCCAAAGACAATGCACAGGAGTATCTGACCTACAACGCCTGCCCGGACTTCACTTTCAAGCCCTGGTGTAACGACTGGTTTGTCTATGAAGTCGTGGCCCGCGAGGCCACAGCGCGCGACAAGTTTGAGAGCGCCTACCGCGAGGTCTTCGGCAGCGGTTGCGACACAGACCTCTTCCCCGTCGGCGACCACCCGGGATGCATCTCGCAGGCCCTCTACGATGAAATTCAGAAACTCTACGACCGCGCCACGGAGGTGCGTTCGAACGACACCTATACCGACAGCGAGGTAGAGGCCATCACGGCCGAAGTCATCGCCATCAAGGCCAAGTATGAGGCTGGCCGCAAGGCTTTCCAGGCTGGCAAGTACTATACCTTCGCCAACCTGCAGTTTGGCGGCACCCTGATGTATGAAAGCAATGGCGGCCTCTATGCCACCGTCGGCATGACTTCCCTCCCCGACGAGGTGACCACCGACCACGCCGCCTATATCTTCACCCTCGGGGATGCTGGCAACGGGGCCTTCTACATCAAGAACTACCTCACGCAGAACTACTTCGCCGCAGCACCGGGTCTGCAGAAGCAGTGGCTCACCACAGCCAAACCTACCCGTAGTTTCACCTTCCCCTTCCTGCAGAACAGGCTCTTCAACATCGCAGACCCCGACAGCCACATGCTCAGCGTCGATTATAGCCGCAAGGTGCTGCAGTGGGACGATGCCAACAACACGGGCAACCAGTTTTATGCCTTCGAAGTGAGCGACGAGGTCATCAACACGCTCGCTGCAACGGTAGAGAAACTGCGCATCGCCAACGAGTATCGAGCCTACTACAACGAGGTCAAGAACCTGGCCGCCGACCGCTACTACGCCTCGGGCATCACCAAAGACGGCAACTATGCCAACATGGGCCTGATCTATGGCGCCACGACAAATGCGCAGGAGACCACTGAGGGCAGCATCTACAACCTCTTCGATGACAACAAGACGTCTTACTTCCACAGCCGTTGGAGCGGCAACGTCGCCAAGGACAACGACTACGACTGGTTGCAGTTTGATCTGGGCCAGGAACTGACCGACGTGGCCCTCAAGTTTACCAAACGCTACGGCAACATCAAAAACGCCCCCACACGCATCGCCATCGTGGCTCCCGCCGAGAGTGATGAGGAGAACGGCATCTGGCACGATACCCTCGTGATCGACACCGTCATCTATCAGTATGACACAGACTATCCCTCGGCCACTGTCCCGGCCTCTACCGCCATCTTCAACGTCAAGGCTGGCCACCCCGTGCAGAAGTTGCGCCTGGCTGTCATCAACACCACCAGCAACGCGGCTGCTGCCGATGGTCCCTACTTCGCGTTGGCCGAACTGCGCGCCTACACGGCTGGCGACAGCATATCGCCGCTCTACCTGATGGTGCCCGAAGATGTGCGCAACCGCTTTGACGCTCAGGTGGCTCTCTCTGACAGTCTGCTCAGCGACGCCGTCCTGGCCGAGACCGACATCGAGACCTTGAAAGCCGGTCTAGACGCCCTCCGCAGCGCTGCCGACGCCTTCACCGCTGCCTACCCCGACCCCGCCCACCTCAACGCGCTCATCGGCAAGGCCTATCAGCAGGCTGCTGCCGCTGGCATGGAGGGTGACGAGTGGGGCTACTTCCAGGCCGGTGCACAGGCCGAACTCAGGGCCACGCTCGAAAGCATCGAGGCCGAAATTGGCAACCGCGCACTCTCACTCAGCGAAATTGCCGTCTATGAGGGCAAGGTCAAAGACGCTGTCAAGGTGCTCAACAGCCACCTCAACATGCCGGCTAACGGCGACTTCGTACGCCTCGTGGGCGCCGCCACCAGCTACTCGGGCAGCCCCACTGGCGCCAACGGCCACTACGTCTATGCCGCCGACGCCGACACCACGGCCAACCTGGCATGGGGCTATGCCGACGACAGCGACCGCCACATGCGCCTCAACGCCATCTGGCAGGTCATCCGCCGTGCCGACGGCACCACAGCCCTGCGCAACGCTGCCACGGGCCGCTATCTGTCGAACATCTATGAAGGGGCTGCCAACCGCGACGACGTAGATATGGCCAAGGGCATGCGCTCGGCTGCCACCGAACAGGGACTCACCTTCACCAGTGCCAGAAAACCGGGTGTCTTTATCCTCCAACTCTTCGACAGCCGCTACCTCAACGCCGAGACCGACCGCACACTGGCCATCACCAACGCAGAGAAGAGCAGCACCCACTTCACCCTCGAGGCGGCCAATGTGGCCGACCTGGGCAGCGACTTCAAGGCCGACATCAAGGCCAACGGCATTCGCATCATCTCCATGCCCATCGCCCTGACCTACACCTCGCCGGCAGCCTACCGCGTCCTGGGCGTGAAGGATAACCAACTCCAACTTGAGAAGTATGGTGAAGCCGACGTCATCCCAGCCGCCACACCCTTCATCCTGATCAGCGGCGAGGGCGAGACCGTCATGAACTACGGTATTGCCGAGGCCGACGCTGCCGCCCAGATGGCTAAGGGCTATACCTACGATGCCATTGAGCAGAACGGCATGGTCAGCGCCATCTGCGCCACCGTCCTCACGGCAGACTGTGGCATCCTGGCCGACGGACAGGTCAAGGGCGCCCTCGACGGCAGCATCGCCGCCGCCGGCACGGGCTACTTCACGGCCTATCCCCAGACCGACAAGACGGGCGACGTCCAACTCGACATCGACGCGACCACAGGCATCGCTGGCCTCGTCACCACGGCACCCACGTCCGCCCGCGGCGCCTACTCCATCACGGGCGTCAAGGTCAACGCCGGCCACCTGCCCGCAGGTGTCTACATCATCAATGGCAAGAAGGTGGTGGTGAAGTAATCCCGCCGTCCCTCTCCCCACACCCTCATCCCAAAAGGGCCGCCCCGCATCAACGCGGGCGGCCCTTTGTCTTAGTTGGAGCGGAGCGTTAAGCGATTCAACGGACATGCGTTGGGACAGTCATACTCGAAGTGGAGAAATTTGCTGTCTTTACCTTTTCTCATAAGCCGAACAAATTAGGATTGATAAAGGTCGGGGTGGAAGGCTGTCCAGCCCATCAAGTCGTGGGTGTTATCAATTTTGAACTGGGAGTACATCCAGTTAGAGCCTTGTGCAATAAGCACGCCGCCTTTGAGGTTCTTGCCCTTGTTGGCTTGGAGATAGTCCACAAGGGCGTTGTGCTTGTTGGGGGCTTCGGGGTCGCTGTCTTCCGATTTGGTATCAAAGAGAAAGACTTGCCCGTTTTTCATGCGCACCACGAAGTCCACGTAGAAAAGGCTCTTTGTGCCGTCTGCTTGTTCATAGGGCACGGCGTAATGCTGTTTGCCTTCATCGCCATTTTTGTACCACCAATCCACATAGGCAGCGTTTCGTTCCAGGAACGCGGCAAATTCCTGCTCGGGCGTTGACGCGGCGTTGAGCTCCACAAAGGGAAGCAGCGCATGGTTTTTCGCGCGCTCTTCGAGATGGTGCGTATCTACTTTGTAGTAACGTTCTGCCGGCACTTCCCATGTGTAGTCCGTAAAACTGCGTGCCTTGCGTTCTCCTCGGCGTTGCTCAATGATTCTGAGATAGCGTTGGAGGGCATAGGTGATGACTTCCTCAAACTTGGGGCGGTTCGCGTGATAGAGTATCACCTTGATAGCCTCGGTTTCAAAAACAGCAAAATGCTCTTCCATATAGGAAAGCAAATAGCCGGCCAGTACGCCCGTACTGTGCTTGCGCTCGAAGTTGCCGCCTAAGAGTTTATAGCAGAAGTCTGAGAAAATCTTTTGAAGTTCGCCCACGCTTCGGGCAAACTTCACCCGTCCTTCTTCACCAACATGAATCGAAGTCACCTCATTTTGAAACACCACGTCTTTGGGTATTTCAATGTTTACGTTCTTCACGTCAAAGCGGATGAAACTCCTCACCTTCTCGCGTTTTTGGTAAGTCTTGCTCTGTGTGTCTATACCTCCCGATATAGGTTCACCTCCAAGTCCTTCTAACTCTGCCAGGGAGAAGAGGAGCGGTTGCTGCACAGCCCATCGCTCCTCGAACACTTGGGCGAGCACTTGGCGAAAGTCGGGGTTTAGTCGGTTACGGTCGGCACTGAGGTACTGCGAGTAGGACGAAGTGAGTGCTACGTTTTGCAGTCCCTCACGGCGCACAGCCAGGTAGGTGTCTTTGCAGAGGTAGCTCATGTCCTCACTGACGATGTTGATGACGTCTTTGCTGATGTCGGTATAGACGTAGCCCACATTGAGGGCTTCCGTGGCGTAAAACCGTTGCTCGGGCATACGCAGGATGCGGCCTACCGTCTGCACGGTGAACTCGTTGCCCTGGTGCTTGCGGAAGATGAGCAGCACGGCGGCACGCGGGCAGTCCCAACCAAGTGCGATAGCCTGCTTGAAGAGCAGCACCTCCGTGAGGCAGCCGGGCTTTTCCAGTCCGTCCAGATTCTTCTTCTCGCCGGACAGCCACACGGCCAGTTTCCCATTCCCTTCGTTGATGTCTTTATCTTCGTCGAGGTAGGTCTTGATTTGGACCACCAAGTTTTGCTCCTCTGCCGACAGCGTTTCGGTCTTGTCGTTGGGCAGTTGGATGAGCAGCAAGGGGTTGATGTTCGTCCCCTCTTTCTTGTAGGCTTCTGCCAACTGCTTGCGTTTGCGCAGGGCGCACTCTATGAGGTTTTGGGTGAGTTCGCGTTCATCACTGAAACCTTTGTCTATGTCGGGGTTCAGAATGACGCGCTCCTTTATCATTTGTTCTTTGATAACTTCCTCGCGCGGAATGGTAACAGTGTAGTCACTCTTGGTCTTAGGTGTGGCAGAAATGCGGATTTCCACGCGGGGCATAATTCTGCGAAGCACATCTGCGGTTTTGTCGGCAGTCTTTGACCAAAACTGATGTTCCTCGTCAATGATGGCCACGATGGGTGTGCCCTGCTCCTCTTGGGTGCGCCGCGTGATTTCGTAGAGCGAATTGTTTTGTTCGCTGTCGCGGACAATCACGTTGTTCTTCTTGTTGATGCTCTCCCAGTTCACAAAGAGGATTTCGCCCGGGTGAATAATGCCGTCTGCGTGGTCGAGTTCATCGAACATCACCGTGCGCAGCACGCGCGTTTCGCCAAAGAAGTCTTTGAGTTTGCAGTAACTCTGCTGATGCAGTTTATTGGGTGCAAACCAAATGAAGGCTACCTCATTGACAGGGCAGTCAGTGCGCGAGGCGAGTTCATCGGTGAGGTCGCCGAGCATTTGTGCGGCCATCACGGTCTTGCCCGACCCTGTCGGGGCTTTGAAGATAAGTTGTTGGCGCGGCGTGCCGAGCATGAGCAGTTGCACGGTCTTTTCCACCAGTTCGGCCACAGCGCGTTGCTGATACTTTAGGTCTTTCATTGTTCGCCTCCTTCCTCGTTTGCTTCGTTGTAGTCAGTTTGCAGTTCCAAGGGTTTCTCCCTGCGTTTGGGCAGCACTTTCTTGTAGGCATCGTAGATGGCGGCAGGAAGGGCTACCAGCTCGACTTTCTCGGCCACGTCTTCGAACATGTCGTCGTAGGCATAGCGGCTGGGCGAGAAAATATACACCTTGATTTTTTCGCCTTGCGGCAAATGGATGCGTCCGATTTCTGCCGCCACTTCTTCGGTATATTCATCGCGGTAGAGCACCAGCATACGTTTGTTGCCCTGTGCGAAGTAGCGCAGCACCTTCGGGTGGGTCTTGTACTGCCCGAAGTGTGTCTGTTCTTCGTACAGGTCCTCCTTGATGCAAAGCATGTCGGTGGCGGCTTCCACCAGGGCGTGCATATTGCGCTGCGTGCGGTCGCGGCTGATAAAGTCGGTTTTGTAGTAGCGCAGCGTATTGGCGGTGAGGCCGGGCACGTTCTCGCCCTTCGGCGTGGTGTAGCCTTGTATCACGCGCTTGTTGCGCTCATAGGTTACATTCTCACAAATGCCGTTCTCATTGTTGGTGACAAGGATGCACTGGCGGTGGCCTCCGTCCTCGGCGTTGAGTTGCATCGTGGCGTGGAGGGTTGTGCCGGAGCCTGCAAAGAAGTCGAGGATGGTCAAATTTCTTGTATCTATAAAATTTACAAGATATTTTATCAACGAAACTGGTTTGGGGTAATCAAAAACTTTGTTTCCGTTGAAAATATCTAAAAGCATTCGACCTGCATTTTCTGTTGTATCTACACCTACTGCTTCATTTATAAGGTTAGGCGGAACTTCTTTGTTGTATTCTTTCCTTTTGTAAGATAGGACGCCATTTTTGGAAAGTTCAATATACAGACCATTACTAATGTTTTCATTAAGAGTATCTTGTTTCCAAATAAACCTATTTCTAAATCGTACCGAGTTTGTATTCTTACCTTCCTTGACAACAATATTGTCTAAAAGTTCATTGGGGAATTTCTTCGTGCCATAAACACCTGCTTCAATAATCCCATTTTTTGTAGAACTACAAGTAATACTATAAGGGGGAAACTCTAAAATCTTGTATGAATTTTGAGGCTTAGTAAATGGATCGTTACTTTTGCTTACTTTCTGTACGCCTCTAAATGTTAAGTCATTATTTTGATGCGTCCAACACAAAATATATTCAGTTGTTCGCTTGATTTTTTTTGAAAGCGCAGGCGGAGTCGCAGATTTAAACCAATTCCATTGCCCTACAAAATTGGTTTCTAAAAAAATCTCATCACCTAATAATCTTAAAGAGGCTATTTCTTTTTCGTCTATAGATACGAAGATAACACCTTTACCTGATAACAACCGTCTCGCTATACGTAGGCGACGACTCATAAAAGACAGCCATTTACTATGACGAAATTCATCCTCTTTGTCAATGAATTGGTCATTATAAATAAAATCGTCATTCCCCGTATTGTAAGGAGGATCGATGTAAATGACATCAATCTTTCCCTCGTGCGTATAGGTCAGCGCAGTAAGCGCTTCGAGGTTATCACCCTCGATAATAATATGGTTGGGGGGGGGTAATTTCGGTGGAAATCAATGCTTTTTCCTTCACTTCGGTGAGTACGGGCAGTTCATCCCGAAGGCGATTCTCCACGTCTTCGGGTTTGTCCTCCCATACCAATCCATATTTCTTGTGCGCCCTCAGAAGTTCTAACAAAGCCGATTTTTCATCGTTTGTTAGGCCACCGAGAGTTTGGATTTTCTCAATGAGTGCTTGCTTGTCCATGGTATCATAAAACAAGAAACTTCCAAGTAGCACCTGCGGCCGACCAAAGCCTTTGTAACTACGAGGAAGTTCCTTTATATGGTATGTATATGTTCTTGGTCTTGTTTGCAGGTACGGGAAACCGCTACCGCCTGCAAAAATACATAAAATAGTTTAATGTAACTTCCACTTTACAGATTAAAGCAAACGGTTAGAGAACCCTTCGTCGGCGCAAGGGGAGGGCCAACGGCGAAAACCGGTCGCGTTATGATCAAATAGTCGTTGACGTAACGGCGCTTTATCGCCTCTTTCTCACTTCACGTTGTGCGCATGAGTTTTCTATCAACGGTGATTTTTGGGGAGAAAAGTTTATGAATGTTTAACGCTCGGCGAGGCCTCCGGGCGACCGGTAACACGACCTGGGCGACAGAAATTACGACTTGGGCGATAGAAATTACGACCTGGGCGACTGTTTTTACGGTCGCCCAGGTCGTAAAACGGCTTTTTGGGCACGTAAAAAGGGCCCCGTTGAGGGCCCTTCTACTTTCCTGAGCAAAGATAATACATTGACGAGCGAAATGCAAATTGGCCTCCGCGGCCACTTTCGCTGAAAAAAGTGTGTTGGGGCGTGCGCGTTTTCTATCGCGCTGCAAGAGGGTGCCCCATTAGGGAGGGTAGCGGCAGGGACGGTGAGGTCAGTGTTTCCTGACGAACACGAGACCGGCGGTGTCGTTGCCGCCGTGGCCCGAGGCGATGACCTCGAGGTAGAAGGGGGTGCCTGCCTCGAAGGTGGTGACGTCGAAGGTGTAGGCCGTGGTGCCGTCGGCCTGGGGCTCGGGCTGTGCGGTAGCGATGCACTCGTCGCGCTTGAGGATGCGCATCTGTCCGAGGTCGAGGCGGTTGTCCCCACGCTGGGGAATGAAGGTGACGGTGTAGCGGCCGTTGCTGCCCACCTTGCCTGTACACTCCATGCGCCAAGGCGAGGGCATGGGTTGCACCGTCAGGGGCGACCACTGGGCGGTGAGTGTGCCGTAAGCCTTGTAGGCGGAGTAGTCGGGGCGGGTAAGGAGGGGCAGCGAATAGTGGGTGGGGCTGACCACCTGGATGGCGAGGAAGTCGGACTTGCGCGCCACGGTGACGGGACCGGTGTAGCGGGGCGAGTGGACCGTGGGCCAGGAGCCGTCTGTGGTGTAGCGGATGTCGGCACCCTGAACGCTGGGGGCAAGGGTGTAGGTGACACCGCGCGGACTCTCGTCACAGGCCGTCACCTTGGGTTCGGGCACGCGGTAGCGGCAGTCTTTGGCATCGAGGCGGGCATACTGCGCGGCCATGCGTCGCTCGAAGTCGGGATAACTGCGGGCCGCCTGCGGCGTCCATGCCACCTCGGCCAGGGCCACCAAGCGCGGGAAGACAAAGTATTCGACGTAGCGCTCGGAGCGGTTCTCGTCGATCGGTGCCAGTTCCTGCAGGGCACGGCCGTGGATAAACTGGTCGCTCCAGAGGCAGGCCTGCGTGCCGATGACCTGTGAGTGGCCAGCGGCATAGTCGGGCAGCGGCGTGGCATAGACCTTACTCAGCGGAATGGGCGGGCACCATGTGGCGTGCTGCGGTTCGCCGGGCGTGCTGCTCTCGGGGAAGTCGAAATAGTTGTAGTAGCACGAGGAGATGATGGCCTGGTGGCCGTCGCGGACGACGTGTGCCGAGTCGGCCGGCTGGTGCCACATCACGGCGACGGCAGGCTCATTGACCTTGCCGCGCATAACGATTTCTTCCCAGCCCATGATGGTGCGGCCCTTCTCCTTCATCCATGCTGCCACCTGATTGGTGAGCCACCCCTGCAGTTGGCTGACCTTGGTCAGACCCTCGCTGCGCATGCGGGCCTGGCATTTGGGGCACTTTTCCCAACGGGTATAGACGGCCTCGTCACCGCCGATATTGACGTAGCGTGAGGGGAACAGACTGACCGTCTCATCGAGGATGTCGTGCAGAAACTGGAGGGCGCTGTCGCTGCCCACGCAGAGGATGTCGCGACTGATGAAGTGCTGCTCGGGCACCTCGTGCTGGCGTCCGGTGCAGGAAAGCCAGGGATAGGCCACGACCGCCGAGAGCAGGTGGGCAGGAAACTCAATCTCGGGCACCACATCCACACCACGCACAGCAGCATAGGCCACGATGTCGCGGATGTCGTCCTGGGTATAGAAGCCGCCGATGCGCTTTTCGCCCTGGCCGGCCCAGGCACCAACCTGGGTGAGGCGGGGATATTTCTTGCTCTCCAGGCGCCAGCCGCAGTCGTCGATGAAGTGAAACTGCAGTTTGTTCATCTTATACATGGCCATCATGTCGATACACTTCTTGACGAAGGCCTTGTCGTAGTAGTAGCGTGCGGCATCGAGCATGAAGCCACGCCAGGGATGGCAGGGGGCATCGTGCACCTCGATGGCAGGGACAAGCCATTCGGCGCCTGCCACGCGTTGGCTGCCCATGATGGCGGCCGGCATGGTCTGGAGCATGGTCTGTAGGGCATAGAAGGCGCCCGCGGCATCGTGTGCGGTGATGCTGATGCCGCGGCGGCTGACGCTCAGACGATAGCCCTCGGGCTGCGGCACGGCGATGGTGTCGAGGGTCATGACGATGTCGCCGCGGCGGCCTTGACGCACGGTCAGGTCCCAGCCCGTGGGCTGGGCCAAGGTCTCGGCCAGATAGCGGGCCTGCGGCTCCAGGGCGGCATCGGCGGCGATGACCGTGCGGGCCGTCAGGCGGTAGGCGCCGGCATCGGTGGCAGCATAGTGGAGGGGCCGCGGCACGATGGGGCAGTCGGGTGCCGACTGTGCGCCGGCGGTCAGCGCCAGGGCGCAGGCAAGGGAGAGGAGGAGTTTTTTCATGGTAAGGAGAAGAGAGGGGGGAAAGAATGTTAGGCAGTCAGTCGGTCGGGGGCTGTTGGCCATCGACCTTGCGGCACACCACGAGGGCGTGGCTGCCGTCGGCCAGGGTGGTGGCAAACCAGTAGTGGCTGCCGCCGTCGCGCAGGCCGAAGCGCCGGCGCAGCGTCTCGGCCGGCGTGGGGAAATGGCGCACGGCCAGGTTGGCCTGCGGCATAGCGGCCACGAGGCGGCGCACCTCGCGCTTGCCGAAGCCGTGGACGCCCTCGACGACGAAGGTGCGGCCGGGGAAGGGCGCCACTAAGCGGTCGGAGGTGTAGAGATGCGTCAGCGGGTGGAGTTTGTCCATACCGTAGCGTGCCGACACCCAGCGGAAGAGGCCCGCCTTGAGCACCGCGGCCGACGGTTCGTAGAGGTATGTCGCGGGGCGCGCGGCCGTGGTGGCCATACTCTGCGCCTCGGCATCATAGGGCAATGTCAGGCGATGCTCGCCGTCGGCGATGTGGAGCGTCGGCGTGTTGTCGGCACTGTTGTCGGCCAGACCGTCGGCCAGTCCACCGACCACGAGGAGCAGTTCTTTACACTCGTTGCCATCGCCCACCACATGCACCTCCTTCACCCCTGGCAAGTCGTTCAGGGCGGCGCTGATGTCGAGCATGGGCGAGAGTTTGACCATCACATGGCGGGCATGGCGCCGCAGCATGGGCATGAGGTGCTTGACGTCGGGCGTACAATCGGCCAGAGCGACGGTCTTGCGCCCTATGTCATCGCGGCGAGCGGGATCGAGGTAGAGCAGGTCGAAAGCGCCATCGTGCGTCTCGGCCCAAGCCGTGCCATCGCCGTGGACAATGGTAATCTCTGGTCCGCCGTCAGCAGGCGCGCGCAACAGGCGCGGCAGGTTGTGACGCGCCGCGCTGACCAGTTCGTCGCGTTGCTCGACATACGTCGCCCGAGCGAAGGCTGGCGCCAGATGGACGAAATCGACGCCCAGTCCGCCCGTCAGGTCGGCCATGCTACCGCCGCTGCTACCCGTCAGGCGCCGCACCACCTCGGCCTTGTAGGCCGCTGCTGCGCCGCCCGAGCACTGCTCCAGCGCTAGACGCGTGGGCAGCACCAGGTCGTCGGCATCGTGCCACGCAGGCACCTTGCGCCGCAGGCGGGCCGCCAGGGCCTGCGCCTCGCGCACAAGCAGGGAGTCGTGGGGAGAGGGCATGGGGAAGGGAAAGGAGGGAGAGAAAGGAAGGGTTTTTAGGGGATGACGGCATAGCGTCGGCGGGCCTCGGCACGCGAGCGCAGGTTGAAGTGCCACCACTCGGTGCGCAGCACGCGGTAGCCGCCAGCAGCCATGACGCGGCGTAGCAGGCGGCGGTTGGCCAGGGCCTCGGGCGTGAGGCGCCCGTCGGCGACGAGGGCCTCCTCGGCATCGGTATGGGCGGCAGAGCCCATGTAGTCGATGATGGTGCCCATGGGCAGGGTGTCGCCCGTGGCGGCATGGCAGAGGGAGAGGTCAACGGCCAGACCGTAGTTATGGAGTCCGCCACCATGGGCGGGATTGCTGACGTAGATAGCCTGGTCCGTGCCCTGCACCACGCGGTACATCTCGGCCTGGATGGCCATGGGGCGCGCGGCATCATAGACGATGAGCGACAGGTCGGGGCGCTCGCGCTGAAGGGCACGCTGGGCGGCGACGAGGGCGCGGGCTGCCTCGGGGTGGAGGTAGGCGCGCGTGAGGTCGCGGTAGAGCGTACGCCCGGTGAAGTTGTCGGGCCGGCTGTACATGAGGCAGACGTGCAGACTGCTGTCGAGCGAGCGCACATCGACCATCCCCGCGCGGGCCATGCGCCGCTCGGTGGGCGTGAGGTGAGCATCGGCCTCAGGGGCCGCGGGTCTGAGGGTGTCGCGGCGGGCAGTGTCGGCAGACGGAACTGTCGGGGCGGCATCGACGGGAGGGTAGGGCGACGCAGTATCGGCAGACGTCGCGGGGCTATCGGGGGCATCGGCAGGGCCGTCGGGTGCAGGGCGGCCAGGGCCGCCGCACGCCGTCAGGGCGAGAACGGCCACCATTATATATATAATAAGGAAGCGCATATTCTTCATGGTCGTGCAAAGATAAGCAGTTTTTTCGCGACAGGACGGGCAGAGGCAGGGAATATGGGCACAAGAGCCTGCGGGGAGACCATTATTTCGTAACTTTGTACGCGCAATACCAACCCCTCATTCTTTTCGTTCATATGGTACTCAACTATATCTGGCTCGCCTTCTTCCTCATCGCGGCACTGGTGGCGGTGGTCAAGGCGACGTGCTTCGGCGACTGGGCGGTGTTTCCGGCCATCATCGACTCCACCTTCTCCTCATCCAAGACGGCCTTCGAGATTTCGCTGGGTCTGACGGGCGTGCTGTCGCTCTGGCTCGGCATCATGAAGATTGGCGAACGCGGCGGCGTGGTGAACGGTCTGGCGCGCCTGCTGGGGCCCGTCTTTGCCCGCCTCTTCCCCGACGTGCCGCGCAACCACCCGGTGGTGGGCCACATGTTCATGAATATCTCGGCCAACATGCTGGGGCTCGACAACGCGGCCACACCGCTGGGTCTCAAGGCGATGGAGGGCCTGCAGGCGCTCAACCCGAAGAAGGACACGGCATCGAACCCGATGATTATGTTTCTCGTGCTCAACACGTCGGGCCTGACGCTCATTCCCGTGAGCATTCTGGTGTATCGTGCACAGATGGGGGCGGCTGTGCCGACAGACATCTTCATCCCCATCCTGATATGCACCTTCGTCTCGACGCTGGCGGGGGTGGTGGTGACGTCTCTGTATCAGCGCATCAACCTGCTGCAGCCCACCCTGCTACTGTTTTTGGGCGGTCTGTCGGCCGTCGTAGCGGGCATTGTCTGGGGCTTCTCGCAGTTGGACGGCCCGATGATGAAACTGGTGGGGACAACGTCGGCCAATGTCATTCTGCTGGCCATCATCGTGACGTTCCTGGCTGTGGCGGCCCTGCGGCGGGTGAATGTGTATGAGGCCTTCGTGGAAGGAGCGAAAGACGGCTTCCAGACGGCGGTGCGCATCATCCCCTACCTCGTCGCCATCCTCGTGGCCATCGGGGTGTTTCGGGCCTCGGGGGCCATGGATGCGCTGACAGACGGCATCGTGTGGCTGGTGGCAGCGCTGGGCGGCGACACCGAATGGGTGGGCGCCCTGCCGACGGCGCTGATGAAACCCCTGAGCGGCAGCGGCGCACGCGGCATGATGGTCGATGCCATGACCACCTACGGCGCCGACAGTTTCGTGGGCCGCCTGAGCTGCATCTTCCAGGGCTCGACCGACACGACGTTCTATATCCTGGCGGTCTATTTCGGCGCTGTGGGCATACGCCGCACGCGCCATGCCGTGACCTGCGGCTTGCTGGCCGACCTGGCGGGCATCATCGCGGCCGTTTTCATCTGCTACCTGTTCTTCGGATAAAACTTCTCATTCTTTGCTATGGCAGCACTCAAATCGTTGGCCAAAGATACGGCCGTCTATGGCCTGAGCAGCATCGTCGGCCGCTTCCTCAACTATCTGCTCGTTCCCA
>CAMGHE010000035.1 GCA_946055775.1 uncultured Bacteroidales bacterium
ACCCAGCCGGTGTGCTTGCAGAACATGCAGCCCTTGCCGCCGCAGATGTTGCACGAGATGTCCATCTCGGCGCTGGGCTCGGTGAAGGGGAAGTAGGAGGGACGCAGACGGATGCGTGTGTCCTCGCCGAACATTTCGCGGGCGAAGGTGAGGAGCACCTGCTTGAGGTCGGTGAACGACACGTCGCGGTCGATATAGAGACCCTCTACCTGATGGAAGAAGCAGTGGGCGCGGGCCGAGATGGCCTCGTTACGATAGACGCGGCCCGGGCAGATGACGCGGATGGGCGGCTGCGTATTTTCCATGACACGGCTCTGTACCGAACTGGTGTGGGTGCGGAGCACGATGTCGGGATGTTGCTCTACAAAGAAGGTGTCCTGCATGTCGCGGGCGGGGTGGTCTTCGGCGAAGTTCATGGCCGAGAACACATGCCAGTCGTCATCGACCTCGGGACCATCGGCCAAAGCGAAACCGAGACGCGAGAAAATATCGACAATCTCGTTCTTGACGATGGACAGGGGGTGGCGCGTGCCCAGCGGTAGCGGATAGGCGGTGCGTGTCAGGTCGATGGCCTCGGCGGCCTCGTTTTCGCCGTTGGCGGCAATCTGTTCGCGCAGTTGCTGCAGGCGCTCCTGCACAGCCGTTTTGAGGATATTGAGCTGCTGTCCGATTTCGCGTTTCTGCTCGGCAGGAACGCTGCGAAATTCGGCCATGAGGTCGTTGAGGAGGCCTTTCTTTCCCATATACTGGATGCGCAGGGCTTCAAGGCTTTTTGCATCGTTGGCCTCGAGGGTGGGCACAGATGCAAGCAGTGTCTGTATCTTTTCTATCATATTCGTAGATGTAATTTGCTTTGTTTCAGTGTTGCGGCGGGGCTGCACAGCATCAGTACGTGGTGGTTTTCTCCAGACAGTTGGACGCCAGCATGTCGGCCGTATGCAGGAGCGACACCAAGGGCGACTTTTCCATGGCGGCGCGGAAGGCGAAGCGCGTGCTCGAGCCTTGCTCTGTCATCTCAAACATGCCCATGTGCCAGCGGATGGCCAGCAGTTCGTCCTGCTTGAGGCGCAGGAACGAGGAGAGGATGATGCACGACTTCTCGCCGTGGCCAAAGGGAAAGTCGTCCTTCACTTCCCAGCCGGGGTACGACTGCCAGCGGCCGTTGGCATCCTTGCGCCATTTCTCGGTCTGATGGTAGAGTTTGGTTTTGCAGACGTCGTGAAAGAGCGCCGCTATGGCCACGCTCTCGTCGCTGGGCGCAGCGGTGAAGGGCGAGAGCTCCAAATCGATGGCGGGGACGAGCACCCGTTCCTTGAGTTCGGCCAGTACGCTCCACACATTGAGCGAATGGCGGCACAGACCACCGGCTTCGTTGAGGTGGAACGAGGCTGATGAGGGCGCGGTGAAGAAATCGGTCTTGGTGTCTAAATAGACCAGCAGGTTTTCCAAACCTTCACGCTGGATATGCTCGCGGGCGACACTCATGAAGAGTTCGCGGTTGACAGCAATCTCTTTCTGCGTCATAGGGGCTGTGGTGGCTGAGGGTGGAACAGATGGGGAGCGACGGGGCTATGGCCGCGCCATCACTTCGTTTCGGGGACGAGGTACTTGTCGCCCGTCTCGCGGATAAGCACTTCCTTAAACTTCTCGCTGTAGCCGGGGCGCACGGGTGCCTTTCCCAGACCGTCGGGTGTGAGGAGGAAGCGGCCGTCGGCCTCGGGCTTGATGGTCATGTCGTTGTACTTGACGATGAGGTATTCGCCCAGTTGTTTCCATCGTGCCAGCATCTGCTGACCACACTCTACGGAGTAGTGCGTCAGCCAAGCCTTGCCTTCCTCTTCTGACACGGCTAAGCGGCGTGCGGCCTCGGCCTCAACGTCGGCCTGGCGGCTGAGGAAACCCTGCTCCAGTTCGTCACGGACACGCTGCACCGAGGGAAAGAGCATGCTGTAGCGCGGATAGGTCATGTTGGCCACCCAGTTGCACACCCAGAAGGCCGACTGCCACGAGAAGGTGACGTCGTTGGCCTGCGGAGCGTCGTAGCAGGGAGGCACGCTGTCTGCACAGCAATAGACGGGCGTATAGGCCACCATGTTGGGGTCGTCATTGCCGAACCACAGCACGCCGCCGATGGCGTTGGGTAGGTGGCGGCGCATCTGTGCCACGACGGTCAGCGCCGTCTGCTGCGTGGAGATGGGGCGCTCGTTGAAGTACTTCTTGCCCTTGTAGGTGAACGACAGGGGCGTGGGACGGTAGGGGGCGCAGTACATGCCGGCGCCCACGTCCTTGGTGACGTCGAAGGGCGTGCCCTCGTAGTGGTCGCGGTTGGAGGCCATGACGTCAGCCACCGACAGTTTGTGCTTGGGCTTGAAGTAGAGCGGCATGGGCTCGGCCTGTCCGATATGGCGGCCGTCGGCATAGTCGAGGTAGCGCTCCATGCCATCGACGTGGCGGTTGTAGAAACTCCATACGCGGGTTTCGCAGTAGCGTATGGCGCCGAAATCGGCCGGCGCGTAGGCGTCGCAGAAGGAGAAGTCGGCGTCCTTGCCGTTGAAGAAGCCGCGCTGGCGCGCAAAGGAGATGACGTCCTTCGAGCAGATGACGTTGTCCTTGTCCTTGGGGTCGAATTGGCGTATGCGGCTTTGGTTGGCATGGGCAGCGATGCAGTCGTCGGGGATGCGGACGGCCACCCATACGGCGCCGCGGTTGCCCGGGCCCTTGCCAATCATTTCCATAATCCACACCTCGTCGGGGTCAGCGATGGAGAAACTCTCGCCCTCGCTGTTGTAGCCGTACTTCTGTACAAGGTCGCCCATCACCCGGATGGCCTCACGGGCGGTGCGTGCACGCTGCAGGGCGAGGGTCATCAGACTGTTGTAGTCGATGATACCCGTGGTATCGACCAGTTCTTCGCGTCCGCCGAAGGTCGTTTCGGTGATGGCCAGCTGGTGCTCGTTGATGTAGCCCATCACGGCATAGGTCTGAGGGGCTTCGGGGATAACGCCGTAGAAGTGGTTGGTGTCGCCATCGACAATACGGCGCATCGTCCCTTTGGCGTGACGGGCTGCGGGATAGTAGTTGAGACGGCCGAACATGCCGTAAGAGTCGGCGTTATAGGAAATGATGGTCGAGCCATCGGTCGAGGCATGCTTTCCTACCAGAAAACTGGTACATGCTATGGCTGGCACTGCCATGGCCGAGACCACAAGCAGCACCAGCGTGCGGAGGATATTTCTCATTATGTTAATAAGGAGTGTTTTATGGTATAAACACATGTTCCGTCTATCAGCAGGCTTTGAAGGACATGTCCAGGCCTTTCACCGAATGGGTCAATGCGCCGACGGAGATGTAGTCCACGCCACATTCGGCATAGTCGCGGAGCGTGTCGAAGGTGATGCCGCCGCTCGATTCAGTCTCAAAGCGGTGGCCAATCATCTCGACGGCCTTGCGGGTGTCCTCGACGGAGAAGTTGTCGAGCATGATGCGGTCTGCGCCGCCGTGCTCCATCACCTGTCGTATCTCGTCGAACGAGCGTACCTCTATCTCTACCTTGAGGTGCAGGCCCTTGGCCTTCTGATAGGCCGCACAGCGGTCGAGCGCCTGGGCGATGCCACCGCAGAAATCGACGTGGTTGTCTTTGAGCAGAATCATGTCGAAGAGGCCGATGCGGTGGTTCACGCCGCCGCCAATCTTGACGGCTTCCTTCTCCAGCATACGCATGCCGGGCGTGGTCTTGCGGGTGTCGAGCACATGGGTGTTCGTGCCTTCCAGGCGCTTGACGTAGCGGGCCGTCATCGTGGCGATGCCACTCATGCGTTGCATGATGTTGAGCATGAGGCGCTCGGTCTGTAGCAGACTGCGCACCTTGCCCGTGACAATCATGGGCACGTCGCCGGGCTTCACGTGGTCGCCGTCGTTCATGAAGGTCTCTATCTGCATGGTAGGGTCGAAGCGGTGGAACACTTCGCGTGCTATCCGCATACCCGCCAGTACGCCCTCTTCCTTGATGAGCAGTTTCGATTTGCCCATCGCCTCTTCGGGGATGCAGCACAGGGTGGTATGGTCGCCGTCACCGATGTCCTCGGCAAAGGACAGGTCGATGAGCCGGTCGTTGAGTTCATCTACAGTGTACATGTGTCTATCTGTCGTTTTGGGTTACTTTGCCCCTTGGGTGGGGCTATCGCTAAATCCATGCAAAATTACGCATATCCGCGTAAGGGGCAAAGCGATGGGGTGAGTAATCTGGGCGTGCTGTGGTTTGTGCTTGCCTTTGCTGCTTACATCTTTTGCAGTTCGATGGCCATTTCCTCTTGCAACTGACGGGCTTTCTCTCCGGCCACGGCAGCGAAGTCGGCCGACTGGTCGGCGTAGATGATGCCGCGTGAGGAGTTGACCAGCAGACCGCAGGTGGGCGTCATGCCGTAGCGGCACACCTCCTGGAGCGAGCCGCCCTGTGCGCCGACGCCGGGGACGAGCAGGAAATGGGTGGGCGCCAGTCGACGTACGTCCTCGAAGAGAGCGCCGCGGGTGGCTCCTACGACAAACATCATCCGCTCGTCATCGGCCCACTGGCGGGCTTTCATCAGTACGCGTTCAAAGAGGCGGTAGCCGCTGGTATCTTCCGTCATCTGGAAGTCGAGCGAACCGGCATTGCTCGTGGCGGCGAGGAGTATCACCCACTTGCCGGGCACGGTGAGGAAGGGCTTCACACTGTCTTCGCCCATGTAGGGGGCCACGGTGAGGGCATCGACGTCCATTTCCTCGAAGAAGCAACGGGCGTACATGGCCGAGGTGTTGCCGATGTCGCCGCGTTTGGCGTCGGCGATGACCAGATGCTGTGGATAGTGCTGCTTAAGGTAGGCCACGGTCTTTTCCAGCGCCAGCCAGCCCTTGATGCCGCCGCACTCGTAGAAGGCTACGTTGGGCTTGTAGGCCACGCAGTAGGGGGCGGTGGCGTCGATGATGGCCTTGTTGAAGGCGAAGATGGGGTCTTCTTCCCCAAGCAGGTGTGCAGGTATCTTCTTGATATCCGTGTCCAGACCGACACAGAGGAACGACTGCCGTTCGGCGATGACGTTGATAAGTTCTTGCTTGTTCATAAGTATAGAGGTTGAATTTTGCGTGTAAAGGTAACATTTCGCGGGCAGAGCGCCAAAGTTTTCCCTCTGTTTTTAGCCATACCACCATCCGGATGCTTGGAATCAATGCCTGGAGAGCGCGTATGAAGAGGTGTTAAAACTACGGCGCCTCCCCGCTGCCAAGGTTGGCGGGGTGGCGCCGTGAATATGTAGGCTGGCGGGATGTGTCTTACCGCTTCTCGCCGAAGTCTGTCTGTTGCTGTTCAACCTCTTTGAGTCGCCGGTTGGCATCGTCACGCTGCTGCTGTTCGGCCTTGTGGTCGGCCACGGGCATCAGAGTGGGGGCGAGGAACCGGCCCGTGGTGTGGGGGATGCGCGCTGCCTCGGTGGGCGCAAAGACCAGTGGGTGGGCGGCCGGCACGCTGTGCAGCACCATGCTGCCGCTGACGGGCATCTGCGTGCCGGGGAAGAGGACGCTGGCCGTCACCTTGATGGTGCCCGGGCGCAATGTGCTCTGGACGAGGATGGGCGCGGTGCCCCATTTCACGGGGGCGGGGTTGGCCAGCACGTCGGCGCCGCCGAGGATGCGGCCCTCGCCTTCGATGGCAAACTGGATATAGTCGTTGTTCAGACGCTTGATATGGCCGTTACGGTCGGCAATGGCCGCCACCACTACCACGGCATCCGAGCCGTCGGCACGCAGGGCCGTCTGCTCGTCATCTACCCAGAGCAGTATCTTTTCGGGGCGACGGGCGGGGCGTACCGTATCTGTGGCCACCACCTTGCCGTCGATCAGACCTTCGGCCAGGAGAAAGACGTCGGCAGCATTCGAGTGCTTGTCCGCCATGAAATGATAGACGTCCTTGAAGGTGATGACGGGCGAGGGGAGGCCCGCGTGGGTGGCCGGCTTGGTATAGGTGTGGGGCTTGCCACCCTTGTTGAAGGTCAGGCGCACTTCGTCGCAGTTGGAGAAGACGGTGACGTCGGCCGGCGAGAAGGGCGTCATCTCATGCGCAATGTGCACCATCGGACCGGTCTGGAACGGGCCGTCCTCCTGCATCGTGTCGCGCTGCGACTGGAACATGTAGTAGGCATATTTGGGCTGGCGGAACACGTCCATGATGCCGCCGTAGAAAGGGTCGGGATGATAGCCGCGCTGGTGGTCGAAGGCGTGCCACAGGCAGCCGCCGACATGCTGGCGTGTGGTGCGGTAGAGGGCGTCGTAGGACGTATAGGTATAAGGCGGGCAGGCGTAGTGGTTCGCCTGGACGAGCATGGCGTGCTCGCCCCAGTTGCGGGCCGCGCGACTGGGTGAGTTGTGTGAGCTCCAGTTGTCCACACAGTCGCCCCACTCACGGGTGAAGTAGGTGATACTGTCGATGGCCTGTTCGGCCTGCGCCTTTCCGCCCAGACCGGTCGAGGGGTGGGCAAACAGGATGTTGTAGTATTCGTGGCCGCGTGCAGTGGCGTCGCAGCCGCAGTAGCAATAAGGGTAGGGATATTCCTCCTCAACGATGGCCCGCGTGTTTCGGGCGAAGTCGGCCGGGTAGTGGGTTTCGTTGAGGATGGGCTCCCACATCCACAGGCAGGCATGGTTTCGGTCGCGGCGCACGAGGTGGCGAATGTCGCTGTAAACTCGCCGGGCGAAGATGGGGGCATTGTTCCAAAACTGCCACCCGGGCGTGTTGTCCAGCACGAACAGGCCCAGTTCGTCGCAGGCATCCATAAACGCCGGGTCTTGCGGGCAGTGGGCATTGCGGATGACCTTCAGTCCTGCGTCGCGCAGTTTTTTGGCGTCGCGCCAGTGCAGGCTGTTCGGTACGGCATTGCCCACGACGGCAAAGTCCTGATGGCGGTTGGCGCCGATGAGCGGGCGTCCGTAGGGTTTGCCGTTGAGCCAGAAGCCCTCTTTGCCCTTAAACTCAATGCTGCGCACGCCAATGCGTCGCCGGTAGCCGTCCACCACCTTCCCCTTGCGGTCGCGGATGCGTATGAAGAGGTTGTATAGTTGCGGCTGTTCGGGCGACCACAGCAGGGGGCGCGACAGGCGGATACGGCTGCTGACGGTTACAGCCTCGCCGGCTGCTGACGTGAAGCGTTGCTTGGCCAGAGCTGCCCGTCGGCCGTCCGGCTGTATCAGTTCAAACTCGGCCGTGCCGGCGAAACCCGCTGTGCGTTCGTTGCGCACATGCAGGCGGAGCAACACGTCGGCGGCAGCCTCGCTCACTTTGTCGTAGGCTACGAAGAGTCCGCCGCCTGCCACGACATCCTCGTAGTTGGGGTCGGTGATGTGCAGCCTGTCGTGCGTCACCAGCCAGCAGTCGCGGTAGATGCCGCCGAAATAGGTGTAGTCGAGCATGTCCTGCGGTTTTCCTGGCGGATAGGTGGGGTCGTTGCTGTTATCGGCCCATACGGCCAGGACGTTGTCGCCGTCCCAGTCAATGCCGTCTGTCAGGTCGGCCACGACGGGCAGGTAGCCGCCGTAGTGCTCGGCAAGCAGTTTGCCGTTGAGATAGACCTTGCTCTTGCCCATGATGGCCTCGAAATGGACAAAGACCTTCTTCCCTATGAGGGAGGCTTCGGGCATGAAGTGCTTGCGGTACCACACTTCGCCCTGATAGTTGATGCAGCCGCTGGCTTCGGTGGGCAGGTAGTCGATGCCGTGCGGCAGAGAGACCACCGCCCATTGGCGGTCGTCGAAATCGGCCTTCTCGGCACCGGGCGCAGCCCCTTTGTGGAAGCGCCAGGCAGGATTCATGGAGAAGACCTCGCGGCCGCTGTCGGGCAGCCGGAAGAAGCCCGCTGTGGAAAACTCGGGCTCGTGCACTGCTCCCGTGGCCAGACCGCAGAGAAGCAGGCATAGGGAAAGGAAAAACTTTCTCATGATAGGATGGTTGGAGTGAATAGTTTGGTTGAAACGATTGACAGTCGTGTATGGTGGCCTTATCCGCGCGAGCAGAAATGCTCTTGTCCTAAACGATTTGAGGGATATGCCCTCCCCGGGGAAGGGTGGGGCATATCCCTCTGTAATAAGACGTATGTGCGCGGGTCAGCGTTATACGATGCCTCGGCCGTGGCAGTTCTTGAATTTCTTGCCGCTACCGCAGGGGCAGGGGTCGTTGCGCTGGGGCATCTTATCCTTGACGATGGGGCGCTGCACGTTCTCGCGGGTGTCGTTGGTGCGGGCCTTGCGGCTGTTGTCGTCCTCCTTCACCTCGGAGCCTTCGTGCGATTCCTGATACTTCGGCTTCTGGGGCATGGGCTCGGGAGCGGCCTCCTTGATCTCCTCCGGCTCCTGAACGGGGATATGTCCGCGCATCAGGGTTGAGACGGTGCAGTTGTTAATCTGGTCCACCATCTTCGAGAAGAGTTCGGCGCTCTCCAGTTTGAAGATGAGCAGCGGGTCTTTCTGTTCGTAGCTGGCGTTCTGTACCGACTTCTTCAGTTCGTCCAGTTCGCGCAGGTTTTCCTTCCATGCGTCGTCGATGTTGTGCAGGAGGATGGCCTTCTCAAAGTCGCGTACCACCACCTTGCTGTCCGTCTCGTAGGCTTCGCGCAGGTTGGTGCGGATGTTATAGACCAGTCGGCCGTCGGTGATGGGCACGAGAATCTTGTCGTACATTTGGCCCTGGTTCTCATAGACCTGACGGATGACCGGCGTGGCCACTTCGGCCAGGCGGTCCGTCTTGCGGCGGAAAGCGTCCATGGCAGCCTGGAAGGCCATTTCTTCCAGCTCATCGTGCTTCAGTCCGCTGAACTGCTGCTCGGTGAAGGGGCACTCGATGGCGAGAATCTCGAGGAAACGGTCGCGTACGTCTTTGTAGGAGTCGCCCGAGACGATGTTGACGACGCGGTCCCAAATCATGTTGGAGATGTCCATGCCGATGCGCTCGCCCATGAGTGCGTGGCGGCGCTTCTCGTAGATGACGGTACGCTGCTTGTTCATCACGTCGTCATACTCCAGCAGGCGCTTACGGATGCCAAAGTTGTTTTCCTCCACCTTCTTCTGTGCGCGCTCGATGCTGTTGTTAATCATCTTGGCCTCAATCATGTCGCCGTCCTTGAAGCCCAGACGGTCCATGATGCGGGCTATGCGTTCGGAGGCGAAGAGGCGCATGAGGTTGTCTTCGAGCGAGACGAAGAAGACGCTGGAGCCCGGGTCGCCCTGACGTCCGGCACGTCCGCGCAGCTGGCGGTCAACGCGACGGCTCTCGTGACGCTCCGTACCGATGATGGCCAGACCGCCGGCCTGCTTTACCGCGTCGGTCAACTTGATGTCCGTACCACGGCCGGCCATGTTGGTGGCGATGGTCACGGCGCCGAGCATACGCTCCTCTTCCTTGGTGCTGCCGTCGGGCAGGGTGATGGTCACCTTGCCCGGCGTGCTCTCGCCGGCGCGGGCCACGATGTCGGCCTCGCGCTGGTGCAGTTTGGCGTTGAGCACCTGGTGCGGGATATGGCGCATGTCGAGCATACGGCTGAGCAGTTCGCTCACATCCACGCTCGTCGTACCTACAAGGCAGGGGCGTCCGGCCAGACGCATCTTCTCCACCTCGGCGATGACGGCGGCATACTTCTCGCGCTTGGTCTTATAGACGCGGTCGTTCATGTCCTTGCGCAGCACGGGGCGGTTGGTGGGAATCTCAACGACGTCGAGCTTGTAGATGTTCCAAAACTCGCCCGCTTCGGTGATGGCCGTACCCGTCATACCTGCCAGCTTGTGGTACATGCGGAAGTAGTTCTGCAGGGTGATGGTGGCGAAGGTTTGCGTGGCGGCTTCCACCTTGACGTGCTCTTTGGCTTCGACGGCCTGATGCAGACCATCGCTCCAGCGGCGGCCCTCCATGATACGGCCCGTCTGTTCGTCAACAATCTTCACCTGACCGTCCAGCACGACATACTCCTCGTTGATCTGGAACATGGTGTAGGCCTTGAGCAACTGGAGGATGGTGTGTACGCGTTCGCTCTTGATGGCGTAGTCGGAGAGCAGGGCATCCTTGCGGTTGAGGCGCTCCTCGTCGCTGAGGCTCTTGTCGGCCTCAAGGGCAGACAGTTCGCTGGTGATGTCGGGCAGGACGAAGAGCTGGTCGTCGTTCACCTGTTCGGCCAGCCATTTGTTACCCTTGTCCGTCAGGTCGCACGAGCGCAACTTCTCATCTACTACGAAGTAGAGCGGGTCGGTGGCTTCGGGCATGCGGCGGTTGTTGTTCTCCATATATATGGCCTCCGTCTTGAGCATGCCGCTCTTAATGCCCTGTTCAGACAGGTACTTGATGAGCGCCGTGTTCTTGGGCAGGGCCTTGTGGCTGCGGAACAGTTGGAGGAAGCCTTCCTCCTCTTTTTTCTTATCGCCCGAGCTGATGAGGCCCTTAGCCTCGGCCAGATACTGCGTGGCCAGTTTGCGCTGTACGCCGACGAGACGTTCCACCAGCGGCTGGTACTGCTCGAACAGTTGGTCGTCGCCTTTGGGCACGGGGCCGGAGATGATGAGCGGCGTGCGGGCGTCGTCGATCAGCACCGAGTCCACCTCATCGACGATGGCGTAGTTGTGCTTGCGCTGTACCAATTCGGCGGGGTTCATGGCCATGTTGTCGCGCAGGTAGTCGAAGCCAAACTCGTTGTTCGTACCGAAGGTGATGTCGGCGCGGTAGGCGCGGCGGCGTGCTTCGGAGTTGGGCTGGTGCTTGTCAATGCAGTCCACGCTCAAGCCGTGGAACATGTAGAGCGGTCCCATCCATTCCGAGTCGCGCTTGGCCAGGTAGTCGTTCACCGTGACGACGTGTACGCCGTTGCCCGTCAGGGCGTTGAGATAGACGGGCAGGGTGGCGACGAGCGTCTTACCTTCACCCGTGGCCATCTCGGAGATTTTGCCTTGGTGCAGCACGGTACCGCCGAAGAGCTGCACGTCATAGTGCACCATGTTCCACGTCATCTCATTGCCGCCGGCCACCCAGTGGTTCTGCCAGATGGCCTTGTCGCCCTCGATGTGTACGAAGTCGTGCGTGGCAGCCAGTTCGCGGTCAAAGTCGGTCGCCGTCACCTCGATGGTTTCGTTTTCGCTGAAGCGGCGTGCCGTGTCCTTGACGATGGCGAAGGCTACGGGCAGAATCTCGTCCAGTGCCTTCTCGAAGCGGTCGAGCACTTCGTTCTCCAGTTTGTCTATCTGGTTGAAGATGACCACGCGGTCTTCGATGGGCGTCTCTTCCACCTTGGCCTTGAGGGCTGTGATTTTCTCCTTGAGGTCATCGGCCGAGGTCTGCACCTTCTGCTGCAGTTCCTTCGTCTTGGCGCGGAGTTCGTCGTTGGTCAGTTTGTTGATTTCGGGATAGGCCGCCAGCACCTGCTCCACGATGGGCTGAATCAGTTTGCGGTCGCGTGTGGACTTGTTGCCACCGAGCAGTTTGCTCAATATTGCGTTGATATTCATTGTGTGAAGTTTTCTGTGGGGAAATAGGGGAAAGAGAATGTGTGGGTTGTTGGCCATTTTTGACCATGGCCTGTCAGTACAGGGGGGCTGTGGCGCAGGCGTTGGGTGCCCGTATGCGCATGGCTTTGGACAGCGTGGGCGCTATGCGGTCCACGGTGACCGGTGTGCCGATGGTTTCGGCCTTGACCCCTGCCCCCCAAAAGATGATAGGGTAGGAGATATACGATTCGCGCACGTAGCGTCGTTCGCCCGTCTGCGAGTTGCTGTAGTGCCATCCCGGCGACACTTCGATCATTACGTCGCCCGAGCACTGGGGGTTGTACCCGCCCCTTACCTTGCTGATGCCCGGTGTCCATGCGCCCTGTATAAGTCGCTGCGAGGTGAATACATCCTTGACGCCCTCCAACTGTACCAAGAAGTCCTCTGTGCGCTGTAGCAGTTCGGAGACACTTATTTGCTTGTCGTTGATGAGCTTGTGGTTCAGATAAAACTGTGTGCCCAGCGTTGCTTCGATATAGTTGCCCTGGCCGTAGATGGCTGTGAGGTACATGTTGAGCAGCGCTGTTGCCCGCTGTATGTCAAATGTGCCGGTGGGTATGCGGTATGTGGAGAGGTCGGTCTGGTTTTCTGTGGCATAGCCCGTTGAGGTCAAGACGAAGAGGGCCTTGTCTTTGCCCGTCTTTTGCTCGACGGCGTCAATGATACCTTCCAGGGCTTTGTCCAGACGGACGTAGGTGTCCTGTAGTTCCATGTCGGCCTCATTCAGAGTCTCGTCGGCATATACGCCGGCATAGAATGTGACCGTGAGATGGTCAGGTACAGCGTCGCTGCCGAACATGGTCAATCCCACCAGCGTTTCTACCGTGGCTGCCACCTCCTCGTTCACCAGCCCGCTGGTTTTGAACAGGGTGACGCGGTTGTCACCCTTGAAGCGGTGGCTGAAGGGCTTTTTCATTCCCCCTGAGAGGAAGTAGCTGAAGTTGCCCACCAGGTCGGACGTAGGCGTCCACAGCATTTTTTCAGGCTGGTTGACAATGTCTGCACAACTGTTGCGTACACCGGCCCATGAGGGTAGTCCGCCGTAGTAGGACGAGGTGGTCCAGCGTCCCGTTTGGTCGTCTATCCATATGGCGGCATCGGCAGCATGTCCGGCCGTCAGTACGGCGGCTTCGCGCATGGGGGCTATGGCATATACGATGGCCTTACCTTGGCTGGCCACCTTCAGTTCATCGCCTACTGTCGAAACACCGAGGTGTGCGGCCGTGGTCTTGTCGGTCGTAGTTCTTGTGGCGTCATCCACGCAGAATATGGGGCGCAGTGTTTGACGGTCTATCCATCGTCTTCCCACGATGCCGTGGCTTGAAGGTGCGGCGCCCGTGGCAAAGGTTGCTGCGGCCGATGCCAAGTCCGGACAGGCCATGGGATAGTCCGTCTGCGAATAGATGCGCCCTTCGCGCAACAACTTTTTGAATCCACCCTCCCCATAGAGTGGCATGAAGGCATCCAGATAGTCTGCGCGCAACTGATCCACCAAAATGCTCACCACCAAACGCGGCGTGGCGTTACCGTCGGTGGTCTGTGCCACCGATTCGCGCGGTGTCAGTACCGACAATACGGCCCATAGCGAAAGCAGCAGGCAGTAGCCATGCTGGTCGGCCATCATCTTGGCGGGCATTCGTTTTTTGTCGTTCATGCTTGGGGAGTATGGCAGGGTTGGTTTTTTTGTTTGAGTTGTAGAAGGGCGGCGTGTATGACACGCGTGGCGTAGGTGGCCATGAGTAGCCAAACCTCGGCGGGGAAGTGCTGCCCGGCCAGCAGACCTGCTGTGACGGCCAGTAACAAACTTGTGCCCGCTATATATCCGAAGCCGTCGGGGCGCTGGTGGTAGTTGCGCCAAATCTTCCACGGCAGGTAGAGCAGGGGTAGGGGGTTAAGCCACAGGATGAGCATGTTGCTGCCCACCGTGGGGTGTGTGGAGAAGAGGAAGAGAAAGGCTACCGGCAGGCCGATGACGCCCTGCATCAGCAGCAGCGTGTTGTCAGCCCATCTCAGGGCGCGGCCTCGCCGCCATCCCCATGCTGTCAGCGCCAGACAGAGGAGGAACAGAGCGCCGGTGGCCGTCAGCGGGGTGAACCATTCATGCTTCACCATGTCGTCAGACGCCTCGGCCAGAACAATCTTTTCCTTGACCAGCGGCCGTGTGGTGCCATCCGCCTTACGTATGCGGGCCTCTGCGGCGAAGCCCTGCGTGTAGATGGGTGAAAACAACTGCTCCTTCAGGCCAATGCGCCTGTCGGCTTCGGCGCCGATGAGCAGATCTTGTCCGAAACGGTTCCAATCGACCCGTGGCGCGGCAAATTCTGTAATCATTTGTCGGAATGTCCTTTCGGGAACATCCGTGGGCCATGCCACCTCGCCATCTATGCAACGTTCTACGTCGGCTATGGCGCGCGTGGTACAGTTGTCGTAGAGAAAGTTGTAGCGGTAGGTCCAGTCGGGCTGCATAGCCAACTGTATCAAGCCGCCATATAGGCGATGCGCCTCATCCTGCGTCAGGTTGAGCACCTGTGCGGTGACACCGCGTCTCTCTTTAGTATATGAGGCCACGAAGGCTTCTGTGGGCACCACGCCCAAACAGTAGTCTGTCTCGCCCTTGATGAACCGCCAAACGAAGTGGGGCGTACCGAAACTGAATACGCCGTAGTTGAACGTCAGGTCTTGGTGCGTGCGTGTATTATATATACGTATCGCCGTATGGCCATATACTTCGTACACCTCCTGCCCAGGTGTGCAGGTCAGCAGACTTACCTCCAGACTGTCGCGGCCGGCCTCAGCCTTGGCATACGCCTTAATGGCCGTCATGCAGCACATGGCGACCATAATGGTGACAATCTGTACCCATATCGGGCGGGGAGACTTCATAACAATCTGTAAATTCCAGGTGCAAAGATACGCCATACCACTTTAATGCCCAAGCAAAACCAGTGCCAATTTCACCATCCGCCCCATTTCTGCCGCAGGCAGTGCCATTCCCCGCGGCTGGGAACACAATTCCCAAGGGCTGGGAACATGATTCCCAAGGGCTGGGAACACGATTCCCAAGGGCTGGGAATAAGATTACCCGCAGCTGGTCATCTTTTCCTGTCTTTTCCTGACTTCAATAGACGCTTTTGTGTGACATGGTCTGAAACAATAGACACTTGTGTTTCAGCCATACGGCTTTCATAGACACCATGTAGGGATACGTGCTGAATCTGTGGACACATCGCTTCAGTTTGCCGCACGTGCAAGAGACCGGACCGTCTGATTGGTCCTTCCCCGTTCGTTCCGTCGGGCATGTGCGCTGTGCACTGCATAACGGCGGTGTGGCAGAGGTGGGGAGAAGCGTGCGGCCTGATGCCCGACAGATGTCTTTGTGAAAGATTAAAAAGACGAAATAAATCAAAAGGACAAAAATAATTTGTGAAGAGTAACACAATGTCAGAATTATTTCCTTACCTTTGCACCGCTCAAGCACCGCAAAGGCCGTTGTGGCTGACAAAAATGTCACAGCAGGCAAGGCGCGAATGGGCAGCAACACAGATAATCACAATCTCAAAAACCAACAGACCATGTGTGGCATAACCGCAATTTTCAAACTGGAAGACCCGAGTGAGCAGTGGCGCGACAAAGCGCTTAAGATGAGTAAGAAAATCCGCCATCGCGGCCCCGACTGGAGCGGCGTCTATCAGGGCAAGTCGGCCATCCTCTGCCATGAGCGCCTGTCTATCGTTGACCCGCGCAGCGGTGGCCAGCCACTGTTTTCGCCCGACCGCAGTCGCGTACTGGCCGTCAATGGCGAGATATATAACCATCGCGACATCCGCAGCAGATTGGCTGGCCGGTATGAGTTTCAGACGGGATCCGACTGTGAGGTGATTCTCGCCCTCTATCAGGAGAAGGGCCTCGCCCTGCTCGACGAAATCAGCGGCATCTTCGCCTTCGCCCTCTACGACGAGGCCGCCGACGACTTCCTCATTGCCCGCGACCCCATCGGCGTCATTCCCCTCTATATAGGACACGACAGCGAAGAACATGTCTATTGCGCCAGCGAACTGAAAGCGCTCGAGGGTTTCTGTGACTCCTACGAGGTGTTTCCTCCTGGTCATTACTATCGCGGCAGCGAAGGCAAACTGGTACGCTGGTATCACCGCGACTGGGAGTCATTTGACGCCGTAAAGGACAACCATATCGGCTGTGCCGAACTGCGGACGGCCCTTGAGGATGCCGTGCGCCGCCAGCTGATGAGCGACGTGCCCTATGGCGTGCTCCTCTCCGGCGGTCTGGACAGTTCGGTCATCTCGGCCATCGCCAGCAAGTATGCCGCCAACCGCATCGAAGCCGACGGCAAGCAGGCCGCTTGGTGGCCCCGCCTCCATTCCTTTGCCGTCGGTCTGAAGGGCGCGCCCGACCTCATCAAGGCCCGCGAGGTGGCCGAGCACATCGGCACCGTGCACCACGAAATCAACTACACCATTCAGGAGGGCCTCGATGCCGTGCGCGACGTCATCTATTTCATTGAAACCTACGACGTCACCACCGTCCGCGCCTCAACGCCCATGTATCTCCTGGCTCGCGTTATCAAGTCGATGGGCATTAAGATGGTGCTCAGCGGCGAGGGCGCCGACGAGGTCTTCGGCGGCTACCTCTATTTCCACAAGGCCCCTACGGCAAAAGACTTTCACGAAGAGACCGTTCGCAAACTCTCCAAACTCTATCTCTACGACTGTCTGCGTGCCAACAAGTCGCTCAGTGCCTGGGGCGTGGAGGGACGCGTGCCCTTCTTGGACAAGGAGTTTTTGGACGTGGCCATGCGCATCAACCCTGCCGACAAGATGTGTCCCGGACAGACCATCGAGAAACGTATCGTCCGCGAAGCCTTCGCCGACATGCTGCCCGAGAGCGTGGCCTGGCGCCAGAAGGAGCAGTTCAGCGATGGCGTGGGTTACAGTTGGATAGACACTCTGAAAGCGGTCACTGCAGCAGCCGTCAGTGATGAACAGATGGCCCATGCCGCCGAGCGCTTCCCCATCAACCCGCCGATGAACAAGGAAGAATACTACTACCGCAGCATCTTCGAGGAATACTTCCCCAGCGACAGCGCCGCCCGCACCGTGCCCAGCGTGCCCAGCGTGGCCTGCTCGACGGCCGAGGCCCTGGCCTGGGACAAAGCCTTTGCCAACGTCAACGACCCCAGTGGCCGTGCCGTACGTGGGGTTCATGAACAAGCCTACGAAAAATAGTCAGAACGGCAGTCCTTGACTGCTCACAGAATAATCCAAAAGTGTTCCGTGCACAAGCTCACATGGAGTGTGTGTACGGAACACTTTTTTGTGTCAGTAGAGTATAGAGTCAACAAGCAAGTGCGGTATTAACAAAATCGTACAAATTAGCCGAGGGCTGACCTATCTGATGGAGCAAAGTGCCCCTATCCCCGAACAACCCACGCTCTTCCCCACCGACCCACGAACCGGGTACAGCGAAAAGGTCTGTGCATACATTGACAAGTTTTGGGAGGCAATCAAGTCGAGTAGCAAGATCGATGCCGCCCGCGACAGTTACGACAAGGCCGAGCGAAAGGCGCATCGCCTGATTGATGTCAATACGATCAAACATACCGATGCCCGGGAAGTAGGGGCAGAAAACGTCTGCCTTATTCGTGACATTGAGACGAGCAACCGCCAACTGAAGACGGACCTTGATCTGCGCCCCATATACCACCAGAGCGATGAGAACTCGGACGCACATCTCTTCTTCGGTCGGCTGGCCAATTGTATAGTCAACACCATTCGCTACAAACTTAAACAGCACGGCATTACCCACTACTGGACAGAGATAAAGCGTATCCTCTCCACGTAGAATGCCATCACCACTGAGGCCGACCGATTGAAGAATCGTACCAGAAGAGACTTGCCAGACAAGTCATCTTCGCTCCGAAACTCGGACAATGGAACTACCTCGTCAAACCGGCCAACTGATGGAACTTATTTTTTACACATTACTTATAATTTTTCGGTAAAAATTTACTGAAGTATTGTGATTATAAAACCAATCTATATATTATTCTTTGTTAGAAAGAGTAATTACTCCATCAGATTTACATAATTGATTTTTTTCTATAAGCTTTGATAATACTTCGTTTAATGCGGCATCAACATTAGTGCCTCTTCGAGCAAATCCCAT
>CAMGHE010000036.1 GCA_946055775.1 uncultured Bacteroidales bacterium
GGGAAGAGGGGACTCGGGCGACCAGAGACACGGCCTGAGCGACTCGAAACACGACCTGGGCGACTGAAAAAACAACTTGGGCGACCGTAAAAACAGTCGCCCAAGTTGTATTTGAGGTCTATTAACAGGAAAAAAGGCCCCCAAGAGAGGCCTTCTCACATTGCAGAGCAAATATACAACAAAAAAAGGCGAAATGCAAATGGCCCTCGGCGGCCACTTTGCCGAAAAATGCTTTGCCGCGAAGCCTCAGTTTCCTATACGCCACGCTCTTGGCGGGCGTATGCCATGGATGGATAGGACCCGTCACCTCTGCGACGGGGCGATCTAAAGGTTGTCGTCGGTCTGTTCCACCTCGTCGCTGGCCTCAAGGCGCTGCTCCTCGGGCCAGTTGACCAGATAGAGGCGGTCTGTGGTGCGCGTAAAGGCTGTGTAGAGCCAGCGCAGGTAGGAGGCGCCGACCATATCGGGCGTGAGGTAGCCTTGATCGACGAAGACGCGCTCCCACTGTCCGCCCTGCGCCTTATGGCAGGTGACGGCATAGGCATACTTGATCTGCAGGGCATTGTAGTAGGGGTCTTCGCGCAGGCGCTTGAAGCGTTCACGGCTGTTGGGGACGTCGGCATAGTCGGCCAGGACGCTCTCATACAGGCGCTGCTGCTCATCGCGCGTCAGAGCGGGTGCCTCGGAGGTGAGGGTGTCAAGGAGCACGCGGCAGGTGAGCGTGGCATCGTCATAGTCGGGGAAGCGCAGTGTGGCATCGGCGAAGCAGAAGCCGTGCATCTCGTGCACATTGCGGAAGCGCACCACCTCGGCGGTATCGCCGTTGGCAATGAAGGTGAAGAGGCCCGAGAGCAGGGGCGAGGCGGCAATCTGACGGCGGGCCTCGGCACTGTCGGGCTCAGCGGCCAAAGCCTGTTGCTCCTCGGCGGCAGCGCGGGCAGTCCAAAAGTAGTTGTTACGGACAGCCATCACCATATCGCCGCGACACAGGCGCTCCTCGTAGTCGAAGATGCGGGCACGGATGCCCTGATTATACACCGCGGCGCGCTTGTTGCTGCGGGTGATGACGATGGTGTCGCGCCGGCCACAGTCGGCATAGGCCGAGACGAGGGCCTCGATGAGTTCATCGCCGGGCAGGAAGCGCACCTCACCATCGGGGCTGCCGCAGACACGCGGCAGGTCGAAGCAGCCGTCGGAGAGGCGCCGGCGCAGGTCGGTAGCGCCGGCCAGAACGCCCGAGCGGGCCTGCTGGCGCACCACCTCGGTGAGTTGACCGACGGTGACATCCATGCCATAGCGTTCGAGCACGCGCGCTTCAAGGGCCGGACTGCGGTCTTCACCGACGGGTGGCAACTGAGCGGTGTCGCCCACGAGCATCAGGCGGCAGCCCTCGCCCTCGCGAACAAAGCGCACCAGGTCGTCGAGCAGGCAGCCGGAACCGAAAATACCGGGACCATCGGCACCTACGCCAATCATCGAGGCCTCATCAACGATAAAGAGCGCCCGACGCAGGGGGTTGAAACCCAAGGAGAATGGGGTCGCCTCGCCACGGAAGGTCTCTTGGCGGTAAATAACCTTGTGGATGGTATAGGCTCGCGCTCCCGACGCGGCCGAGAACACCTTGGCCGCACGGCCCGTAGGGGCCATGAGGACGACGGCATGGTCCAACTGCTGCATGGCCCGCACAACGGCACCGATGACCGACGTCTTGCCCGTACCGGCATAGCCGCGCAGGATGAAGGCCGAGGGAAAGACGGGCGACAGCAGGAAACGCCCAATGGCGGCGATGACATCGCGCTGATGGGGCGTGGGGGTATGGGGGAAGGAGCGGAGGATAAGGTCGGACAACTGTTGTTCGAGCATGACAGGAGAGGGCTTTGGAGGGCCAGGAAGGACCCTGACCAGGAACAAAGGTACACAAAAGTGGGAAACAGGCGGACAATCTGAGTAAAAATCACTACTTTTGCAAGTCAAAACGACATTCCTTTATAAAGAGATGGACACTTTGCCAAAAGACCCGTTCATGCTGGTGAGCGCCGTCAACATGAAACTGCGCGACGCCTACCCCTCGCTCGACGAACTCTGCGCCTCGCTCGACATAGACCGCGGGGCTCTGGAGCGCACGCTGGCCGACGCGGGCTTTGCCTACAGCGCCGAGCACAATAAGTTTTGGTAACCGCCCCTGCGCCCTTCCCCACTCCCCCCGCTATGCCTCAACGCCCCACCCCGAAAGCGCGCCTGCGCTACTTCCTCTGCCACTACCCGCTGACGCTGACTTGCTTGGCCGTCATCTGGTACTTGTGCATGTTCCGGCCGCCCTCGACGCCGCTTGATGGCATCAGCGGCATCGACAAGTGGGCGCACACGCTGATGTATCTGGGCACATGCTCGGTGATATGGTGGGAGTTTCTGCGCACCCACCGCCGTGAACGCTGGAGCCGCCTGCTGCCATGGGCTGTCGTGGGCCCCATTACCATGAGCGGGGCCATCGAACTGGCCCAAACCTACCTGACGTCCTACCGCGGGGGCGAATGGTCCGACTTCGGCGCAAACAGTCTGGGCGTCGTGCTGGCGGCCATCCTGGGCCACTTCGTCCTGCGTCCCTTCCTGTGCCGCAAACACCACGGCGACCATACGGCGGCATGAACGCCGCCGACAGCCTCACCTCCACCCTTTCCCCACAAAAACTCCACTCACGTGCCCCCCATCATCCCTCCCGCCCTGCCCGAGCACCTGTATGTGCGCCTCAGCGACGAACGCATCTGCATCGCCCGCTACGATGCCCTGCGCCCGGCGGCCTTCGCCTTCTCGGTGTTTCGCCCCGAACGCAGCAAGCCTCTTGGGCCCAACCTCATCCACATGGCCGAAAGCGAAGAACTGCTCAAGGCACCGACACGAGGCAGTACCTACGTCCTGACACACACACCAGCGACCTATGTACCGCTGGCCGACTTCCAAGAGAGCGAATGCGAAACCATCTACCGCTACTGCTTTCCCACACATAACGAGCACCGCATCTTCTACGACGTGGTAGGTGCGGCCGACAGCGTGGTCATCTTCGGCCTGCGCGAAGATATCTGCCAGGCACTCGAACACGCCATCGACAACGTCATCTTCGCCTCGACACACACAGCCCTGCTGCGCCACTTCGCCAACAAGGGGGCCAACGTATGCACCGGGCAGCGCTTCTTCATCAACCTGCGCGAGCGGGCAACCGACATCTACGTCTTCGACCGCAACCGCCTGACCCTGGCCAACACCTTCAGCACAGACGACGTCATGGACACAATCTACTACACGCTGAACATCGCCACACAGACAGGGGCACGCCTCATGCCGGACGAAGACACAATGCCACTGGCGACTACACCCTTCTACATCAGCGGCGAAGAGGGCCAGCGCCTGGCGGTAAGCCGCGAACTGCGCCGATTCGCCGCCGAGGTCATCGCCATACAGCCGACGGCTGAGTTTAACCGCCACATCATCGCCAGCACGCCCGACGTACCCTACGACCTGATGGTACACCTCATCGGCTGACGCCGGTACGCTTCTCCCTACCACATACCACACCTCATGCGAATCATCACCGGACAATACAAGGGACGACACTTCCAAATACCGCCATCGTTCAGCGCAAGGCCCACAACCGACTTTGCTAAAGAGAACCTGTTTAACGTGCTGCGCGCCTACCTCGACTTTGAGGAGACTCGCGCCCTCGACCTCTTCGGCGGCACGGGGAGCATCAGCCTCGAACTGCTCTCGCGCGGCTGCCCCACAGTGGTCACCGTCGAGCAGGACCGCAAACACTACGCCTTCATCCGACAGTGCATACAGAGCCTCGGCACTGGAGCGGCACGCCCGCTCTGCGGCGACGCCCTGCGCTTCATCGGACGGTGCCACGAGAAGTTCAACTTCATCTTCGCCGACCCACCCTACCAGTTGCCCGAACTGCCCCAATTGCCCGACCGCATCATGCAGAGCGACATGCTGGCCAACGGCGCCCTCTTCGTTTTGGAGCACGGCGCACGCAACGATTTCTCCCAGCACCCCTGCTTCATCGAGCACCGCGCCTACGGCAGCGTCAACTTCTCTTTCTTTAAGAAGAAGGAAACGGCTGCCGAATAAACGGGAGTTGCCGGAACATCCCCATCATCAACGACCATCACACAAACAAACCCCAATACCTATCATGCTCAGAATTGCCATCCAAGCCAAAGGCAGACTTAACGAGGACACCATGGCCCTGCTGGCCGACGCCGGCATCAGCGTGGCCGCAAGCAAACGCAAACTCATCGCCCGTGCGGGGGGCTTCCCCCTGGAGGTGCTCTACCTCCGCGACGACGATATTCCCCAAGCCGTACAGATGGGCGTGGCCGACATCGGCATCGTTGGCCTTAACGAAGTGGCCGAAAAGGGCCTGAACGTCACCACGGTAATGCCTCTGGGCTTCGGCGCCTGCCGCATCTCTCTGGCCGTACCCCGCGACACAGACTACACGGGGCTGGAGTGGTTTAACGGACGCCGCATCGCCACCTCCTATCCGCGCGTACTGCGCCGCTTCTTCGACGAGCATCACATCAACGCCGACATCCACGAGATTGCGGGCAGCGTAGAGATAGCCCCCGCCGTAGGCATGGCCGACGCCATCTTCGACATTGTCTCGTCGGGCGGCACCCTGGTACAGAATGGCCTGGTCGAGGTGGAGACGGTCTTTGAGAGTCAGGCAGCACTCATCGCCAACCCCAACCTGGATGCCGAAAATATGGCCGAGGTGGAGAAACTCCAATTCCGCTTCACCTCCATCAGCAACAGCCGCGGCATGAAGTACGTCCTGATGAACCTGCCCAAGGAGCGCCTGGACGAGGCCGTAGCCCTCATACCGGGTATGCGCAGCCCGACGGTGTTGGCACTGGCCGACCCGGGATGGTGCTCGCTGCACGTGGTCATCCGCGAGGACGAACTTTGGGACAAGATTGAGCAACTCAAGGCGCTCGGCGCCGAGGGCATCCTGGTGCTCGCTCTGGAGAACATGATACGATAAAGACGACGTTTATAGAGTATGCAGACTATCCTCAACCCCGAACGCAGCGCGTGGGACGCGCTCTGCGAACGCAATATCCCCGACGACGACGCCATCGAGGCGGGCGTGCGCCACATTGTCGATACCGTGCGCCGCGAGGGCGACGCCGCCCTGCGCGCCTTTGCCAAACAGTTTGACGGCGCCGACCTGAAGGACCTGTGCCTGAGCCCCGACGAGATAGAGCGCATGGCCCAGGGCGTAGCGCCGGCCGTGCAGCAGGCCATCGCCAATGCGGCGGCCAACATCGCCGCCTTCCACCGCGCCGAAGTGCCGCAGCCGGTCGAAGTGACGACGCAGGAGGGCGTGCGCTGCATCCAGCGCCCGGTGCCCATCCGCCGCGTGGGCCTCTACATCCCTGGAGGCCGCGCACCGCTGTTCTCAACGGTGCTGATGCTGGCCCTGCCGGCCAAGATAGCGGGCTGCCGGGAGGTGGTGCTCTGCACGCCGCAGGGACGCGACGGACGCATAGCACCCGAGATTGTCTATGCCGCACGCCAGTGTGGCGTGGACCGCATCTGCCGCATCGGCGGTGCACAGGCCATCGCCGCCATGGCCTACGGCACGGAGAGCGTGCCCCGCGTAGATAAGATTTTCGGCCCGGGCAACCGCTACGTCACGAAGGCCAAACAGTTGGTGAGCCGCCACACGGCCATCGACATGCCGGCCGGACCGTCGGAGGTGCTCGTCATGGCCGACGAGAGCGCCAACGCGGCCTTCGTCGCCGCCGACTTGCTGTCGCAGGCGGAGCACGGTCCCGACAGCCAGGCCATCCTGGTGTGCCACAGCGAGGACATGGCGCGCCGCGTCACCGCCGAGGTGGAGCGGCAGACGGCGCTCCTCAGTCGCGCCGACAGCGTAGCGGGCTCGCTCTCGCGCAGCCGCATCATCGTGCTGCCCACGCTGCAGGACATGACCGACTTTGCCAACCACTACGCGCCCGAGCACCTCATCATCGCCACCGAAAGCCCCTGGCAGGTGGCCGACGGCATCACCGCTGCGGGCAGCGTCTTCATCGGCCACTACTCGCCCGAGAGTGCCGGCGACTATGCCTCGGGCACGAACCATACGCTGCCCACCAGCGGATGGGCTCGCTCGTTCAGCGGCGTGAACATCGACAGTTTCCAGCGCAAGATGACGCTACAGGAACTGACGCCGCAGGGTCTGGCCTCGTTGGCGCCGACCATCCTGGCTATGGCCGAAGCCGAGGGCCTCGACGCCCACGCCGCGGCAGTCCGTGTGCGCACGGCACAATGACGCTGCCAGTCGCTTGTATCCTCCTCACACTCTCACTCACTCTCCCCACAGCATATCTCCACACCCATGGCCTCCTTCTCTCCTGGCAGTCCGCTGCGCTTCGTGCGCCCCAACATCCTGGCCCTCGCACCCTACTCCACCGCTCGCGACGAATATAAGGGCGGCGACATCTCCGTCTGGCTCGATGCCAACGAAAGTCCGTACAACAACGGCGTCAACCGCTACCCCGACCCGCACCAAAAAGCGCTCAAGGAGAAGATTGCCCTGGTGAAGGGCATCAGTCCCGACCGCATCTTCGTCGGCAACGGCAGCGACGAGGCCATCGACCTGGCCTTCCGCATCTTCTGCGTGCCGGGCCGCGACAACGCCGTGGCCATCGCACCGAGTTACGGCATGTACAGCGTGGCGGCGGCTACCAACGACGTGGCGCTGCGCGAGATTAGGCTCAACCCCGACTTCTCCCTGCCGGTGGACCGTCTGCTCAACGCCACGGACAAGCACACCAAACTGCTGTGGGTGTGCTCGCCCAACAATCCGACGGGCAACGCCTTCCCCACGGCCCAGCTGTGCCAGTTGGCGCAGCGCTTCAACGGCATCCTGGTGGTGGACGAGGCTTACGTCGATTTCTCGGACAAGGGTTCGCTGCTGCCGCTGCTGGACCGGCACCCGAACATCATCGTGCTCCAAACGCTGTCGAAGGCGTGGGGCATGGCGGGCCTGCGTCTGGGCCTGGCCTTCGCCCACCCGGACGTGGCGGCGCTCTTTGCCCGCGTGAAGTATCCGTATAACATCAATGCGCCGACGCAGCGCACGGTCATCGAACACTTGGAGCGCGGCGTCAAGGCACAGGTGGAAGAACTGGTGGCCGAACGCCAACGCCTGGCTAAGGTGCTGCCCACACTGCCGGTGGTGAAACGGGTTTGGCCGAGCGACGCCAATTTCTTCCTGGTACAGACGGACAATGCCGACGCGCTCTATGACGCGCTCATCGCCGAGGGCATCATCGTGCGCAACCGCAACCGCATGCCGCTCTGCCAGGGCTGCGTGCGCATCACCATCGGCACACCGGCGGAGAACGACCGCCTCATCGACGTGCTGCGAAACCTTCAACTGTAACAACCGCCTGTCCTCCACCCCCAACGCATACCGCAATGTCTATTTCCCACACCGATTCCCACACCGACGCCACCGCGCCTGCCGCCCGTCCCTGCCTGAAGCGCGCGCTCTTCATCGACCGCGACGGCACGCTCATCCGCGAGCCCGAGGACGAACAGATTGACAGTTTGGAAAAACTGGAGTTCGTGCCGGGCGTGATGGGCGCACTGAGCCGCCTGGCGCAGATGGACTTCGAGTTGGTCATGGTGACGAACCAGGACGGCCTGGGCACGGCCAGTTTTCCGGAAGACACGTTCTGGCCTGCGCACAACAAGATGCTGCGCACGCTGGAAGGCGAGGGCATCCGCTTTGCCGACCAACTGATTGACCGCTCGTTCCCGGCCGACAACGCGCCGACGCGCAAGCCGGGCACGGCGATGCTCACGGCCTACATGGACGGCTCTTACGACCTGGCCCACTCCTTCGTCATCGGCGACCGCGCCACCGACATCGCCCTGGCCCACAACCTCGGGGCGAAGGGCATCCTGCTGGCGCCGGCCGAGGCGGCCGAAGCCTTCGCCGGCGAGCCTTATGCCGATGCCCTGGCCTTCGCCTCGCCTTCGTGGACCGAGGTGGCGGCCTTCATCCACGGCAGCGAACGCCGCGCCGTCATCGACCGCCGCACGGCCGAGACGGACATCCACGTCGATCTGGATCTGGACGGCCACGGCCGCACACACATCGACACGGGCCTGAAATTCTACGACCACATGCTCTCCCAACTGCCGCACCATGCGGGCATCTCGCTGACGCTGACGTGCCGCGGCGACCTGGAGGTGGACGAACACCACACCATGGAGGACGTGGCCATCGCCCTGGGCGACGCCCTGCGCCAGGCCCTGGGCGACAAGCGCGGCATCGAGCGCTACGGTTTCGTCCTGCCCATGGACGAGGCCGACGCCCTGGTGACGCTCGACTTCGGCGGCCGCGTCGATTTCCGCTGGCAGGTGCCCTTCACCCGCGAATATGTGGGCGACACGCCGACGGAGATGTACGCCCACGTCTTCCAGTCGCTGGCCGTAGCCATGCGGGCCAACCTCCACATCGAGGCGCGCGGCGAGAACAACCACCACGTCATCGAGGGCGTATTCAAAGCCTTCGCCCGTGCCCTGCGCGCCGCCATACGCCGCGACGTCTTCTCGGGCGCGCTGCCCTCGAGCAAGGGCCTGCTGTAACACACGGCGCCGACGCGCTCTTCTTTTCATCATCACACCCCACAAAACGCTGACTTACCATGATAGCCATCATAGACTACAAGATGGGCAACCTGCGCTCCGTCGAGAACGCCCTGCACCGTCTGGGCGCCGAATATACGGTGACGGCCGACCACGACACCATACGCCGCGCCGACCATGTGCTGCTGCCCGGCGTGGGCAACTGCGCCGAAGCCATGGCCAACCTCCGGGCGGCGGCCTTGCCCGACATCATTCGCCAACTGCGCCAGCCGGTGCTGGGCATCTGCGTGGGCATGCAGGTGCTCTGCCGTCACACCGAGGAGGGCAACGCCGACTGCCTGGGCATCTTCGACGCCCATGTGCGCCGCTTCCCCGACAGCGCGGAGCACAAGGTGCCGCACGTCGGCTGGAACACCATCGCCAACCTGGAGAAGGGACTGTTTAAGGGCATGAAGGGCGGCACCTTCGTCTATTTTGTCCACTCCTACTACGCCGGCCTCTGCCCCGACACGGTGGCCACCACACGCCACGGCCTGATGTTCTCCTCGGCGCTGAAGTATGAGAATTTCTACGGCACGCAATTTCACCCCGAGAAGAGCGGTGACGCCGGCGAGACCATCTTGAGCAATTTCCTTTCCCTCTGACCTCCCGACCTTTCTCTGCACATGACTGAAATCATCCCTGCCATCGACCTTATCGACGGCCGCTGCGTGCGCCTGACGCAGGGCGACTACGGCCGCGTCAGCGCCTACGCCATGACGCCGGCCGACATGGCCCGCGCCTATGCCGACTGTGGCATACGCCGCATCCACGTCGTTGACCTGGACGGCGCCAAAGCCTCCGAACCGGCCAACCTGCGCACACTCGAGGCCATGGCCTCCATCGCCTCGGCGCCGGCCATAGAATGGGGCGGCGGCCTCAAGAGCGAGCACGCCCTGCGCCAGGTGTTTGACGCCGGCGCCACCTACGCCATCGTGGGCAGTCTGGCGGCCAAAGAGCCGCAGCGCTTCGCCGAATGGCTGGACCGTTTCTCGCCCGAGCGCATGGTGCTGGGAGCCGACGTGCGAGAGGGCAAGGTATCGGTGAGCGGCTGGCAGGAGGACCTGCCGCTGGGCATCGACGACCTCATCGACGGCTTCCTGCCGCACGGTCTGACGCAGTGTATATGTACGGAGATAAGTCGCGACGGCATGTTGCAAGGCCCGGCTACGGAGATGTACCTGCGCCTGCAGGAGAAATATGCCGCCGTTGACTTCACCGTATCGGGCGGCATAGCCTCGGCCGACGACATCCGCACGCTGCACCGCCTGGGCCTGCGCAAGGTCATCGTGGGCAAGGCCATCTACGAGGGGCGCATCAGCATGGCCGAACTGCAACGGCTGGCTGAAGAGTGCGCCGCCGAATAACCTCCACCTCTTCCCTTTCCTCACCCACCACCATGTTAGCAAAACGCATCATCCCCTGTCTGGACGTCAAGGGGGGCCGCACCGTCAAGGGCATCCACTTCGAGGGCCTGCGCGACGTGGGCGACCCCGTTAATCTGGGACGCCACTATGCCCACGAAGGGGCGGACGAACTGGTCTATCTCGACATCAGCGCCACGCGCGAGGAGCGCCATACGTTCACGGCCTTGGTAAGCCGCATCGCCGATGGCATCAACATCCCCTTCACCGTGGGCGGCGGCATCAGCACCATCGACGACGCCGCACGCCTGCTCGACGCCGGGGCGGACAAGATTTCGATCAACAGCGCGGCCATCCGCCGCCCCGAACTCATCGACGAGATTGCCCGCCGCTACGGCAGCCAGTTTGTGGTGGTGGCCATAGACGCCCGTCTCACCGACGACGGCCTCTGGCACGCCACGACGCACGGCGGCACCGTGGCCACGGACCGCGAACTCTTCTCGTGGGCTCGCGAGGCGCAAGACCGCGGTGCCGGCGAGATTCTCTTCACCTCAATGAACCACGACGGCACGCGCTCGGGCTATCCCTGCGAAACCTTCGCCCGGCTGGCCGCCACGGTGAGCATCCCTATCATCGCCTCGGGCGGCGCAGGCTCGGCGGCCGACATCGCCGAGGTGCTCACCACCGGGCACGCCGATGCCGCCCTGGCAGCGAGCATCTTCCACTACGGCGAGATTACCATCGGCGCGCTCAAGGCCCAACTGGCCGAGCAGGGCATCGCCGTGCGCCGATAGCCGGCCAATAACGCGCCGATAACACTGAACCTCCCCCCCACTTTTCATACATGCAATTCTCCGACTTCAATCTTAGCAAGTGTGCCGACGGCCTGCTGCCCGTCATCGTGCAGGACGCCGTCACGCTCAAGGTCCTGATGCTGGGCTACATGAACCGCGAAGCCTTCGACCTGACGCAGCAGACGGGCCACGTCACTTTCTACAGCCGCACGCGCCAATGCCTATGGACCAAGGGCGAGACGAGCGGCCACTACCTCAACGTCGTCAGCCTCTATGCCGACTGCGACGCCGACACCCTGCTCATCAAGGCCAACCCCATCGGCCCCACCTGCCACCGCGGCACGCCCTCGTGCTTCGACACGGACAACGACGAGGGCTTCATACGCCATCTGGCGCAGATTGTGCGTGAGCGACACCAACAAATGCCCGAAAACTCCTACACCACGCGCCTCTTCATCAAGGGCGTGAAGAAGATTGCCCAGAAGGTGGGCGAAGAGGCCACCGAGAGCGCCATCGAGGCTGTAGATGGCAACCGCTCACGCTTCATCTACGAGGCGTCGGACCTGGTCTATCACCTGCTGGTGCTTCTCGAACAGATGGACGTCACCCTCGAGGACATCGAGCACGAACTCTCGCTGCGCCACCGCTGATCGCCGGCGCATAGCGCACCACTCATAGATACAACAACAGGCGTCGCGGCTCAAGGGCCGCGACGCCTGTATGGTGATAGGCCTTCCCCGATAGTGGGGATGCTTGCGTCGTTATTTCTGCGGTATGCGCTCGAGGATGGTGGTGACGAAGCGCCAGTAGCGCTCTACGCTGGGGATGTAGAGGCGTTCGTTGGGGGTGTGGGGCGAGCGCAGGGTGGGGCCGAAGCTGACCATGTCCATGCCCGGGCACTTGGCGCCGATGACGCCGCATTCCAGACCGGCGTGAACCACCTGTACCTTGTTCTCCACGTTGAAGAGGTCGCTGTAGGCCTGCTTCATCAGTTCTACGATGGGGCTCTTGGGGTTGGGCTGCCAGGCGGGGTAGTGGCCGTCCGTCTCCACCTTCATGCCGGCCATGGAGAAGACGCTGTCCATGGTGGCGACGCACGCCTCGAGCATGCTGTCGCAGGAGGAGCGGATGAGCACCTTGCACATCACGTCGCCGCCGTCGATATCGACGATGGCCAGGTTGGACGAGGTCTCGACAATCTGCGGCACCTCGGGGATGAAGCGCATGACGCCGTTGTGGCAGGCCACGATGGCGCGCACCAGGTTGTCGGCAATCTCTTCGGGGCACATGGTGGCGGGAGCAGGCACGTCGGCCACGTCGAGGGTGAGGCCCTTCTCTACGGCAGCATACTCGGCCGCAAAGACCTGTCCCCACTTCTCAGCCAGTGCCTTGAGGGCCTCGGCCTTCTTGGGCTCAACGAGGAGGACGACGGTGACGTCGCGGGGGATGGCGTTGCGCATGTTACCGCCATGCCAGGTGGCCAGACGGGCGCCGCAGTGCACCTTGGCGTCGAGCACGAGGCGTGCGATGAGCTTGTTGGCGTTGGCGCGGCCCTCGTTGATTTCGAGGCCCGAGTGTCCGCCCAGCAGGTTGTGCAGGCGCACGCTGACAGCCTGCAGACCGGCAGGAGCAGCCGCCTCGCGGTAGCGCAGGGTGGCGGTGAGGTTGATGCCGCCGGCCGAGCCGATGACCATCTCGCCGTCCGTCTCGTTGTCGAGGTTGAGGAGAATCTCGCCCTTGAGCGAGCCCGGTGCCATGTGATTCACGCCGTACATCGTGGTCTCCTCATCGGCGGTGATGAAGCCCTCGATGGGGCCGTGCTTGAGGCTGTTGTCCTCCATGATGGCCATGATGGTGGCTACGGCCATGCCGTCGTCGGCACCGAGGGTGGTGTTTTTGGCGCGTACCCAGTCGCCGTCCACCCAGGTCTCGATGGGATCGTTCTCGAAGTCGTGGTTGCTGTCGGCGGTCTTCTGGGGCACCATGTCCATGTGGCCCTGCAGGGTGACCATCTTGCAGTTTTCCATGCCGGGCGTAGCGGCTTTATACATCAGGACGTTGCCGGCCTCGTCGGCATGGGCTTCGATGCCTTTCTGTGCGGCCCAGTCGAGGAGGAAGGCGCGCACCTTGTCCAAGTGGCCCGAGGGACGGGGCACCTGCGTCAGCAGGTAGAAGTTCTGCCAGATACCGGCAGGCTGGAAGTTCTTGATTTCGCTCATGATATTGTGTTATTGAGGTTAGTTGACTGACAAAGATGAGAGTGACGTTGCATCGCCTTACCGTCGGGCAGGCGGGGCGTCGCCATTTCCTTCACCCTCAGCGGCAGGTCGCGGCCCCAGGCGCCAGAGGTCGGCCCAGGCGAAGGCACCGAGGAGGATGACCTCGGCCGTCTGTATGGAGTGGACGATGAGGACGAAGAAGAGGGCCGGCTCTTCGGCCACGCCATAGAGCACGAGGAGCGTCTTGACCACGAAGTGCCAGGGCCCGGCGCCGTTGGGCGTGGGCACGAGGACGGCGAAGGTGCCGGCGCAGAAGATGAGGAAAGCGGCCGAAGGCGTAATGTGGGCGGTGAAGTCGAAACAGAAGAAGGCCAAATAGAAATGCAGGTAATAGCAGGCCCACGTGCCGAAGGTGAAGAAGAGGTAGAGAGGCATGGAGCGCACGCCGCGCAGCGAAGAGATGCCGGCCCAGAGGTTGCGGATGACGTCGTTGCCCTTGCTGAACACCTTGAAGCGGCGGGCCAGCAGGACGGTGAGCGTGACGATGGCGATGATGCAGAGGGCGGTGACGATGTAGCCCGTGCCGGTGTAGCGACTGAACGATTGGCCAAAGTCGGTGCCCGTCTGGCGCAGGAAGGCCAGCAGGTCAGAGAGTTGCAGTAAGAAGGCGGCCAGAGTGAGCACCAGGATAGCGGCGCAATCGACCAGGCGCTCGGTGACGACGGTGCCCAGCCCCTTAGTGAAGGGCACGCGGTCGTAGCGCTTGAGGGTGCCGCAGCGCATCACCTCGCCCACGCGGGGGATGACCAGGCTCGAGGCGTAGGAGAGGAAGATGGCGTCCTCGGCCACACGGCGACGGGGGCAGTAGCCCAGGGGGGCGAGGGTCATTTGCCAGCGCCAGGCACGCATCTGCTGAGCCAACACGCCGAAGACGAGGGAGAGGAGCATCCACGGCCAACTCAACTGGCCCATGTAGCGCGAGAACAGGTGCCAGTCGATGTCGCGAAACATCCACCACATAATGCCGACGGCCAGGAGGAAAGGCAGACAGATGCGGACTGATTTGATGATAATGCTTTTCAAAGTGCGGAGAATCCAGGGATTTTTTATACTTTTGCCATTTGAGACGCCGAGACGCATGCACCGACGTCGCTGCCCTTGGCACGGCAAAGTTAACGGAATGCCGCCGAAGGGCCAAACTTATCGCAGACATTTCGCCCCATGGCGGCCTTTCGCGCTGCCGGCGGCGGCCAATATCCCTACACTCTTGAAAAACGTTAGACCGAAGAAGGCCCTGGGCCAACACTTCCTGACCGACCAAAACATTGCCCGCGCCATCGCCGACACGGTGGATGCCTGTCCCGCGCTGCCCATCCTCGAGGTGGGGCCTGGCATGGGGGTGCTCACGCAGTATCTCCTGCCCAAAGGGCGCGAGGTCAAGGTGGTGGAGATTGACATAGAAAGCGTGGCTTACCTGCGCGCCAACTACCCCGACCTGGAGGCGTCCATCATCGAGGACGACTTCCTCAAGATGCACCTGGACCACACCTTCGGCGGGCGCCCCTTTGTGCTGACGGGAAACTATCCCTATAACATCAGCAGCCAGATATTCTTCAAGATGCTGGACAACCGCGACCTCATCCCCTGCTGCACGGGCATGATACAGAAGGAGGTGGCCGAACGGCTGGCGGCCCGGCCGGGGACGAAGGCCTACGGCATCCTGACGGTGCTGGTGCAACTGTGGTACGACGTGGACTATCTCTTCACCGTCGAGCCGGGCGTCTTCAACCCGCCGCCCAAGGTCAAGAGCGCCGTGGTGCGCCTGACGCGCAACGGCACGACCCGCTGCGGCTGCGACGATAGCCTGCTGCGCCGTGTGGTGAAGACGGCGTTCAACCAGCGCCGCAAGATGATGCGCGGCTCGCTGCGCCCGCTCTTTGCCCAGCTCGACGCCGAGCGCGGCACGGCGGCCGACCACAGCACCTTCCTGCAGCAACCACTGCTGACGCGGCGCCCCGAACAGCTGTCAGTGGCGGAGTTTATCGACCTGACCAACGCCGTGGCCGCCGAGATGGCGCGGTAGGCGCCGCCTCTCACAGTCCCCTGTTCCCTGACTTGACGCTATTATCTCCCAGCCTATGATATCTTTCCTTCTATGTCTGGGCCTGCTCATCGCGGGCTATTTCCTCTATGGCCGCATGGCCGAACGCCTGTTCGGTCCCGACGACCGCCTGACGCCGGTGCGCCTGCACCCCGACGGCGTGGACTACATCGCCATGCCGCGGTGGCGCATCTTCATGATACAGTTTCTCAACATCGCAGGCACGGGCCCCATCTTCGGCGCCATCCTCGGCGCGAAGTTCGGCACGGCGTGCTTCCTCTGGATTGTCTTCGGCTGCATCCTCATCGGCGCCGTACACGACTACTTAGCGGCCATGATCAGTCTGCGCCACGACGGCGAGAGCCTGCCCGAGATTGTCGGGCGCTACCTCGGCACGACGGCCAAGGGCGTCATGCGCGGCTTCACCATCCTGCTGCTCATCCTCGTGGTCGCCGTATTCGTCATCAGTCCGGCCAAAATCCTCGACAGCCTGACCCTCGGGCACATCGGTCCCTACGTCTGGATGGCGGTCATCTTCGCCTACTACCTGCTGGCCTCTGTGCTGCCCATCGACAAAGTCATCGGGCGCATCTACCCCATCTTCGCCATCGCCCTGCTGTTTATGGCGGCGGGCCTCTGCGTGACCTTCTTCTTCCATGTGCCGGCATCGATGCCCGAACTGTGGGATGGCCTGAGTAACACCCACCCGCAGGCTGACACGACGCCGCTCTTCCCCATGCTCTTCATCACGGTAGCCTGCGGTGCCATCTCGGGCTTCCACGCCACACAGAGCCCCATGATGTGCCGCTGCATGCACAGCGAACGAGACGGCCGCCCTGTATTCTACGGCGCCATGATTACGGAGGGCATCGTGGCCCTGATATGGGCTGGTGCCGCCACCTGCCTCTACCACACAGACATCACCACGCTGGCCAATAACGACGCGCCGGTGCTGGTGTTCGAGATCACACGCGACTGGCTGGGCCCCATCGGCGCCATCCTGGCTATCCTCGGCGTCGTGGCAGCGCCCATCACCACGGGCGACACCGCCCTGCGTTCATGCCGCCTCATCGTGGCCGACATGCTGAAACTGTCGCAGGCTCGTCTGGCTAACCGTCTGGTGCTGAGTGTCGTGCTCTTTGCCGCAACAGCGCTGGTAATGGTGTTCTCGCTGGCCGACCCCAATGGGTTCGATATTCTCTGGCGCTACTTTGCCTGGGCCAACCAAACGCTGGCGGTATTCACCCTATGGGCGGTGACAATCTATCTGGCACGCCGCCGCACCTGGTACGTCGTCACGCTGCTTCCCGCCATGTTCATGACGATGGTCTGCGCGTCGTTCATCCTGCTCCCGCCGGCGGGCCTGCACCTGCCACCCGTGCCGGCCTACACCGCCAGCGCCGCCCTGACGCTGGCCTTCACCCTGTGGTTCGCCGTGTGGAACAGCCGCCAGCGCCACGCCGACGCGCTAAAGGATTAGGAAGTTTCCCCTTGAAGATTGCCAAAGAGGCTGTGTCGCCAGGATGCCTGCGACACAGCCTCTCTATTATATTAGAGATATTTACTGTTCAGATGGGAGACTACCAGATGGATAATCGGAGCTTGACTATTCCTATAAAAAACCCTCGCGTACGATTGGAAGCCCTCCGGACCAACTACAATATTTTGAGATTCTATCCCCATATCTTGTAGTTTCTGAAGGTTACGCTTATATAAACAGTCAAACAGATTCCATCGATAGAGTTCGGGTCTTATATCAGGATGGTGATTATCCAAAGGGTCTGTAGAGCAGATAAATGAAAACACAGTTTTGGGCGAACTTATAAATTGTTCCAATAGCCAATCACACATCCTAAAAAAGGCCCGTATATTCAAAGGAACATCCAAGTTGATTTTACTGATTGAAATATCAGCAATATCCAATCCTTCATACTCTTCCGGAATGTGAAAGGTATGGGCCTTCATCACTTCATCATAAAAACTAAGGGCAACCACTAAATGATTGCCCCAATTATCTGGAATAATATTCTCGATTGCTTCCATCAACTAACGATAGAGCTGCTTGCGATACTTCTCGCAAATAATTCTCATACGTTCCCTCTTCTCTTGCTGGGCTTTCTCTATGAAAGCGACCAACTCCTTGGAAGGATTCGGGATTCGGATAGTGTTTGTCGTTTCCATATAATTATCTTTGGGGTTTGTTCTGCAAAGGAACAACTTTTTCTCCATAGCCACAAACATTTACTAAAGAAAAAGACTATTATACCCAATCTTTAAGATTTAAGATTACTTTGGGCTGTTGACTCGACAAAGGGCGGAAGGCTACCCAAGTAAAAGATGGGGCGACAGTACGGCCGTTCGGCGCGTTTTTCGTAACTTTGTCGCCGCAACGGCCGGACCGTCCGGAA
>CAMGHE010000037.1 GCA_946055775.1 uncultured Bacteroidales bacterium
AGTTGCACTCGTTGCAGCCGCAGGTGCTGTCGTCGGGCGGCACGGGGATGAAGGTCTTGCCGGGGGCGCGGCGCTGCATCTCGTGCAGGATGCCGCTCTCGGTGACGACGAGGAAGGTGTCGGCCTCGCTCTGGATGGCATACTTCAGCAAGGCGGCCGTCGAGCCCACGACGTCGGCCAGTTTGACCACGGGGCCCTTGCACTCGGGGTGTACCAGAACCTTGGCGCCGGGGTGCTCCTTCATCAGCGCCACCAGTTTGGCCGTGGAGAAGCGCTCGTGCACGTGGCAGGCGCCGTCCCAGAGCAGCATGTCGCGGCCCGTGATGCTGTTGATATAGGCGCCGAGGTTGCGGTCGGGGCCGAAGATGAGTTTCTGCTCCTTCGGAAAACTCTCCACGATCTCGCGGGCATTGCCCGAGGTCACCACCACGTCGGTCACGGCCTTGGTGGCGGCGGAGGTGTTGACGTAGGAGATGACCTTGTGGTCGGGGTGGGCCTTGACGAAGGCGGCGAAGGCGTCGGCCGGACAACTCTCGGCCAGCGAGCAGGTGGCGTTGAGGTCGGGGATGAGGACTTTCTTCTCCGGACTGAGAATCTTGTTGGTCTCGGCCATGAAGTGGACGCCACACATGACGATGATGTCGGCCTCGGTGCGTGCGGCCTGCCGGGCCAGGGCCAGGCTGTCGCCGACGAAATCGGCGATGTCCTGCAGGTCACCTTCGGTATAGTAGTGGGCCAGGATGACGGCGTTCTTTTCTTTACACAGTTGTCGGATGGCGGCTTTGAGGTCCGTTCCCTCAGGGACGGGCTCGTCGATGTAGCCTTTGGCTTTCCAACTTTCTTTGACGGCTTCCATAGGGCGGTGGGTTGATATTGGGGGTTAGGAGTATGCTATACTTTTTCGCTGCAAAGGTAGTGCATTCCCCGTCAACGGCGAAGCCCCCGCCGCGAAAATGCGGCAGGGGCTTCGTTGAGGTTGGCGGCACGGGGTTGTGCCGGCGGTATGTGGCGTGGAGAGGGCGTGGCGCCTATTCCTTCAGGTCGGCAGGCATGAGCGTCAGGGTGACGCAGTTGCCACGGCCGCGGATGAGGTCGCGGGCGCAGGCCTTGACGTCGTCGCTGGTGATGCTGCGGATGAGGTCGGCGCGACCCGTGCCGCGGTCGATGCCCTCGACGATGCGGTCGGAAATTAGACCATGCCAGTAGTCGTTCTTCTTCTGGTTGTCGTCCAGTTCCTTCAGTTCAAACTTGCTCACCTTGTCCATCTCCTCGGCCGTGACACCCTCGGCGGCGATGCGGTCAATGTCGGCATCGATGAGCAGGAGCACGCTGTCGCGGGCGGCGGGCTTGAAGGGACATACCACCTGAAGCATGTAGGTGGGGTTGACGCCGAAGCCTTGAACGCCGACGGCCGATACGCTGTAGGCATAGCCGGCATCTTCGCGGATGCTCTTGATGTAGCGCTGGTCTAGGATGGAGGCGAGCATGTTCATCACCTCAGCCTTCTTCGGGCTGTAAGCCTCGGGACCCGTATAGACGCGGAGCATGTAGGCCTGGGGCGTCTGCATCTTGAGGACGACATCCTTGCTCAGCACGCCCGTGGGGGGCAGGATGTGGCGGTTCGTGTAGGCTTCGCGTTTCTTCACGCTCTTGAGGGGGGCGATATACTGCTCGACGAAGAGGCGGAGCGAGTCGGTGTCGATGGCACCGGTGAAGAAGTAGTCGAAGTCGCCGCCGGCATTGAAGCGCTCGTCGTGGATGCGGCGGATGGTGGCGTAAGAGGCCTTGTCGATGTTGGCCAGCGAGGCGCTCACGGCACCGGGATGGTAGTTGGAGATGACGTTGCGCACGGTGTCGAGCCATACCTGCAAGGGCTGCTCGGCGGCCTGCTGGAGTTCGACCTTCTTGGCCTCGATGAAGGCGTTGTAGGCGTCGCTGTCGTCCATGGCGGGGGCGAACTGCAGGTGAATCAGTTCGAAGAGCGTGCGCAGGTCTTTGGGGGTGGAGGAGCCGGCGAGTTCTTCGCTGGTCTCGCCGAGGCTGGCGTGGAGGCTGACGCGCTTGCCGGCGAGCGCCTTCGACAGTTCGGTGGCGGTGAAGCCGCCCAGACCGACGGCCTCCATGGCCTCGTCATAGATGGCGATGCTGGCCGAGTCGGCCACCGAGGTGAGGCTGCGTCCGCCGCGGCTGACGGCCGAGAAGAGCACCTTGCTGTCGTCGAAGTCGGTCTTCTTGAAATAGACGCGGGCACCGTTGGCCAGGGTCCATTCGGTGTAGCCGAAGTCGGCCTGACGCTCGCCCTTGATCTTGCCGGGCTTGGGCAGGCGGGCCACGAGGGGCTCGTTCTTGGTGTTATCTACATAAGCCTGGATGTCCTCGGCGGCGGCGCGCTCAACGGCCTGGCGCAGGTCGGTGGCTGTGGGCACGGCGACACCCTCCTTCTCGGGATACATGGCCATGCAGATGAAGTTGCTGTCAACGTGGGCAGCATACTCCTTCATGATCGTCGAGTACACGTCGGCAGGAATCTGCTGAGCCAGCATCTTCGTCACCTGGAACTGGGTAGATAGGTCGGGCATGGCATAGCTCTGCAGGAAGTGGCGGATGCAGCGCTGGGCGAAGAAATCGTGCTCCTGCTTCTCGCGGTTGTCGTAGAGTTGCTCGATGGCGTTGACATACTTGTCCTTGGCGCGCTGCAGTTCGGACGGGGCGAAGCCGTGGCGGGCGGCACGCTCCACCTCCACCATCACGGCGTGTACGGCGGCGGTGTCCTGTCCGGCCTTAGGCATGACATAGACCATGAAGCAGTCCTTGGTCTTGGAGAGGATAAAGTTGGAGTAGTCGGCCTGAGCGCCGATGAAGGGGCAGCCGGGCTTGTTGGCCAGTTCGGCCAGACGCTCGTTGAGGACGCTGGTGACGACGCTGTTGACCAGGTTCATGAGCACCTTGCCGGCCGTCGCTGCCATTTCGTCGGGCAGGGCGTCCTGCTTGAACATGAGGGCGATGGCGCCGGTGGCCTGCTCCTTGTCGGTGGCGATGGCGTAGATAGGCTCGGCGTTGTCGGGCACGGGATAGTGGACGTAAGGCTCGGCGTTCTCGGGCATCTTGATGGGCGAGAAGATGGCCTTGATCTTGGCCTCGACAGCATCGACGTCGATGTCGCCGACAACGACGATGCCCTGCAGGTCGGGACGGTACCAGCGCTCGTAGTAGTCGCGCAGTTCCTTATACTTGAAGTTGTCGATGACCTCCATCGTGCCGATGGGCAGACGCTCGCCATAGCGCGAGCCGGGGTAAATCTCGGGCAGCAACTTCTCGTACATGCGCATCATGGCGCTGGAACGCATGCGCCACTCCTCGTGGATGACGCCGCGCTCCTTGTCGATCTCGGCATCCTGAAGCAGCAGGCCGTCGGCCCAGTCGTGGAGGATGAGCAGGCACGAGTCGGTGTTGCTCTCGCTGACGGGGACGTTGCTGATGCGATAGACGGTCTCGTCGGTGCTGGTATAGGCGTTGAGGTCCTGGCCGAACTTCACGCCGATGCGCTCGCAGTAGCTGACGATGCTGTTGCCGGGGAAGTTGGTGGTGCCGTTGAAGCACATGTGCTCCAGGAAGTGGGCCAGACCGCGCTGGCTGTCTTCCTCCTGCACCGAGCCCACTTTCTGGGCGATGTAGAAGTTGACGCGCTTCTCAGGCAGCGCGTTGTGGCGGATGTAATAGGTCAGACCGTTCTCCAGTCTGCCCATGCGGACGCCCGGGTCGGTGGGCAGCGGCTGCATCATCTGCGCCGGCGCCTCGGCATGGAAGCCGAAGAGCAGGGCCACGAGCAGCAGCATGAACTTAAACTTTTTCATAATCTGTAGGGTATGATAGTTCGGAAATGTGCGCAAAGGTACGCACTTTCTTATAGATAGGTGCCCCGCAGCGCAGAAAAAAGCGCCGCGGCGGCGCGTATAGCGCAAAAATCTGTAACTTCGCAGGGCATAACGACGCGAAAACAGTGACACAATGATACGCAAATTCGACTTCCTCGTAATCGGTTCCGGCGTGGCCGGAATGAGTTACGCCCTCCAGGTGGCCGCCTCGGGCAAAGGTAAGGTGGCCCTCGTGTGCAAAACGTCTATCGAAGAGGCCAATACGGCCAAGGCACAGGGCGGCATCGCCGCCGTGACCAACATGGAGGTGGACAACTTTGAAAAGCATGTGCGTGACACCCTCATCGCCGGCGACTATATCAGCGACCGCGCGGCCGTCGAGCAGGTGGTACGCCAGGCCCCGGGCGCCATCAAGCGCCTCGTGGAGTGGGGCGTCAACTTCGACAAGAAGGACGACGGCACCTTCGACCTGCATCGCGAGGGCGGACACTCGGAGTTTCGCATCCTCCACCACGCTGACGACACGGGCTTCGAGATACAGCGCGGACTCATCGAGGCGGTGAAAAACTGCCCCGCCATCACCCTGCTCGAAAACCACTTCGCCGTGGAGATTATCACCCAGCACCACCTGGGCATCGAGGTGACGCGCCGCACGCCCGACATCGAATGCTACGGCGCCTACATCCTCGACCCCGACACGAAGAAGATTGACACCTTCCTCTCGCGCGTCACCGTGCTCTGCACCGGCGGCTGCGGGGCCGTCTATGCCTCGACCACCAACCCCGAGATTGCCACGGGCGACGGCATCGCCATGGCCTATCGCGCCAAGGCCACGGTGCAGGACATGGAGTTTATCCAGTTTCACCCCACAGCCCTCTTCCACCCCGGCGAGACGCATCCCGCCTACCTCATCACCGAGGCCATGCGCGGCTACGGCGGCATCCTGCGCCTGCCCAACGGCGAGGAGTTCATGCAGAAGTACGACAAGCGCCTGTCCCTCGCCCCGCGCGATATCGTGGCGCGCGCCATCGACAAGGAGATGAAGAAGCACGGCCTGGACCACGTCTGCCTGGACGTCACCCACAAGGACCCCGAGGAGACCAAGCACCACTTCCCCAATATCTACGCCAAGTGTCTGAGCATCGGCATCGACATCACCAAGCAGTACATCCCCGTGGCGCCCTGCGCCCACTACCTCTGCGGCGGTATCAAGGTCGATCTCAACGGCTGCTCGAGCATCCAGCGCCTCTATGCTCTGGGCGAATGCTCGTGCACCGGTCTGCACGGCGGCAACCGTCTGGCGTCAAACTCGCTCGTCGAGGCCGTGGTCTATGCCGAGACGGCGGCGCGCCACACGCTGGAGCACCTGGACGAATATACGTTTAACGACCGCGTGCCCGAGTGGAACGACGAGGGTACGCTCAGCAACGAGGAGAAGGTGCTCATCGCCCAGGATGCCAAGGAGGTGGAGCAGGTGATGTCGGCCTACGTCGGCATCGTCCGCAGCGACCTGCGCCTCAAGCGGGCCTGGGTGCGCCTCGACCTGCTCTACGAGGAGACGGAGGAACTCTTCAAGCGCGTCAAGGCCACCCGCGACATCTGCGAGCTCCGCAACATGATCAACGTGGGCTACCTCATCACGCGCCAGGCCATCGAGCGCAAGGAGAGCCGCGGCCTGCACTACACCATCGACTATCCCAAGCACGCCTACGACCAGCACTAAGCGGCGGGTCTTCCGGACCATACGCCAAGGGGGCTGCCATCCATCACGGACGGCAGCCCCCTTGGCGTTGATTCGGCGGTGCGGCGCTTATTCCTCCATCTGGAAGAGCGGGTCCCAAGCGGGGAGCACCGTGGGCTTCTGCTTGAGCAGTTCGAGGGTGGCGGCGGGGACGTACTTGCGCTCCACAACGAGGCGGAACGAGTACTCGTCAAACCACTCGTCGGTCATGATAAGGTGGCCCTGGTAGCCCGACGACGGGCCCCACGAGTTCTCCACCATCCATTTCTTCGGCTTGCCATTGGCGTCGAGGTCAACGGCCACGAGCGTCATGGCGTGCGACGACGCCGAGGCGAAGGTGCGGATGCGGTCGGCCTTGTTCATGGGGAACGTGGTGCCCATGAGCGAGGCGTAGTCGAAGTTGCCGAGGCTGAGCACGCCCGTCTTGCTGTTGAGGAACTTGCCCACGTCGCACGAGTAGTACATCATCGTGCTGTCCTTGATAGAGGCGATGGCCATGGCCTTGATTTCCTCCATGGGCAGGTTGAGGTAGGTCCACTGCTGGCCGTCGTACGAGTGGCGGTCCATGTCGATGGTGTAGGTCTTATGGTAGGGACGCGAGGGGTCGTTCATGAGCATGACATAGTTGCCCTTGAGGTCAGCGCCGACATAAGTCTGATAGAACGACAGCGGCGTATATTCGCGCGTATCGACGGGGTTGCCCTGCGCATCTTTGCGCGTCCAGGTGAACGATACGGGCGGCTCGCCCAGGCAGAGCGAGAGCATGTGATAGACCGTGCCGAGCATCTGCGTCTTGCGGTCGTTGAGGGCTTTGGCCTTGGCGCCGTTGGCCACCATGGCGCGCAGTTCCAGACCGTACTCACGCAGTTTGGTGGCGATGAGCGTGGACATCTGACTGGTGTTGTTGGCCGAGAAAGTCTCAGGCATTACCTCGGCCGGCACCAGACCGTACTTCGTCACCACATCCTGCACGCCGCAGAAGGTGCCGCCGTCCGAGAGCGGATTGTGGAAGAGCCAATCGACTTTCTTGTCGTCCATGGGCAGTTTGGCCAGGTCGATGGCGCTCTGGAGGAAGAGGTTCGACTTCTCCAACTGGTCGTAGAAGAAGCAGTAGGACTGCGAAAACTCGAAGGCGCCGAGGTTGTACTTCGTAATCATGCGCGAACGCATGACGTTGAGGCCCGTGAAGAGCCAGCAGCGGCCCGACTTCTGCTGGTCGGTGATGCCCTTGGTGCGCACACGGTGCGAGAAGTGGGTGTCGCCGGCGCTGCGTGCGCTCATCGGCATGGCCAGCGACTGCAGGCTGGCGCCCGTTACGGCATTGCGCAGGGCCTGCTGGCCGGCGTCCTGGGGCTGTGCTTTCTTGATCTGCTCGAGCATGCCGGCACTGATGCCGCCGGTGGTCTGGGCCGTCAGCAATGCCGCCGGGGCCAGGAGGAGCAGGGAGAGAAGGGTACGTTTCATAAGAGAAAAGGGGGTGTAAGTGATAGTTAATGTGTGAATATAGGCTTGAGGTGTCGGCCCCACGTCAGGCGAAGGGCGGCCGCGTGCCGGCGAAGCGCCGCTCGACATGCGGGTAGAGGCGGTCCAGGACGATGTAGAAGAGAACCCCCGTGGCCAGTCCGCCGAAGACATCCACCAGATAGTGCGCCTGAATATAGACTGTGGCGCCCACCAGCAGCAGGTATAGCGGCATCATGAGCCACGTCAGCCACCGCCGCGTGCGGTACATCAGCAGCATCAGCACCGTCGCCGCGCCGACGTGCGACGAAGGGAAGGCCGCCGTGGGGTGCTCGCCGCCCGCCTGTGCCTGCTCCACCAGCGTGCGGAACAGACCGTCGGGGCCCGGCGAGGGCAGCATCTGCTGATGCAGGGCGAAGTAGCCGTCGGCCACGGCGGGGAAGTGGCCCGCCGCAGCCTGGTCCAGACCGATGGCGCAGAAGTAGTACTGCGGACCGGCCACGGGAAGGAACAGGTAGATGGTATAATAGAGGAAAAACGTGGCCATCACGATGAAGGCCGTACGACTGAAGCGCTCACGGGCCAACAGCAACGGCGAGAGCACGGCGCCGGCAATCATCAGATAGTAGGAGAAGTAGCCCAGGTGGAACAACTCGCTCCATATCTTCTGCGGCAGGGCCGCGCTGAAGGTCAGGGCCGGCTGGCAACCGAAGAGCCACTGGTCGGCGGCGGCGAACACGTGGTCCAGATAGGGCAGGGTACTGCAGAAGGCATAGGTATCGGGATACCACACCGAGAGCAGCGACAGCGGAAAGAGGTAGCGCAGCAGCAGCGTCAGCCGGCACGGCCGCAGGCGGTAGAGGCCGACCGTCAGCACCAGACCGCCCGCAATGGCGGCACGCAGCAGGAGCAGTCCCCCGACGTCCGCCAGACGGCCCGCCATGATGGCGATGACGGCCGTCGTCATGACGAGGTAGGCCAGCGTGGCCTTCTCCACGCCGCTCAGACCCGCGCGGCGCGGCGTCAGAGATAGGGGCATCAGGGCAGAGAGAGTCAGAGCCATTGTGCTTTCTTATACCAAGCCACGCTTTCGCTCACGCCCAGGGCCAGGGTGTAGCGCGGACGGTAGCCCAGGACGCTCTCGGCGTGGGAGATGTCGCAGCGCCAGTTGCGTTGCTTCATGATGTGATACTTGTCGTTGTTAAGGGTCGAGGGCTTGTGGGTGACGTGCGCCATCGTCTCGCCGGCGAAACAGGCCACGCGCAGCACCCACAGCGGCAGGCGCAGATGCCATACGCCGCGCACGCCGAGGGCCTTCTGCAGCAGGTCCGAGTAGGCGCGCTGGCTGTAGTCGCGGCCATCGCTCAGGTGGAACACGTCGCCGCGCTCGCCGCGCGTCAGGGCCAGGAAGACGGCCTGCACCAGGTCGAGCACATAGATGAATGTCAGGCGCTGCGGGCGCAGACCGACGCTCGTGTCGATATGGCGGCAGATGCTCTTGGCCATAAGGAAGTAGTCGCGCTCACGCGGCCCATAGACACCGGTGGGGCGCAGCACGACATAGTCCAGGCCGGCTATGGCGGCCAGACGCTGCTCGGCCTCGAGTTTGCTGCGGCCGTATGCCGTGTTGGGCTGCGGCGTGTCGCGCTCGGTGATGGCCAGTTTGGTACGTTCGTGCGGAGCGCCCATGACGCTCAGCGAACTGATGAACACCAGGCGGCCCTCCAGGGCGCCGCTCTCGGTGAGCACACGCGCCAGGCGTTCCGTGCCCTCGGTGTTGGTGCGGAAGAAATCCGCCTTCGACAGGCACTTCGTGGCGCCGGCAGCATGGACCACATACTGCCACGGGCCGTGCGCCGCGACGTGGTCGGCCACCTCGCGGCGCAGGGCGGCCTCGTCGCCGAGGCTCAGGGTGATGAACCGGATGCGCGCGTCGGTGAGGTACTGGCGGCTGCTGGTGGAACGCACAGCGGCCCACACTTCGAAGCCTCGCGACAAGGCCTCCTCGACAATGAAACTGCCGATGAAACCGCTGGCTCCGGTGATAAGTATGCTTGACATAGGGGAATGGAAGACTTGGGAATGGAACGGGGCGCCACTACAACTCGATGTGCTCAGCCTCGACACGCTCGTGCATGAAGAGCGTGGCGCTCTCGGTAAACTTGGTCGGGTCTTCGGTGGTCAGGAAGCGGCATTGCCCCCCATGTGTGCAGCGCGCAGCCATCTCGGGATGGCGCTGCAGATAGGCACGCAGGCTGCCCGACACATAGTCGCCCTGCGGCACGATACGCACGCCCGGCGGCGTGTATTTCACAATCTTGTTCATCAGCAGCGGGTAGTGCGTGCAGGCCAGCACCAGCGTGTCGATGAGGGGGTCGGTGCGCAGAATGCCCTCGATACGCTTGCGCACGAAATAGTCGGCGCCGGGCGAGTCGTACTCGTCGTTCTCCACCAGCGGCACCCACATGGGGCAGGCCTGACCCGTCACCACGATGTCGGGGGCGCACTTGCGTATCTCCATCCCGTAGGAGCCCGACTGTATGGTGCCCACCGTAGCCAGCACACCGACGTGGCGCGAGCGCGTCATGTCGCATACGACCTCGACCGTCGGACGGATGACGCCCAGCACGCGGCGATCGGCATCAATGCGCGCCAGGTCGGTCTGCTGGATGGTACGTAGGGCCTTGGCCGAGGCCGTGTTGCACGCCAAGATAACCAGTTGGCAGCCCTGGGCGAAGAGCGCTTCGACACACTGCAGGGTGTAGCGGTAGATGACGTCGAACGAGCGCGGGCCATAGGGGGCTCGCGCATTGTCGCCCAAGTAGATGTAGTCGTACTGCGGCATGAGTTGGCGCATCTGTCTGAGGATGGTCAGGCCGCCGTAGCCCGAGTCGAAAACGCCGATGGGGCCGCTGGTGGCGGCAAAGCGGCTGTCAGTGCTTGCCATGTGTCGGGGAGAGAGGATGGGGAAAGGGTGGGGGAGAGAATACCGCTGGCAGAGCCTGCAGTTCAGCGCTTGCCCGATCGCAGCAGGATGAGTTTCTCCGTGATGTAGGGCGTGGCGTCCTCGCAGGCATCGGGATGGAGGAAGGGCATCTGACCGCTGTCGGTATTGACGATGCAGGTATATTTCCGCTCCAGGCCCACGAGGCGTATGGCCTGGTTGAGCATGTCGCGCACGGGGCGCTCCATCTCGGTGCGTGCCGCCGTGAGCATACTGTCGGCCTCGTGGCGGAAGGCGATGCTGCGCTCCATGGCCTGCTGCAGGTCGCGTTGGCGCTTGAGCAGGATGTTCTCGGGGAAGCGCTTCTGACCTTCCAAAAACTCGGCAAACTGCCGCTTGAAGGTCAGTTCGCTGTAGGCAATCTCCTCGTTGTAACGCTCGCGAAGTTGCTTCATGCGTACCTCCATGGCGCCGTATTCGGGCATGGCGTGCAGCAGCGAGTCGTAGCGGAAGTGGCCGAAGCGAAGAGCCGGCGACGTCGGCACCATCACGGTGGAATCCATGGGGGCAGGTACGGCCACGGCGCTGCTGTCGCTCTGCGAGGCAGCCTCAAGGCCGCAGCCCAACAGGGCCAACGTAAAGAGAAGAAGGTGTTTGGTCATGACGATGAAGTTTTGAACAGACACGACGGACCACGCGGCACAAGGCCACCGGCGCCATCGGCCGCTGCAAATGTACGACATATTTCCCGTTTGGCGTAAAGGCGCTGGCATGAAAACAATTACCGCGAAAAAGATGGCGATTTATTTGGCCGTCCCGGCGGAAGTGAGTAATTTTGCACCCGCTATCCTTAGCAAACAATCATTTCCTAACTTCACTACACATTATGTACTTAGATTCTGAAAAGAAGCAAGAGATCTTTGGTAAGTACGGAACGTCCAACACGGATACCGGCTCCGCTGAGAGCCAGGTGGCCTTGTTCTCATACCGTATTGCCCATCTGACGGAACACATGAAGGCCAACCGTAAAGATCATACTACCGAACGTGCCCTCGTAGCACTTGTAGGTAAGCGCCGCGCCCTCCTCAACTACCTCAAGCGTAAGGACATCGCTCGCTACCGCGCCATCGTCAAGGCGCTTGGCCTCCGCAAGTAATCCGTTGCTTGCCGACGAAAACAACGAAAGCCCCGCAGCATCACCGCTGCGGGGCTTTCTGTGTGTTGGCAGGGCGTCGTCACTTGCCGACCCCAGACTTGCAAGCATGGCTTTGCTTTCATGCAGGCTGCCTGCCGTCAGCACGGGGTGCTCCCCAACGACGATGCAAAATTACGTCGCGTCCGGCCCGCCCTTCACGTTGTTGCCCGTTGTGCTAAAGGTCTTCTTCAAACTTTCGCCTTCAACCACGTGATTGGGACGTAGCCTCACTTGCTGCCTTTTATCCGGTTGCAATTTCTGCAAAGCATTTGGCAGTTTTCTGCCACGGTAGTACCGCCTTCTTTCCATGGCTTAATGTGGTCTGCCTCCATTTCTTCTATTTCGAAGTGCTTGTGGCAATGGACGCAAATGCCCTTTTGCCGCTCATAGGCTTGGCGCTTCTGCTTTTTGTCGAAGGCGCGGAAACTGAGGTCGCGCAAGTCGCCGCTCAGCACATAACGGTAGATGCCCGACTTCTTCATAATCTCGTCGTCTTCCATGAGGTCGCGAATCTGCTTCTCCAGCGCCTCGGTATCGTAAACGCCCTCGCCAAACTCATCGTACATAGCGCCCCAATCCAGGCCTTTCATCTCGCGGCGGTATGTGGGGAAGGTGGAGCGAATCCATGTGATGATGGCCACAAAGTAAGCCCACAGTTTATTGGCATTGGGGTCGAACTGATGCTGCGCCATATAGTCGTCCACTTTGGCTATGCCGTCGTGGCGGGCCGCCCATTTCAGGATGGTGGAAAGATAAGCCTGCTCAATGGCTGTACCGTTCAGGAAATCCGCACCGAGTTTGAAGGCCGGGCAGCCTGTTTTGGAGAAATACCGGCGGGCGTCCGTCACAAACGGCCCGGTATATACGGCGTTCAGCAGCTCTTGGTCGAGCAATTTCTCTCCGGCGATGTTGATCACCCTGAACCAGTCTAACCGCTCTTTGTCCGTCCCTTTACAGAAATAGACCGTGAGCTCGTAGTTCAAAAACCGGTCCTTCTCCTCATCGCTCAGTGACGCGAAGTACAGCGTGCCACGGTCCGGGTCCACGATGTGGAAATCGTGGCAGAAGTACTCACAGATGGACAGCGTGCGCTGCTGCCCGTCAATCATTTCATAGCGGCCATCTTCGCAGGCATTCCAATACATGATGTTGAGCGGAAATCCCTTCAGGATGGTTTCCACAACAGCCTGCTGCTGCTTCAAGTTATATCTAAACTCGCGTTGATAGGGCGGCCGGATGTCCAACTTTCCGCCATAACCTTTGACGCCGGTATCGGCATCGTTGCTGTAGCCGTCTATCAAGTCGCGTATGGCTATCGACTTCAGTTCTATCTGCATATCCTATTCTTTTCCTTTCTTCGACTTTGTTTTTGCGCCTGACCCCTTGGCCAATGTCTTTTCTTCCGACTTCAAGCGGCGTTCCACCTTCTTGATGTCCTCTCCCGGCGGTAATAGTTCAGGAACGATGCCGCGTTGCAGCAGCATATTCCGTACCGCCGTATTGTTGTCCACGTGTTCGCGGGTGATTTGCTCCTGCCCATGCAAATCTTTCTGCTGCACATTGACAGAAGTCATCTCTGCGGCGAAGTCTTTTGCCTTGATGCTAATCGTCGGGAGGAAGTCTGCCAAGGGCCTACTGTCCGGCGCTCCCAATTTGCGTTTCAACAATGCGGTGTCTAAGTGAAACAAAGCCTTGTCGCCTTTGGAGCGGATGATGCCGAACCCTTTGCTGTCCACGCCACGTTCATACAGGATGCCCGACAAGCGGCTTTCCGTTTCGGCCAACTTAGCTCGTGCAACGACGCGCTCATGGTCCAATATACGTTTCTGCACCAGTTCGGCCCGGCGTGTCTGCACCGCAAAATAGTTTTGCGCAAAGGCCACTTGTGGCTTCCGTGGGTCGCCATTTTGCGCAATAAGGTAGCAGGCATAGCGCGTCAGCATATAGTCATTTACCTCACGCTGAGCACCTTTAGCCAAACTTATCATTTTGCTGACGTCAGCAAAATGATAGCCCGTTTCTTGCCCTGCATTCTCACATGCGGCTTTGGCCTTTTCTATGATATTCTCGAAGTTGCGCCATTGGGCATACCCCAACAGGTTCGACAACTCGCGCGCGCTCCAGCACTCCACGCCTTCATATTCGTTCGCGATAGATTCAAACTGACGGAACAACGCGATGATCTCTTCGGATTTCATGACAGTCTATTATTTTCGGCGGATAACAATGCGTTCATACATTCTTGTTGGAGTATCATTCTTCATGATATAAAAGCGAGGGCCTCCACCTTGAGCATTGTCCATTTGTCTGATGTGAGTCATATCTCCTAAATCAGAACTCTTGCCAATTATCTCAAATTGATCAGGATTATGTTTATCCAAGAAAGTTATAGGAACTCCCATAAGACCCATATAATCGCATGGAATGTCGGCAGTCTTTCCAACCTCAATAGCATCATAATTGATGTATTTAGGAAATTCCTCAGGTGTGTACTTCTTATACAAGATAAGGTCTTCATGGCGCTTTTTGATTTCTAAGTTAGTAAACCAAGTCACGCCCGAGACACGTATCATGCCCTCACGATGGTCACCGGCCGTTGCCTTGTCCTCATAATGTGAGATAAAATGGGCGGCCCCTCCCTTAAAGCCGTAGCCCAGCCATATCTTGTTCTGCTGTATGAGAGGAAATATCTCCTTGTACGTGATAGCATTCTGGTGACCAATAATCAAAAACTTCTTGTCATACGCCATCAGCTGCGCCACATACTCCCTAAACAGAGAGAACGGCGGGTTGGTGACGACGATGTCGGCCTCCTTCAGAAGCTCGATGCACTCGCGGCTCCGGAAGTCGCCATCGCCCTTTAGGGGCAACACCCCAATTTCTTCCGCATCAGGGATATGATTGCCATTCTTATCGCCTTCGTAAACAAGATATACCGCTTTCTCGCATTGACCCTGCGAAAACAAATCGACGTCTTGGTTCTTGTAGCATGTGGTGATGAGCTTCTTCAGACCGAGAAGTTCGAAGTTGTAGGCAAAATAGGTGAAGAAATTGCTGACGCGCGGGTCATCACAATTGCACAGCACAGTCTTGCCGCGGAAATGCTCGCGGTAATGCCTCAACTCGTTGTTGATGTCTTCAAGTTGAGTGTAAAACTCATCCTTTTTTGCCTCCTTCGCCTTATTCAGATTCTTGTTGGCCATATCTTCGTTGTAAATGTGGAAACAGGTCTGTTCTTGAGCATCTATCCTAAACAAACGCAGACTATTGCTCAAGAGCAATCTTCATTTGCAAAAATAGCGATAACATTTGAGACCATCGCCACCGGGCAAAAGTATTTCCTTCCCGCCAAACCCTATTGAGGCGGGTGGCGTGAGGTAAAAAGGCCGCCGTGTCAACGTTATTCGCTGATTCCCATCGTCCCTCCTAGCGGTGCCCCGCCGCTCGATTTCTTCTGTTTGACACACCCTCCGCTCTACATTACTTCTGCCGGAAAGTATCAAAAAAGCGCGCCCTCCTGGTGTAGGAAGGCGCGCTTGTGTTGGGCTTAAGCGCCCGTGATAGTGTGCTTAGTCGTGCAGCTTGGCGCTGATGAACTCGCGGTTGAGGCGGGCGATGTTGGCTACGCTCTCGTTCTTGGGGCATACGGCCTCGCAAGCGCGGGTGTTGGTGCAGTTGCCGAAGCCCAGTTCGTCCATCTTGGCCACCATGGCCTTGGCGCGCTTGGCGGCTTCGGGGCGTCCCTGGGGCAGGAGGGCAAACTGGCTTACCTTAGAGCTGACGAAGAGCATGGCCGAGCCGTTCTTGCAGGCTGCTACGCAGGCGCCGCAGCCGATGCAGGTGGCGCAGTCCATAGCCTCGTCGGCGTCCTGCTTGGGGATGAGGATGGCGTTGGCGTCCTGGGGAGCACCCGTGCGCACGCTGATGTAGCCGCCGGCAGCCTGAATCTTGTCGAAGGCGGAGCGGTCAACCATACAGTCTTTGATGACGGGGAAGGCAGCCGAGCGCCAGGGCTCAACGGTGATGACGTCGCCGTCGTTGAAGCGGCGCATGTAGAGCTGACAGGTGGTGGCGCCAGTGGCCGTCTTGCCGTGGGGCGTACCGTTGATATAGAGCGAGCACATGCCGCAGATACCCTCGCGGCAGTCATGGTCGAAGACGAAAGGCTCCTTGCCCTCTTCGATGAGTTCCTCGTTGAGGATGTCGAGCATTTCCAGGAAGGAGGTATCGTCGGGGATGTCGTGCATCTCGCGCGTGTCGAAGTGACCCGCATCCTTGGGGCCGTTCTGCTTCCAGTACTTTATCGTAAAGCTGATGTTCTTAGCCATTGTAGGAATGTCTTTAGGAGTTGGTGGGGAAATTAGTTCTTATAGTTGCGGGTCTTCACTTCGATGGCCTCGTACTTGAGGGGCTCGGTGTACTTCACGGGGTCGGCATTCTCGCCCTTGTACTCCCAGCAGCTGACATAGAAGCAGTTCTTGTCGTCGCGCTTGGCCTCGCCTTCCTCCGTCTGGTGCTCGGAGCGGAAGTGACCGCCGCAGCTTTCCTCGCGGTTGAGGGCGTCGATGGCGATGAGTTGGCCCATGGTGATGAAGTCGTTCAGACGGAGGGCCTTGTCGAGCTCGATGTTGACACCTTCGAGTTTGGGGATGAAGAGGTTGGTCTCAAACTCCTTGCGGATTTCCTTGAGCTTGGCCAGTGCGGTCTGCAGTCCTTCCTTGGTGCGTGCCATACCGGCGTATTCCCACATGACGTGACCCAGTTCCTTGTGGATGCTATCTACCGACTTCTTACCGTTGATGCTGAGCAGGTGCTTGATGCGGTCGGCCACAGCCTTTTCGGTGGCGGCGAACTCGGGCAGGTCGGTGCTGAAGCGGGGCACGGTGATCTGGTCGGCCAGGTAGTTCTGGATGGTGTAGGGCAGTACGAAGTAGCCGTCTGCCAGACCCTGCATGAGGGCGGAGGCACCGAGGCGGTTGGCACCGTGGTCGGAGAAGTTGCACTCACCGATGGCGAAGAGGCCGGGGATGTTGGTGGAGAGTTCGTAGTCTACCCAGAGGCCGCCCATGGTGTAGTGGATGGCGGGGTAGATCATCATCGGGTTGTAGTACTTCACGCCGTTGATTTCGTTGGCCAGCTGGCCGGGGTTGACGTCGGTGATTTCCTCGTACATATCGAAGAGGTTGCCGTAGCGCTGGAGCACCTGGTCGATGCCCAGACGGTTGATGGCCTCAGAGAAGTCGAGATATACGGCCAGGCCCGTGTTGTTCACGCCGAAGCCAGCGTCGCAGCGTTCCTTGGCGGCGCGGCTGGCCACGTCGCGGGGCACGAGGTTACCGAAGGCCGGGTAGCGGCGCTCCAGGTAGTAGTCGCGGTCACCCTCGGGGATGTCGCTGGGCTTGATGGCGCCGGAGCGCAGTTTGGCCACGTCTTCCTTCTTCTTGGGCACCCAGATGCGGCCGTCGTTACGCAGCGACTCGGACATGAGGGTCAGCTTGGACTGCTTGTCGCCGTGCACGGGGATACAGGTGGGGTGAATCTGCACGTAGGCGGGGTTGGCGAAGTAGGCACCCTTGCGGTAGGCGGCGATGGCGGCGGAGCAGTTGCAGCCCATGGCGTTGGTGGAGAGGAAGTAGGTGTTGCCGTAGCCACCGGTGGCGAGCACGACAGCGTGTGCGGCGAAGCGCTCGAGCTTGCCGTTGACCAGGTTGCGGGCGATGATACCGCGTGCGCGGCCGTCGATGATAACGACGTCCTGCATCTCGTAGCGGCAGTAGAGCTGTACGGTGCCTTCGTGTACCTGACGCATGAGGGCCGAGTAGGCGCCGAGCAGCAGCTGCTGGCCGGTCTGGCCCTTGGCATAGAAGGTACGGCTCACCTGTACGCCGCCGAACGAACGGTTGGCCAGCAGACCGCCGTATTCGCGGGCGAAGGGTACGCCCTGTGCGACGCACTGGTCGATGATGTTGGCGCTCACCTCGGCCAGACGATAGACGTTGGCCTCTCGGGCACGGTAGTCACCGCCCTTGACGGTGTCGTAGAACAGGCGATATACGCTGTCGCCGTCGTTCTGATAGTTCTTGGCGGCGTTGATACCACCCTGTGCGGCGATGGAGTGGGCGCGACGGGGCGAATCTTGGATGCAGAAGTTGAGCACTTTGAAGCCCATCTCGCCGAGCGAGGCGGCGG
>CAMGHE010000038.1 GCA_946055775.1 uncultured Bacteroidales bacterium
AAACTCCATGCAGCTCTCGACGATGCCCTCGGGCGTATCGCCGTAGCGGCACATGATGCGGTCGGACAGCGAGCCGTGGTTGACGCCGATGCGCAGCGCGGTGTGGTGCTCGCGGCAGATGGCCAGGAGTTTCTTAAACCGCTCCTCCAAACGTTGCAGTTCGGCGGCATATTCCTCGTCCGTATATTCCAGGTGTTTGAACTGGCGGGCTGGATCGACGTAGTTGCCCGGGTTGATGCGCACCTTCTCGACGATGGTCGCCGCTACGTCGGCCACGGCGGGGTTGAAGTGGACGTCGGCCACCAGTGGTCCGTCATAGCCGCGTTTGTGCAGGCCATCGCGGATGTCGCGCAGGGCTTCGGCCTCGCGTGTGCCCTGTGTGGTGAGGCGCACATAGTCGGCGCCAGCATCGAAGAGGCGTGCCGCCTGAGCGATGCAGCCCTCCACGTCGGTCGTGGCGCAGGTGGTCATACTCTGCAGGCGCAGCGGCGCATCGCCGCCCAGGGGACGTGTGCCCACGTGGACGGTGTGCGAGGCGCGCGGGTTGTAGTTGAAGATGTCTGTCATCAGTTGGTCTTGTGGGTATAGGTGACGGCGGCCAGGTCGGCATTGGCCTTGACAATTTTGGCCTTCAGACCGCTCTTATAGTCGTTCAGGCGCTGTGCCAGTGCCTCATCGCTCAGGGCCAGCATCTGAGCGGCCAGGATGGCGGCGTTGAGGGCGCCGTTGACGCCCGTTGTAGCGACGGGAATGCCGGGAGGCATCTGTACGATAGAGAGCAGGGCGTCCAGACCGTCCAGCATGCCCTTGATGGGGACGCCGATGACCGGTAGCGGCGTCGAGGCCGCAATGACGCCTGGAAGGGCTGCGGCCATACCAGCGCCGGCAATGATGACCTTGACGCCGCGAGGGGCCGCCTGGCGGGCAAACTGCTCCACCTCGGCCGGCGTGCGGTGGGCCGACAGGGCGTTCATCTCGAAGTATATGCCCATTTCATCGAGAAACTGGGCTGCTTTTTCCATAACGGGCAGGTCGCTGGTGCTGCCCATGATAATGCTGACTTGCGGATTCATAATGGGGATATGGAGGATTGAAGAGATTGTTTGCAGAGGGTTCAGAGAAAGAGGATGGCGAAGAAGGCGCTGATCCAGCCCACGACGACTCCCAAAAACAGTTCGCCCAAACTGTGCTGGCGTAGCACTAAACGTGCCGTGCAGACCACACCCGACAGCAGTACCGACAGGCAGAGCATCGTGGTCAGTTCCACATTGAGCAGGAAAGAGAAAGCCATGATGGCGCCCGTCAGACCGCCCGAGGCCGCAGCGTGTGTGCTCACCTTAAACAGCGGGTTGACCAGGGCGCAGACCACCTGCACCACCAGAGCACCCGCCACGATGGACAGCATGAAGCGCGGCATGCGCAACTGCCCCATCAGGTAGAACAGAGCGGCGTACGACGTGATGGAGAGGATGTAGGGCACGATGCGCCGCTCGCGGCGCGACAACTGATGGCGCGTCCAACCGTTGATCTTGCGGTAGGTGAAGATGCCTATGCGCGGAAGCAACACCGTGAAGACGTAGATGAGCAGCAACACATGAGCGCTGAACGACCACGGCAGATAACGCAGGTAACTGAAGCAGATGAGCACCGCCACCGCCAGCACGGGCAGATAGAACGGCGAGAAGATGACGGAGATGACCTGTGCGGTGATGAGGATGAAACGGTTGGTCATGGGCGTTGTAGGGGAGGGGGAGGGCTTGAGGAGGGGGCGTGAGGAAGCGGCTATTCGCGGCGCAGGCGGGCTACGGGGAAGCCCATCTGTTCGCGGTATTTGGCCACTGTGCGGCGGGCTACGTCGAGGCCGCGGGCCTGTAGGGCGACGGCGATGGCCTCGTCGGCAAGTGGGTGTTGGCGGTCTTCAGCGTTGATGAGGTCGGCGATAGCCGCCTTGACTTCGCGGCTGGAGAGTTCGTCGCCCGAGCGGGTGGTGATGCGGTTGAAGAAGAACAGTTTGAGCGGGTAGATGCCGTAGGCCGTTTCGACATACTTGTCGGTCACCACGCGCGACACCGTCGAGATGTCCACGCCAGCGCGTGCCGCCACCTCGCGTAGCGTCAAGGGCACCAGGCGCGTATCGTCGTCGTCGCTGACGAAGAAGTCGCGTTGCAGGTCGGCGATGGCGCGCATCACCATGAGCAGTGTGGCGCGGCGGCGTGCCACGAGGGTGATGAATGTCTGTGCTGCCTCCACCTTTTGGCGGGCATAGACGTAAGCCTCCTGCTCGGCGCGCGAGGCTTTGTCGCGGTGGCGGGTGTAGGTGCTGAGGCTGTCGCGGAAGGCCTGACTGATGTGCAGTTCGGGCATGTCGCCCTGGTTCAGAGAGACGTCGGGCAGGCCGTCACTGCCTATGCTCACGTAGAAGTCGGGCACGATGGCTGCCGCCTCGGCCGCTGTGTCGTTGCCCAGGCTGCCGCCGGGGCGCGGGTTGAGGTGCGTCAGCAGGTGGCGCACGCCGTCCATCGCCGTCTCGTCCAGGCCGAAGCGCTGGCGCAGTGCGTTCCAGTCGTGCGAGGCGAACGAGGCGAAGCCCTCGCGCAGCACGCGGCAGGCCGCCTCTTTGTAGGGTGAGTGCAGGTCAGGGTCGTCGAGTTGCAGCAGCAGGCATTCGCGTAGTGAGCGTGCCCCGATGCCGCGTGGTTCGAACGTTTGGAGAATGCGCAGCGCGCCTTCCAGTTCGTTGCGGTCGGTATAGATGTTGTGATAGACGGCCAGTTCGTCGGCCAGCGTCTCAAGGTCCTTGCGCAGCAGCCCATCGTCGTCGAGAGAGCCGATGAGATATTCCAGCAACTGTCGCTGGTGGTCGTCCACGTTATGCTCGCCAATCTGCGCTTGCAGGTCGTCGATGGCGCTGGTGGAGCCCGCTATGCGCTGTTCGCGCTGTTCGCGCTGTTCGTCGGCGCGGTCGCGCAGGTAGGCCGGCACCTCGTCCTCGTTCATATAGTCGCTGAGCGAATCGCGCAGTTCGCCGTTGGGAACCTCGTCCCATGCCGTGCTGTCGTCCGCGTCGTCGCCGTAGCCGTCGTCGGCTGCAGAGGCGTCGTCGTGTGGCAGGTCGCTGCCCTCCTCGAGTGCGGCGTTGTCGAGCATCTCGGTGCGTATGCGTTCGGCCATGCTCGTCAGCGGCAGTTGGACGAGTGACGACAGGGCCACCTGCAGCGTGGATAGTTGCTGCACCTGACTCTGTTTCTGTTCCTGTTGTAATTTCTGCGCCATGCGGATTTGCCGTTTGTGGGGTTGGGGTGAGGCGTGGGCGCCGCAGCCATTGCGGCGTGGGCCATTGCAAAGGTACAGCAACGCTGGGGATGGGCAAAATGAAAGACCCACGTTTTTGTGTGCCGTTGCTGTGGCATGGCCCAAATGAAGGAGGCTGACGCTGTGATGGCGTCAGCCTCCTGTGTAGGAATAGGTGTCGGCGGGGTCAGCCCGCAGGGTTTATTTCACCACCTTCTTGCCGTTGACGATGTAGATGCCGTGGGGCAGACTGCTGTCGAGGCTGTTGGCCACGCGCACGCCGCTCAGCGTATAGACGCCGTGGGCACGGCTCGTCGTGTCGGCGTTGACGGTGTCGATAGCGTCGGGCATGGCGAAGCGGATGGTGTAGAGCGAGAAGTTGTCCGGGCATACGCTGATGTCACCGCCCTCAACGCGCAGGGTGAGCGTCATGGTGGTGGGGTCGAATGTCGGAACGACGTGGGCGCCGGCACCCGTCGGCTGCGCATCCACCTGCAGGGCCGAGGGGTCGAGTGCCTGTCCTTCGGGCACGGGGATGACAAAGTCGTTGGTTTCGGTCACATCGAGCGGCAGGCCGTTGATGCTGAGCGAACTGAGCGTGGTGTAGTAGATTAGACGCACGCTATCTACCTCGAGCGTGTTGCCCTTGCCGATAGTGCTGCGGTCGGCGAAATAGTCGTTGGCCGAGAGGATGACGTTGAGTCTTTCGGGCGCCGTGCCGGCCTCCACGCTTTCGTTGTAGGTGAAGGGCACGAGCAGGTCCGTCCATTCGGCTGCGTCGCTCTCGATATAGGCTTCGGCCTTGGCGATGAGTGCGGCGTCGTCGCTCTTGCTCACGTTACCGCCCGTGGCGGTGGAGAGACCCAGGATATTGCGGTCGCGGTCGGTCATGGTGGTGGTGACGGGCGTACTCATGCTGGTATTGCCCGGCACGTTCTCCTGCGTGAAGGTGCCGCGCCAGGTGTAGGCGATGACTGAGGCGCGCTCACCAGCGTTGGCCGTGCCGTGGCTGCGCTTATACTTCAGGGCGATGGCGTCCGGACGTCCCTTGAACGCTACGCCGCCGAAGACGCCGCCGTCGGCGTTAGTCACCTTCAGAATGCCCGCCTTGGCCGTGGCCCATGTGGTGCCCAGGCTGATGTAGGCCGGTACGATCTGCGACGACATGAAGGGGTTGGGCGTGTTGGTCAGCACGACGCTCCGGTTACCGTCAGCCACGGTGCCTGCCGAGGCTACCTTGGTGGCGCCCAGGCCGTTGATGCCCGACACGTTGCTCACCACCCAGCCTTCGGGCTGCGTGAAGCCCTTGCCCTCGAGGACGAGGTAGCCGTTCTGGCTGTCCCACGGTTTGTTGTCCACCCATTCGTCGTCGAATGTGCCGTTGGTCAGGTGATAGTCAGACCAGTTGCCTGTCACGCTTTCGCCGCTCTGCTTGATGCCGCGGAACAGCACTTTGATGGGCACGTTCTGTGCGGGGTCGTTGAGGTCCGCCAGCCACGTCACCGAGATATAGGCCACGAGGCTGTCGCCCTTGATGTAGCTGCGGCTGCCGTCAATCTCCGTATCGGCCACGATGGCGCCGCCCATGAGCGAGAGGCGCTGCGGCGCATCCTGTGCGAAGCGTACCAGTTCGCCCTCGGCGCTCAGACCGATGGCCGAGAGGAAGATGTCGCCCAAAGGCATGCCCGAGAAGGTGAAGTTGGGCAGGGTTAGGTCCACCTTGCCCGCCGTGGTGCTGGCGGCCACGGTGAGCAGTTGGTCGTCGGCCGCCTTGGTGTCGTCGTTATAGATTTCCGACGCATCGGTGACGTAGAGTTGGCCCGTGTAGTTGCCAGTCACCTGGCTCTGTGCTACGGCGGGCATCCATGCGGCTAGAGCCGCAAGAGAGAGGAGTAGAATTTTTTTCATATATGTTCCGTTTAGGGGTTATGGTAAGGGAGTGCTGTGTTCAGAAGAGGTAGGCGAAGCCCAGGCGCCCGTAGATAGGGTAGAGGGGGAAGGTGACGCTGCCGAAGTGGCTGGGGAAGATGCCGTTGACGCTCCATGCCACCTGTGCGCGGATAGCCAGATGCCGGTAGGCGCGGTATTCGCCGCCGGCCTGCACGCCGTAGTTGAAGCGGCGCAGCGAGGAGGAGAAGTCGTACGACGCGCTCGTCACCTCCATCTTCTCGCCCGTGGGGTCTTGGTCGCGGATGTAGCCGTCATAGGCCGAGCCCGTGAAACTGCCGTGCAGGCGCAGCGAGACGAAAGGTCCGGCCTCCACACTCCAGCGCTTGTTCAGACGGTAGGTAGCCAGTAGGGGGATGGTGAGGTAGCTGTTGTCCACCTTGGTGCGTACGTGCCCCGTCCATGCGCCGCGCACCTCGCCCGTGCCGTCGTCGTTCATAGCCTCCATGTGGTAGTTTTTCACGCGCGCCTTGGTGGTCATGCCCTTGTTTTCGAGCGTCACGCCGATGGCGATGCCCCATGGCGAGCCCAGGAAGCGCTTCTCGGCACGACCCTCGATGGCCACCTGCAGGCCGGGGTCGTAACTGTCTATGTGGCGTATCTCGCGGGGCAGCGGCAGGGGTGCTGTGCCGCCGATGTTGAAGCCCGCGCCGAGGCTGACGTGCCATCCCATGATGGCGGCGCGCTCCAGGTTGCGGTCGGTATCGGCCAGATGGTCGGTCTGCGCCGTGGCACAGAGCGCCGTGGCCAGGGTGGTGGAGAGAATGAGCAGGCGTTTGAGCATGGGGAGAGGGGAATTGAGGGTGGCAAGCGTGTAGATGAGGCAGGGCGACTATTCTTCGCCCTCCCAGACGATGCGCAGTTCGTCGATGCAGAGTTCGGAACCTACGGCGCCGCGGAAGTAGTCGCCGTCCTGACTGGCCGAGGCCACGATGGCTATGGCGTAGCCGTCGCGGCGCAGGCGCTCCTCACTGAAGACCTTGCCCGGCAGCATGACGAAGGGCAGGCGGAAGTGGGTCCATTCGGTCGGTTCGCCGGGGTTGGTCAGGCGCGCCACGGCCACGATGCGTGGTGAGGTGAGTACGTCGTCGCCGTAGAGCGGCACCACATTGTCGGGCTCCACCTCGTAGAGCACCGAATAGATGGCGCAGGTGTCGTGTAGGTCGGGGTGGACAGCCTGGTATTCGTCGGTATATACCGGGCCGGCGGAGTAGGTGTAGTATCCCTCAAAGTAGAGTGGGCGTCCGCCCACCAGTTGCAGACCGAAGCGTGTGGCTTTGAGCGGCTTGCTCATGGCGATGCCCGTGACAAACTCGCCGATGAAGAGGTTGCCTGCCGCTATGGGCTTCTTGGCCATGGCACCGAACGAGCCCGTCGAGCGCGTCACCAGGCGCACGCCGTTGCCGCGGTAGCCCGGCGAGAGCACCGACGTGGGGAAGTCGGCGGGGTTCTTGCCCATGCCCGTGATGGCGAAGCCCCCGTTGCCCGAGGCCCAGCAGGGACGTTCGCCGTCGTCGCCGTCGAGCGTATCGCGCTCAAACCAGGTGTAGTACCGGCCCGAGGCGTCCAGACGGAAGTCTTCGAACGAGCAGGTGCCCAGGGGCACGGGATAGTTGAACGCCACATGGTAGTCTTTCGCCCACATGCCGTCTTCCGAGTGGACCGTGTAGCGCTGCGGCGTGGCGAAGTTGCGTTGGGTGCCGTTCCCCTCCACCTCACGGCCGTCGGCGTCGGTAAAGGTCAGGCGGGCTCCCGGCGTCAGCGTGAAGCGCGGGTCCAGCGCACTGCGGTCCGTGCCCTTGCGTATGGTCACGGCCACCATGTTGTTGCGTATGATGGGCACGCCGATGATGGTGCTGCTGTGTGCTGCCATCCATGCGGCGTCGATGCCCGTGATGTCGCATTCGGCGTTGAGGGCTTCGTCCTTGATGCACGAGGCGAGAACCGATACTGTTGCCAGGCCCAGCAGGGTGTGGCGCAGGAGGCGGAAGAGCGTGTGTGACTGTGTCATGTATGGAGCGAGAGGGGTGGGGGGATGATAGGGCGTTGTCGGCGGCCATACCGCAGGGCGTAGGCCTGTCTTACTGATGAACAAAGGTAGCGACTTTTGCGGTGGGTGAAACAAAACGCCGTCAAGATTTAAGTTTCTTTTCACCTTGAAGGGACGTTTCCTCGGCGTTTTGCCACATAAGGAAGCCAATGTTGGGCGGTTGTTATGGTGCATATAAAGCGAAGGGAAGGCGGCGCTAAGACTATTGAAACTGCGCTGGCGTGTTTGCGGGGTGGTACCGTCCATGGCCCCTCTTATTGCCCCCTCCCTACTTCACGTTGTGCGCAAGAGTTTTCTATCAACGCCCGTTGTGGCGTCGAAATTTTTAGGCATTTTTAACGGAGGAAAGACATCTTGCCCGACTGCCGACCCGACCTGGGCGACTCAAATCACAACCTGGGCGACTGTTTTTACAACTTGGGCGACTGTTTTTACGGTCGCCCAGGTTGTAAAACCCCCTTTTTAGACATGAAAAAGGGCCCCCGCGGGAGCCCTTTACACTTTGCTTAGCAAAGATACATAAGAAATGGGCGAAATGCAAATTGGCCTTTTTCGCCACTTCTATCGAAAATAATGGGTTTTGCAGCGAGCGTTTTCTATCGCGCGGCTGAGAAGGGGACCATCTGATGGTGTCTCTGCCGTTCACGAAACGCACTTACTTCGCCTTGCTCTCGCCGTAGGCTTTGAGGCCAGCCTTGAGGAAGTCGGCAAAGTTTTGCGGGTTGGTGTCGAAGGCATACGACTTGACCAGAGGTTCACCGTCGTTGCCCACAATGACGTAGAAGGGCTGTGCCGTGGCACCAAACTTGGTTTCCTCGAGGTAACTCCACAGGTCGCCTACGGTGCGCAGTTTTTTCTGCTCGCCATTGACGGTCTTGACGATGGGCTCGGGCAGGTCGGTCTTGTCATCGACGTAGAGCGAGATGAGGACGAAGTCGTTATTGAGCATGTCGCTCACGCTGGCGTCGGTCCATACCGAGGCCTCCATCTGACGGCAGTTGACACAGCCGTAGCCCGTGAAGTCGAGGACGACGGGCTTGCCGGCCTTCTTGGCGTAGGCCATACCCTCGTCGTAGTTTTTGAACTTCGGCTCGACGTGCACCTCGTACAGATTGAAGTCTTGCGTGGTGACGGGGGGCGAGAAGGCGCTGATGGCCTTCAGCGGAGCGCCCCACAAACCGGGAATCATGTAGATGGCAAAGGCAATGGAGGCCAGGGCCAGGAAGAAGCGGGGCACGCCAATGTGGGTGTCGTCGTCATCGTGGGGGAACTTGATTTTGCCCAGCAGATACAGGCCCAGCAGACCGAAGATGGCTATCCACAGAGCCAGGAAGGTCTCGCGGTCGAGAATGTGCCAGCCGTAGGCTAGGTCGGCCACGGAGAGGAACTTCAAGGCGAAGGCCAGTTCGAGGAAGCCCAGCGTCACCTTGACCACATTGAGCCAGCCGCCGCTCTTGGGCGCGCTCTTGAGCCATGTGGGGAAGAGGGCAAAGAGCGTGAAGGGCAGAGCCAGAGCCAGCGCAAAGCCCAGCATGCCGATGGTCGGTGCCAGCGACACGCTGCCAGCGGTGCTCACCTCAACCAGCAGGAAGCCGATGATGGGACCCGTGCACGAGAAACTTACCAGCGACAGGGCAAAGGCCATGAGGAAGATGCTCAGCAGGCCCGTTGTCGATTCGGCTTTGCTATCGACGGCATTGCTCCACGACGAGGGCAGTGTGATCTCGAAACCACCGAAGAAACTGGCGGCGAAGAACACCAGCAGCAGGAAGAAGAAGATGTTGAAGACGGCCGACGTAGAGAGCGAGTTGAGCGCAGCGGCACCGAAGATAGAGGTGATGAGCAGGCCCAGCGTGACGTAGATCACCACGATGGCTACGCCGTAGAGCATGGCGTCGCGCACGCCGCTCTTCTTGTCCTTGCTGCGCTTGAGGAAGAAGCTCACCGTCATGGGGATGATGGGCCAGACGCAGGGGGTGCACAGGGCGACGAAGCCGCCCAGCATACCCAACAGGAAGATGTACCAGAGCGACATGTCGCTCAGGTTCTTGCCGTCGAGTTCTTTCAGTCGCTCCTTGGACGAGGCCCACAGGTCGCTTTTGGTTTCACTGTCGCTGACGTCGGCTGTGGCCACTGCGGCGCTGTCAGACTGTGTGCTGTCGGTCTGGGCCTCAGCAGAACCTGCGGCATCGGCAAGTGGGGCGGCTTCGGCCTCGGCCTTGGCCTCGGCTTTGGGCGCTTCGGGTGCGGTTTTGGCTGCGGGTGCATCGGCCTTGGCTTTAGGGCCATCTGTGCCTTTATGGCTGACCTCTACCGTGCCAGGCTGGCAGGCGCCTTCTCGGCAGATCTGATACTTTAGGGCACCTTCGATGCTATACTGGGCATCGGTCAGCGTCACGCGCTGCGTCAAGGTGGCTGAGCCTTCGTAATACTTGACATCCATGTCGAAGTTGTCGTCGTGCTCGGTCTTTAGACCTGGGCCGTCGGCCAGTTTGCCCTTGAGTTCGGCGCCGCTCAAGGCGTCGGCCTTGAACGAGGCAGGCATGGGGCCGCCGGGCTCCATCGAGGCGCCATACAGGTGCCAGCCGCTCTCCAACTGGAACGTAAAGACGATGTCCAGTTCGGTGGCGCTGACTTTCTTGTAACTTACGCTCGTTCGCACCTGCGCCAGGGCGCTGATGGCGACGAGCAGAAGCGTGGTCAGGAATGTGATGCGTTTTTTGAACATAGGGTATTGTTTTTTACGCGGCAAAGATACGCCAAGGCGGCTGAACGACAAAACCTTTGCCGACGTTTTTGCCGCTCCGCCCCGGGACTGTCCAGTGGCCGACATCATCTAGCCTATATACAGCGCCACCGCAGTGCCGGCGGTGCGGCGCTGCGGTGGCGGAGAGTTTCATCAATCGTGAGTAGAGGTTTATCAGAGAATGCCCTGTGCCATCATGGCCGAGGCCACCTTCATGAAGCCGGCGACGTTCGCACCGCGAACATAGTTGACCGTGCCATCGGGGCGCTGGCCGTACTTCACACACTGGGCATGGATATCTTCCATGATGCGGTGCAGGCGCTGATCGACCTCCTCGGCGCTCCACGACAGGTGCTGGGCGTTCTGCGTCATCTCCAGACCCGATACGGACACACCGCCGGCGTTGGCAGCCTTACCCGGGGCATAGAGGATGCCGGCCTCGAGGAAGGCATCGACGGCTTCGGGGGTAGAGGGCATGTTGGCACCTTCCGATACGGCTATCACGCCGTTGGCCAGGAGCTGGCGAGCGTCGTCGCCATCGATTTCGTTCTGTGTGGCCGAGGGCATGGCGATGTCGCACTTCTCGCCCCAGGGACGGGCGCCGGCCACATATTTCACGCCGGGATATTCCTCGGCATACTCGCGGATGCGGCCGCGGTAGAGCTGCTTGAGTTCCATGATATAGTCGAGCTTCTCGCGGGTGATGCCCTCGGGGTCGTAGATGTAGCCGTCCGAGTCGGACATGGTCACGGGGATGGCGCCGAGCTGGATGAGTTTCTCTGCCGTATATTGTGCCACGTTGCCCGAACCGGAGATGCAGACGCGCTTGCCCTTGAGCTCGATGCCGCGGGTCTTGAGCATCTCCTGAAGGAAATAGACGTTGCCGTAGCCGGTAGCCTCGGGGCGTACCAGCGAACCGCCGAAGGCCAGGCCCTTGCCCGTCAGGGTACCGGTGTGCTCGCGGGTGAGCTTCTTGTACATGCCAAACATGTAGCCCACCTCACGGCCGCCCACGCCGATGTCGCCGGCGGGCACGTCGGTGTCGGGGCCGATGTTGCGCCAGAGCTCGGTCATGAAGGCCTGGCAGAAGCGCATCACCTCGGCGTTGCTCTTGCCGCGGGGCGAGAAGTCGGAACCGCCCTTGGCACCGCCCATGGGTAGCGTGGTGAGCGAGTTTTTGAACGTCTGCTCGAAGGCCAGGAACTTGAGGATGCCCAGGTTCACCGAACTGTGGAAGCGGATACCACCCTTGTACGGGCCGATGGCGTTGGAGTGCTGCACGCGGTAGCCCATGTTGGTCTGTACGCGGCCGGCATCGTCCGTCCATGTCACGCGGAACGACAGGATGCGCTCGGGGATGCACAGACGCTCGATGAGGTTGGCGGCCTCAAACTCGGGGTGCTTGTTATACTCTTCTTCGATGGTGTCGAGCACTTCGCTCACGGCCTGGATGTACTCCGGTTCGCCTGGGAAGCGGCGCTTGAGGGTTTCAATGACTTCTGTTGCTTTCATTGTAGAATATGTGTTTAGGTTGTTTCGTGCGTAGTAAAAAGCAAGGCTTCGCCCCGCGGCTGGCGGGGTAAAGCCTTGCAAAGTTATACATTTCTGTGATAAGACGATGCTTTTTGCTAACTTTTTCTTAAAAAAAGAGCAAAATGGCAGAAAAGGCGGGCGCCTGTGCAACTATTGCTGCGCGCCGCCCCTGCCGCGTGTGCATCTTTCGGCGCTTGGTGCTTAGCGGGCTATCCAGGGCAGGGGGTCGATGTGGCTGGCCGAGGCTCCGCGGCGCTGGCGCAGTTGAAACTGCAGGACGGCGTTGCCCGAGGCGTCGGTGGCCACGGTGCCGAGGGTCTGGCGTGTGGTAACCTGCTGTCCGTGGCGCACGCTGACGGAGGCGAGGTTGGAATAGACGGTGAAGTAGTCGCCGTGGCGCAGGATGACGACGTATGCGCCGCCCACATTGGCGACGGCTGTCACCTCGCCGCCGAAGACGGCACGTGCCTGTGCGCCAGGTCTGCCGGTGAGGTTGATGCCCTTGTTGTCCAGGCTGACGCCGCGCAGGCCCTCGACGGTGTTCTGTCCGTAGCGGCTGGTCACGGCATAACTGCCCGTGATGGGTACGGGCAGGCGTCCGCGGTTGGCGCGGAAGTTGCCCGAGACGGTGCGGTCGGTCTCGTCGGCCGCCTCGTAGCGCGGCGTGGCCGTGCGTGAGGCCGGTGCGGCAGCCTTGCCGCTGCCCTTGCTGCTGCCTTTGCCCTTACTCTTGGCCGCATTCCTGCGTGCTGCCGCCTCTTGGCGTTCACGCTCGCGGCGCTCCCGTTCCTGACGCTCGCGTTCACGGCGTTCGCGCTCTTTGCGGGCCCGTTCGGCCGCCGCTATCTCCTCCTGGATGAGGCGCTCGATGCGGGCGTTGAGCGTGGCCTGCTGTTTGCGCTGCTGGGCCAGGGTGGCGTTGATGCGCTTCTGCTGGCTCTGCAGCTCGCTCACCATTCTCTGCCGTTCGCCCTTCTGCTTCTCCAGTTCGCCCTGCTGCGTGCGCGCCTCGGCCAGCATGAGGTCCTTGTCGGCACGGTCGGCCTCCAGTTGGGCCTTGGCCTTGGCCACCGCTGCCTCTTTCTGCCGGATGGCCTCGCCCTGAACGCGCAGATACTTGGCGTAGTCGGTGGCGTAGCGCATACGGCGGTACATCTGCCGGAAGTCTTTCGACATGAGGACGAAGGCCCAGCGGTTTTGCAGCAGCGTGTTGCGGTGCAGGTACATCACGGCGCGGCGGTACTTGCCCTTGCATGCCGCCAGGTCGGCCTCGAGGGCCTGCAGGTCGCGCTGGAGGCGGGTGATGGACGTGCTCAGCGTCGTCACCTCGTTGCGGTAGCCCTCTACCACCTTCTCCTGAATGGCGATGCGGTCGTTGAGCACCGCCAGGTTGTTCAGTTGCCCTGCCACGCTCTTGCGGTTGGTGCGCAGCAGTCGTTCCGACTCCGTAATCTGCTGGCGCAGAGCCGAACTTTCCTTTTGCAGGGCTTTCACCCGCGGGCTGTTTTGGGCTGAGGCAGACGGTATGCCTGCCACGGCTGTGACGATGAGGAGAATGAGGAAGAGGCTGCGTTTCACGCTGTCGGTGCGGTTGTGGGGTTATTGGGGGAGGGAGAGAGGGGGGCAGGGAGAGGAAGAAGAGATATCAGAGCGTATGGCGTGGGTTCTGTCAGGCGCCTTTGAGCAAGCGGCTGAGCAGTTCGTCGGCCTTTTGCTGCACATACTTTGACGACACCTTGGTGTGCGGTTCCCAGTCGGCGTTATGGTCTATGCGCGAGAGGTTGAGCGTAAAGCCGCCGTCTTTCGTGCCCAGGCGGAAGGCCGCCGTCATGCGTGCGGGGAAGGGCTTGCCGCTCACCTGCTGGTAGTCGGCATAGGTCCACGAGAAGGCCGCGTTTTGCGTCTCCTTCTTGGCGCTCACCTCCGTCTTGGCTAGACTTGCCGTGGCCTCGTCCACGCAGAAGGCGTAGCGGAGAGCCGGTGCGTCGGGCAGCGTCAGCGTGGCCTGTCCGTCCCGGCGCGTCAGGGCGAAGGCTGTGGCGCTGGCCTCACCTTTGTTTCCCGGCTCAAACACCTCGGCCCAGAACATGGCCTGCAGGGCGTAGAAGTCGAGGCGTGCTTGGCGCAGGAACGACAGATCGTTGTAGGCCGCGCGGACATACTGCTTATTGACGCGGTCGATGAGCAGTACGCCGTCTGGGGCAAACTCCATGCGGGCCACCTCGAAGCCCAGCATCGTCAGCGATATCTGCACCACCTCGTTGCGCTTCATGCGCAGCGAGCCGCCCAGATCGATGGTCTTGCTGCCGTTCTTGAGGCTCATCTTGAGGCGTGCCGTCAGGGCGTCGGCCGTCTGACGGTTGGCCTGTATGCGCGTGACGAGGGCCGTAGCCTCCGTGCCTTTGCCGTCGGCGATGGTGGTGGCTGTCGAGCCGCTGTCGCTGCCGGCCAGGGCCTGTTTCGACGAGCGGCAGGCTGTGAGCGCCAGCGTGGCGGCCAGCAGATAGAGGGGGAAGTGTTTCATACGTTATATATAGGTATGGTGTCGTCGGTGTAGGTTACGGCCGTCGCGTGCGCACCTTGCGCCGCAGTTCGCTGCGCTGCTTGCTGTCTGTGGTCAGGCTCAGCGCCTTGACCCATTGCTTCAGGGCGTCCTGACGCAGCCGGCAGTGGTAGTAGATGTCGCCCGCGTGGCCAAAGATGGTGGCGTTTTCGGCCGTTTCGGGCAAGCCGTTGATGGCGCGTTCGATATACTGCCGTGCTTCGGCGTAGTCTTTTTTGAGAAACAGGATCCAGGCGTAGGTATCCAGATATACCGCGTTGTTGGGTTCGGCCTCGATGGTGCGCAGGCTCATCTCTGCCGCGCGGTCCAGGTGGGTGCCGTCGAGCGAGAGGAAGTAGGCATAGTTGTTCAGACACTGCACGTTGTCGGGGTTGTAGGTCAGTGCGCGGTCGTAGCAGTTGTAGGCTTCTTCGCGTTTTCCTTTTTTGTGGATGAGGTCGGCGTAGCTGCACAGGATGTCCGAGGCCATAGCCGTTTCGCTATCCTCGTCCAGTGTGGCGACCGCTTGAGCGAGCACCCCTTCCGCCTGTTCGATCGAGTCGGTCATGGTGTAGGCCGCCGAAAGCAGGTAAGGGTAAACCAGTTCGTCTGGCGCGTAGAGGCATCCGTCACGCGTGAGGCGCACCACGTCGGCGTAGCGTTGGTGGTCGTAGTAGGTCAGCACCGTCTTGAGGCGTACCATGTGATCTTCGGGATTGGCCTCGAGCACCTTCTCGCCCGCCCGTGCTCTACGTAGGTCGTCAGCCCCGTTCATCGTCAGGTAGGCATAGTAGAGTATGGCGATGTTCGGCTCCGTCTGTTTCTTTGCCAGGGCGCTGGCGCAGAGTTGCATGAACAGCGTCGAGTCGGCCGGCGTTGAGGGCTCTCGTTTCACCAGATTCATAAGGGCGTTAGCCTTGTCTTGGCAGCTGATGAGGTCGTTGTGGATGACGCGCCGTAGAGCGGCGTAGTAGAGCGAGTCGGGCCCCTCCCGACGGTAGTATTCCGAGAGTGACAGTTGGGCCTCGCCATTGTCGGGCTGTACAGAGAGCACGTCGTTGTAGGTGGCCAGTGCTATCTCGCTGCATCCGTTCTGCATGTACAGGTCGCCCAGCAGCACGCGGTAGGCCAAGTTGTCGGGATATTCGGCGTAGAGGTCTTCGATGGCGGCGTAAGCCCGCGAGTAGTCGTTCATCTGGCTGTATAGGCGGAACTTCACCAAGCTGGTGCTTTCGTCGCGTCCCTGCAGCGCCTCGTAGCGTTCAATCGACTTGATGGCCCCTGCGTAGTCGGTAGCCTGCTCCTGCAGGTTGGCCAGCGTGGCCAGCGTGGAGGCCTTGGGCTGCCTCTCGGCCAGGCGGAGGTATATGTCGATGGCTTCGGTGTAGTTGCCGCTTTTGGCATAGTAAATCGCCAGTTGCTCACTGATGTCGGAGTGGAAGGTGTCGCGCAGGGCAGCCTGGCGCATACACTCCAGACCGCGGTAGTAGGTCGCCGTATCGCCATAGGCCGCATAGTCGGCCAGCATCTGCCCTATCTCAAACAGCGCCTCGGGCGCCTCGGGGTCGATGGCCAGCGCCGCGCGTAGCAGTTCGTAGGCCTCGGCATAGTCGCCCCGCTCCTTGTAGCGTATGGCGCCGAAAAACAGCGCGTCATAGCGTTCCTTCCCTTCCGGGCTAAGCACGCTCGCCGCGGGTGTTGCCGCCGCCGTCGCGGCATCGCCGCCCCCCGCTGTCACCGTGGTCGCCCGGCAGCCCGCCAGCACCGCTATGATGCCGGCCATGAGCAGCGCCAAAGCGGCCGTGTGGGCCGCAGCGTGGCGTAGGCGTGAAGTGCAGGAAAGGGAAAGCATACTTTGGTGTTGTGTGCGAAGTTCAAGAAGAGGGTGGGGAGAATGAAAAAGAAACTATGCGGCCGTCACATCCCCGTGTGGCCGAAGCCGCCGTCGCCGCGTGCCGTGTCGTCGAGGCTTTCTACGGGCTCCCACGCCACCGTCTCGTGGCGTGCCACCACCATCTGTGCGATGCGGTCGCCGTCGGCTATGGTGAAGGCCTCGGCCGAGAGGTTGGCCACGATGACGCCAATCTCGCCGCGGTAGTCAGCGTCGATGGTGCCTGGTGTGTTGAGCAGGGTGATGCCCTTCTTCAGCGCCAGGCCCGAGCGCGGGCGTATCTGTGCTTCATAGCCCTGCGGCAGAGCCATGTAGAGGCCCGTTGGGATGAGGGCGCGGCCCAGGGGTGGCAGCGTGACGGGAGCGTCGAGGTTGGCGCGCAGGTCCATGCCAGCGCTCAGGGCTGTGGCATAGGTGGGCAGCGCGTGGTGCGAGCGGTTGATGATACGTATCTTCATGGGTGGGTGTAGGGCAGGGCTGGCCCTGCGGCCGATATGCTATATAAGTGCGTGTTGCGGTGTGAGATATATAGGTGTGGCCTATGGCCATTGGAGAAGCAAAAGTACGGATTTCTTGGTGAACGTGGCCGCGGTAACTGGTAAAAACTATAAAAAAGCGGTCCTCTCTGCGCCTTTTTGGGTAATTTTGCCAAGCGCAACTGCCACGCGGCAGCGACGCCCCTCATCCTAACCCCCAGACCCACTGACCGACATGATGGATTGGACACGCCTTATCTCTTCCGAACGCTACGGCAAGGAACATAGCCCGCGCGCCATCACCGAGATGCGCACCGAGTTTCAGCGCGACTACGACCGCCTTATCTTCTCGGCGCCCTTTCGCCGTATGCAAAACAAGACGCAGGTGTTTCCCCTGCCCGGCAGCATTTTTGTGCACAACCGTCTGACGCATAGCCTTGAGGTGTCGAGTGTGGGCCGCTCGCTCGGCACTGATGTGGCGCGCGAACTCATCCGGCGTCGCCCCGCCCTGGCCGACACCTCGCTGGCCGACATCGGTGCCATCGTCTCGGCCGCCTGCCTGGCCCACGACATGGGCAATCCGCCCTTCGGCCACAGCGGCGAGCGCGCCATACGCAGTTTCTTTGCCGAGGGC
>CAMGHE010000039.1 GCA_946055775.1 uncultured Bacteroidales bacterium
CAGCAAGGACGAGGGCAAGCAGTACAATAATAATCCCTTTCCGGTTTTCCATAATGATTGTTTTCATACGAAAATTATTTGTGCCGTTTTAGTGTATAACGGCTGTTTTTACTTTGTTTCATTGTTCCTGCTTTTGCTTTTGCCGCAAAGGTAAGGCCTTCCCGCCACGGGCCAAGGCTCGGCAGACCCGGCCGGGGACGAATGTATGATAATCATACGCCCGGCTGTATGTTTTTCATACACTTTCCCTCCTCGTCCCATGCTGAGGGCAGCGCCGATGGCCGCGGGCGTCGATAAAAGATGTAACTTTGCGGCATGAATACAACCTATGGCACCCTCCTGGTGGTGGACGACAACCCCGCCATCCTCACCGCAGTAAAGATAAGCATGCAGACGGTGTTTGCACGCATCATTACCCTGTCGCGCCCCGAGGCCGTCCTGGCCACGCTGCAGACGGAGCACGTCGATGTGATGCTGCTGGACATGAACTTCTCCCTCGGCACCAACACGGGGCAGGAGGGCATGATGTGGCTCACGGCCTTCCACCGCCGCCATCCCGCCCTGCCCGTGGTGCTCATGACGGCCTATGCCGACGTGCAACTGGCCGTGAGGGCGATGAAGAACGGCGCCGTCGATTTCGTTACCAAGCCATGGGACAACGACGAACTGGCCCGCGTCCTCAAGGATGCCATCGACCACAGCCGCGAGGTCATGCCCCTCGACCGCCTGGAGAAAGACTATGTGCGCAAGGTGGTGGGCAAATGCAACGGCAACATGAGCAAGGCCGCCATGCTGCTGGGCATCACCCGCCAGACCCTCTACAAGAAGTATCACAGCGAATAAAGCCTCTTCCCCAATGCTCGTATATATTGCCCTCGCCCTCGCCCTCGTCTTCGCCCTCCTCGCCGCCGCCGTCTATCGCCACCAGCGGCTGCTCCGCGACCGCGCACTGCTGATGCGCGAGGGCATCCGCCACCGCGACTTCATGTTTCGCCTGCCCACCCGTGGCCTGCTCTTCGGCGAGAGGGCGCTGCAGCAGACGCTCAACGACATGGGGCAGGAGATAGAGAAACTTATTGCCCGCAACGAGGTGGAGGCCTGGCAGCGGCTGACGCGCGTGCTGACCCACGAGATCATGAACGCCACGGCGCCCATACAGGCGGTGAGCCAGGCGTACCTGCAGAGTCCGCAGATTAAGGGCTCGCCCTATGAGGAGGGTATCCGTGCCATCTACGACACCAGCCGGGGACTGGCCGCCTTTGTGGAGAGCTACCGCAAACTGACGTGCTTTCAGGAACCGCAACTCGGCGACGTCAGCCTGCTGCCCTTCTGCCAGAGCGTGGCCGCCCTCTATCCCCATCTGGCGTGGCACGTCGAGGTGCCGCCCGACGCCACGCTGCGGGCCGACGCCGCCATGCTGCGCCAGGTGCTCATCAATCTGGTGAAGAATGCCGCCGAGGCCGGCGCCGCCACCATCGACCTGAGGTGGGACGGGCGGCTGTATGTCAGCAACGACGGCCACGCCATCCCCGACGATGTGGCGCGCGAGATATTCGTCCCCTTCTTCACCACCAAGGCCGCAGGCTCGGGCATCGGCCTGTCCATGTCGCGCCAGATGCTCGTCAGGCAGGGCCTCAGCCTGATGCTCAGAGAGCGCCCCTTGAGCGGCTACAACGTGACGTTCGTCATCGAGAGCGAGACGTAGAGATTCTAGAGATTCTAGAAAATCTAGAAGATCTAGAATCTCTAGAAAATCTAGAAGAGCCCCCGCCGCCCAAATACGCGCAACGGCGGCCCCTGTTCCAGCAGGGGCCGCCGTTGTGCATGTTGGCGCTGCGCGCCTTATTTCTCGTAGCCGTTGGGGTTGTTCTTCTGGAAGTTCCACGAGTCGCGGCACATCTCCTCGATGCCAAACTGTGCCTCCCAGCCCAGTTCGGCCTTGGCCTTGGCGGGGTTGCAGTAGCAGGTAGCGATGTCGCCCGGACGGCGGGGCTTGATGGCATACTTCACCTTCAGGCCGTTGGCCTTCTCGAAGGCCTTCACCACGTCGAGCACGGAGTAGCCGTGGCCCGTACCGAGGTTGTAGATGGCCAGGCCCTTGTTCTCCTGGATGGCCTTGAGGGCAGCCACGTGGCCGTTGGCCAGGTCAACGACGTGGATATAGTCGCGAACGCCCGTACCGTCGTGCGTGTCGTAGTCGTCGCCGAAGACGCCCAGTTCTTCGCGCATACCGATGGCCGTCTGCGTGATGTAGGGCATGAGGTTGTTGGGGATGCCGTTGGGGTTTTCGCCGATGAGGCCGCTCTCGTGAGCACCGATGGGGTTGAAGTAGCGCAGCAGCACCACGTTCCATTCGGGGTCAGCCTTCTGGATGTCCATCAGCACCTGCTCCAGCATCGACTTGGTCCAGCCGTAGGGGTTCGTGCAGACGCCCTTGGGGCACTCCTCGGTGATGGGGATGATGGCGGGGTCGCCATATACCGTGGCCGACGACGAGAAGATGATGTTCTTGCAGCCGTGCTGGCGCATGACGTCGCAGAGCACGAAGACGCCGTTCATGTTGTTTTCGTAGTACTCCAGCGGTTTGGCCACCGACTCGCCCACAGCCTTGAGGCCGGCGAAGTTGATGACGGCATCAATCTTGTGGTCGGTGAAGACCTTGTCCATGGCGGCGCGGTCGCGGATGTCGGCTTCGATGAAGGGCACCTTCTTGCCGATAATCTGCTCGACGCGGCGGATGGCTTCGGGCTGCGAGTTCATAAAGTTGTCCACGACCACAACGCTGTGGCCTGCCTTGTCCAGCTGTACAAGGGTGTGGCTGCCGATGTAGCCGGCGCCACCAGTAAGCAGAATGTTCATATCGTAAAAGGTTTAGATAGTTAGGGTTTGATTTGATACTGCAAATATAGAGAAAAAATATCAGAAGCCAACATTATCCCGCTTTTAAGTAAAAAACGTTCTGCGGCATTTCCCTTTTCAAGCGCCATTGGGGAGCGGCAGGCTTTTTTGGCAATCTTTATAAGAGGGTGAAAGGCCCAACCTTCTCACCTCCCTCTTTGGGCACACCGACGGCAGCCGTGCCTTTGTCCGTTATCGCGAGATTGACAACGAGATGAAGTGAGAGTTGATGCCCGGATAGACTGATTTGAACTAATATGCAGTGTCAAAAGGCGATATTCGCATAAACCTTTGGGGATTTGAGGGAAACACTATACCTTTGCGCTGAGAATTGAGCGAAATTTATTATAAATTTGTTGCAAAAATCATGGTGCAAGTAGTAGGTCAAAGCATTGAAAACAAGATAGAAAAGAGCATTAGAGGCAAAGGACGTGGCTCGATAGTGTTCCAGCAGGACTATGCGGACTTCGGAACCCCTTCTGCTGTGAACTCCACATTCTTCAGATTGTACACCAATGGAATGCTGGTGCGACTGGCTCATGGTATCTATTATTATCCTAAGGAAGACAAGGAATATGGGCTGGGCATAATCTATCCGTCCATTGATGACATTGCCCAGGCCATTGCCAAACGTGATAAAACCAAAATTGTGCCTGCTGAAGCATATGCTCTGAACCGATTGGGGTTGTCCACACAGATTCCGATGAATGTGGTGTTCCTCACCAACGGAGCCCCTCGAAGGATAAAGATAGGTGACGGACATGGTATCCTCTTTAAGCATTCTTCTTCGGGTAAGAATTTCGCTTATAAATCAGAATTAATGATGCTGGTGGTCACTGCCATGCGAACCATTGGCGAAAAGAATTTGACCGAGGAAGAGAAAATCATCCTCTTAGGCCATATAAGAACTGTGAGCGAAAGCGATTTTAACCACGATATCAAGCTTGCACCGGCATGGGTGCGCAAAATCCTGGTTACACGATGAAATTCATAGATATTCCGGCAGACCGCCAGCGGCAAGCCATCAACAATGTGGCATTGAAGACAGAACTGCCACCTTCGAGTATCGAAAAGGACTGGTGGGTGACGCAGGTGCTGAAAGCTCTGCACACCTTGCCTTATGCAGAACATATAGCCTTTAAGGGTGGGACAAGTCTCAGCAAGTGCTGGAACTTGATAGCCCGATTCTCTGAAGACATAGACATCGCCCTTAGTCGAGAATTTCTTGGTTTTGGCGGCGAATTGTCGAAAACGCAGATCAGCGACAAACTCCGTAGGGCAGCATGTTCCTTTGTAAGGGGAAAGATGCAATATGATGTCAAAGAAGCATTGCTGGCGCAGGGTATTCGCCAAGATGTATTTTCTGTAGATGTGGTTATCACTCCCGTCACGACCGTTGACCCAGAGGTAATAACGGTAACCTACCAAAGTCTGTATGACGTGTCGCCCTACATTAAGAATACGGTGAAGGTAGAAATCAGCGGCAGATCGATGGTGGAACCCGTAGAGAAGAAGTTTATCAATGCTGCCATTGACGCCCATTTCCCCAATGCGCCTTTTGCAGAGGAACCCTTTGCGGTGAACGCCGTTATTCCCGAGCGCACTTTTCTCGAAAAGGTGTTCTTGTTGCACGAAGAGTTCCATAAGGATGTGGTAAGGGTGGAACGTATGTCGCGTCATGTCTATGACCTGGCAATGATGATGGACTCCGAACGCAAGATTGCCGACCGAGCCGTTAATAACGAAGAACTATACCGCACCGTTCTTGAACACCGCCGCAAGTTCATCGGTCTGAAGGGCTTCAACTATGATGAGTTATATACCGACACCCTTTGCATCGTTCCTGGCAACGAGATTGCCGAGAGGTGGCAGGAGGACTACAAGTTCATGGGCGAGCACATGATATATGGTCCGGTGCCCTCTTTTGAGGAACTGGTAGAGAAATTGACCCTACTCAATGATAAGATACGGCAGCTCCATTACCTGAAGTAATGACCATAGTTGAACTTGGCGAAGGTTTTGAGCAACAGTATGGCAAGCCTCGCAATGTGACGGAGGAGATGTGCGGCTCCTACTCTTGCTCATAAAAGAGAAGTATGAAGGTTTGACTGTCAATAAGGATGTGAAGAGGTCGATACTTGCGGTGTCCACACGAATCTTTTCAAAACGCAGTTGCATGACAGGTAGAATCATGCTGATCCTTGAACGTTGAAGGGGGTTAACCACTCTGACGTACACAGATAAAACCCAACCATCCCGAAGGCCTGGTGGGGAGGTCTTCGGGATGGGAAGGTATGCAGGTGGGGGAGTAGATCGCCACGGTGGCGATGCGGCCCCCTTTTTTGTTCGGCTGAAAGTCGGTGGGTGGCCGCGCAGAGGTTATATAGGTTGTGGTATAGGCTGGGCGGCCATGGCGTGGCGTTCAGCGCTCGGCGCGCATGGGGTTGTTGAGGAAGTCGTCGTAGGTCAGGCGGATGCCCTCTTCGAGCGAGGTGTGGGCCTGCCAGCCCAGACGGGTGGCCTTGCTCACGTCGAGGAGTTTGCGGGGCGTGCCGTTGGGGCGCGTGGTGTCCCAAAGGATGCGGCCGTGGTAGCCGACGATGCGGGCCACGAGTTCGGTGAGGCCGCGTATGCTGATTTCCTTGCCCGTGCCGGCGTTGACCGTCTCGTTGCCGCTATAGTGCTCCATGAGGAAGACGCAGAGGTCCGCCAGGTCATCGACGTAGAGAAACTCGCGCAGCGGACTGCCGTCGCCCCAGCAGGTCACCTCGTCCAGGCCCTGCTCCTTGGCCTCGTGGAAGCGGCGGATGAGGGCCGGCAGGACGTGGCTGTGCTCGGGGTGGTAGTTGTCGCCCGGGCCGTAGAGGTTGGTGGGCATGACGCTGATGAAGTCGGTGCCGTACTGGCGGTTGAGGTACTCGCAGTATTTCAGTCCGCTGATTTTGGCCAGGGCATAAGCCTCGTTGGTGGGCTCGAGGGCGCTGGTGAGCAGGCAACTCTCGGGCATGGGCTGCGGCGCCAGGCGCGGGTAGATGCACGATGAGCCGAGAAATTCCAGTTTGCGGCAGCCATTTTGCCAGGCGGCGTGGACGACGTTCATCTCGAGCATCATGTTGCAGTACATGAAGTCGGCCGGCGCCGTCTGGTTGGCGATGATGCCGCCCACCTTGGCGGCGGCGAGGAAGACATATTCCGGGCGTTCGGCGCGGAAGAACGCCTCTACCTGGTCTTGCCGGCAGAGGTCGAGCTCGGCGTGGGTGCGGGTGACGATGTTGGTATAGCCCTGCCGCTGCAGCGAGCGGACGATGGCGCCGCCCACCATGCCGCGGTGGCCGGCCACATATATTTTGGCGTTTTTTTCCATGGTTGTGGTAGGGGAGAGAAGTTATTTCACAATGCCTTTTTCGAGGTATTCCACGAGGTTGGTGCGCACGTGGTCGGCCGCCTTGTCGGCCGCCACCTTGGCCATGTCGTGCTCCACCATGATGCGCACCAGGTCTTCGAACGACGTCTTGGCGGGATTCCATCCCAGTTTGGCCTTGGCCTTGGTGGGGTCGCCCCAGAGGTTGACCACGTCGGTGGGGCGGTAGAAGTCTTTCGACACCTCCACCAGCACGCGGCCCGTGCGGCTGTCGATGCCCACCTCGTTCTCGCCCTCGCCCTGGAAGGTCAGGTCGATGCCCGCGTGGTGGAAGGCCAGGGTGCAAAACTCGCGCACGGAGTGCTGCACGCCCGTGGCGATGACGAAGTCCTCCGGCTCGTCGTTCTGGAGGATGAGCCACATACACTCCACGTAGTCTTTGGCGTAGCCCCAGTCGCGCAGCGACGAGAGGTTGCCCAGATAGAGTTTGTCCTGCTTGCCCTGTGCGATGCGTGCGGCGGCCAGCGTTATCTTGCGTGTGACGAAGGTCTCGCCGCGGCGTTCGCTCTCGTGGTTGAAGAGGATGCCCGAGCAGCAGAACATGCCGTAGGCTTCGCGATACTCCTTGACAATCCAGTAGCCGTAGAGTTTGGCCACGGCATAGGGCGAGTAGGGGTTGAACGGCGTGTTTTCGTTCTGCGGCACCTCGCGCACCTTGCCGTAGAGTTCGGACGTCGAAGCCTGATAGATGCGGCAGGTCTTCTCCAGTCCGCACTGGCGCACGGCCTCGAGCACGCGCAGCACGCCGACGGCGTCGATGTTGGCCGTATATTCCGGCGCGTCGAAGCTGACCTGCACATGGCTCTGCGCCGCCAGATTGTAGATTTCGTCGGGCATGACGCGGCGCACCACCTGGACGATCGACATCGAGTCGCCCAGGTCGGCGTAGTGCAGGTGGAAGCGGGGCTGCCCCTCGAGATGGGCGATGCGTTCGCGGAAATCTACTGATGAGCGGCGGATGATGCCGTGCACCTCGTAGCCTTTGTCCAGGAGAAACTCGGAGAGGTACGAACCGTCCTGGCCGGTGATACCCGTGATAAGAGCCTTTTTCATGATAAGCGATTGAGCGTGTTGACGATGGTAAGGATAAAGGTATAACGCCGCAAAGCAGGCTTTATTATGCAGGAGCCACACTTTACGGCGTTATGGCCAATGGTTTTTCAGAAGGTTGTTCAGAATGTTTTCAGCCGGTGGGGAGGGTCATGGTGCCTTTGTCACAGGCTGATGCGGTAGCTCTCGAGCGAGCGCAGGTCGATGCACCATAGGCTGCCGGCCAGCGATGAGGCGTAGCCGCAGACCAGTTTGACCACCTCGTGGGCCATGACGCTGCCCACGACGCCCGGCGTCATGCCCACGATGGCACGGCTGGCCGGGGCGGGCGGCATGTCGGGGTAGAGGTCGCGGTAGGCACGGGGCTGCGGCCCGGCGTGAAACACCGACACCTGGCCCTCGAAGCCGCTCACCGCACCATAGACGTAGGGGCGGCCCAGGCGGCCGCAGACGTCGTCGATGAGATAGCGCGTGGCATAGTTGTCGCAGCCATCGACGACGATGTCGTAGCGGCTGATGATGACCTCCGCATTCTCGGGCGTCAGGCGCAGGGCGTGCGGCTCCACCGTGACGTGGGGGTTGAGCGCGCTCAGGCGGCGTGCGGCGCAGAGGGCCTTCGACTGCCCCACCTGGTCATCGCCGTAGAGCACCTGGCGGTGCAGGTTGCTGGCGCTCACCACGTCGTCATCGACCAGGCCCAGGCGGCCTATGCCCGCGCCGGTCAGATAGAGCGCGATGGGCGAACCCAGACCGCCCACGCCGACGATGAGCACCGACGTGCGGCGCAGCGCCTCCTGTCCCGCTGTGCCGATGACGTCGAGGCCCGTCTGCCGGCTATAGCGTGATAGTTCTTGTTCTGTCATAGGGGGTGATGGTTGGAGAAATTGGTTGGAAGAGGTACGGTCCGTCATTCTTCCTCTCGTCGTTCCTTACGACACCAGGTGCGGGCGGTCGAAACTCGTCTCCCACTCTTTCCACACCGGTTCGCGGCCCATGGCGCGCAGGGCCTGCTCCACCTCCTGCGGCGAGCGTTCGTCGCTGACGTGAAACTGCTCCAGCGTCTGTGGGTAGGAATAGTAGCCCCCCGGTTCGGTGCGGCTGCCGGCCGACATGGTCGTCACGCCGAGCGTCGCCATGTGGTCGCGCAGGGCTGCCGGCTCGCGGGTGGAGTAGGAGATATCGACGTCGTGGTCGAAGATGCGCATGGCAAAGGTCACCTGGGCCAACTGGCGGTCCGTCATGATGGCGTTGGGCACGAAGCCGCCGTTTTCCGACGGCCTCATGCGGGGGAAGTTGACGCTGTAGCGCGTGCGCCAGTAGCGGCGGCGCAGGTAGTCCAGATGGTAGGCCATCATGGTGATGTCCGTGCGCCAGTCGCGGTCCAGGCCGATGAGCACGCCCATGCCTATGCTGTGGACGCCCGCCTGCCCCATGCGGTCGAAGGCGTTGACGCGCCATTCAAAGTCGGCCTTGCGGCCTCGCGGGTGGTACAGGTTGTAGTCCTCGCGGTGGTACGTCTCCTGGAAGCAGATGACGCCGTTCATACCGTGCCGGCGCAGCGTGGCATACTCGTCGGCGGCCAGCGGCATCACCTCAATCTTGAGGTTGGAGAACAGCGGCTTGGCCAGGTCCAGGGCACGCGCCAGATAGGGCACGCCCGCCAGCACCGGATTCTCGCCCGTCACCAGCAGCAGGTTGTCGAAGGGGGCCAGGCGCTTGATGGCCCGATATTCGTTGACCATCTCCTCGGGGGTGAGGATGGTGCGCTTCATCTTGTTGGAAACGTGGAAGCCGCAATAGACGCACGAGTTGGTGCACGAGTTGGTCAGGTACAGCGGCACGAACATGGAGATGGTGCGTCCGAAACGCGCCTCGGTGTAGCGGCGGCTCAGGCGCGCCATCTGTTCCAGATAGGGCTCTGCCGCCGGCGATATGAGCGCCATGAAGTCGTCCACGGTGCAGCGGTGTCCCGGCATGAGGGCGCGGCGCACGTCGGCGTCGGTCATGGCAGCGATACGGCGGGACGTCTCGTCCCAGCCAATTTTTTTCAGTTCTTCAGAAAACATGGTACAGCAGCGTTACGAGAGAGGGTCAGTCCAGGAAAGCCGTGAGCGGCGACGAGGCTTCGGCCTGCATGACGCTGCCCGTCTGTGCCAGTCCGGCCAGATAGGCTTCGCGGCCGCAGCGTACGGCGTCGGCGAAGGCCCGCGCCATGGCCACGGGGTTGCCCGCCACGGCGATGGCCGTGTTGACCAGGCAGGCCGAGGCCCCCATCTCCATGGCCGCTGCCGCATGGCTTGGTGCACCGATGCCCGCGTCGATGATGACGGGCACCGCCGCGTCGGCGATGATGATCTCGAGGAAGTCGCGCGTGCGGAGCCCCATGTTCGTGCCGATGGGTGCGCCCAGAGGCATCACGGCGGCGGCGCCCGCCTCTTCCAGGCGCTTGCACAGCGTGGGGTCGGCCTGACAGTAGGGCAGGACAATGAAGCCGTCGGCCGCCAGACGTTCGGTGGCGCGCAGCGTCTCCACGCTGTCGGGCAGCAGGTGGCGCGGGTCGGGGTGAATCTCCAGTTTGACGAACGGCGTGCCGAAGGCTTCGCGCGCCAGGGTGGCGGCAAAGACCGCCTCGTCGGCGTCGCGCACGCCGCTGGTGTTGGGTAGCAACTGGATGTCGGGGCGGCGCACGTGGGCCAGCAGGTCGTCGTCCCGGTCGTCGGCATCGACGCGCTTCATGGCCACGGTGACCATCTCGGTGCCCGAGGCGGCGATGGCGGCCGCCATCTCTTCGTTGCTTCTGAATTTGCCTGTGCCGAGGAACAGGCGGGAGGCGAACGAGCGGCCTCCTATGGTGAGTGTATCGGTCATGGACATATTATATAATAGGTGTGTGAATAAAAAATGGGAGAGCGTCTGCGGCTCCTATCCCCCGCAGGCGGCCTTGATGATGACCACCTTGTCGCCCTCCGACAGGGGGCTGGCGGCCCACTGCGTGCGGGGCACCATGCGGCCGTTCAGCCCCACGGCGATGCCTGTGGGGGGCAGTTGGCGCTCGTCGAGCAGGGCGCCGAGGGTGGTGGAGGTGGTGGTGTGGCTCTGGCCGTTGATGAAGACTTCCATAACGATGACGGTAAAAATGTGGTTGAACAATCGGCAGACCGTACAGGCCATGTGTGGAAGCGGGGGCCATCCATGGGGGTGGGGCGACGACAATTCCTACGGCAGCACAACCTGCATCAGGTATGAGGGTATAATCTCAGCCCATTCAACCGAATGGGCACCCCTTTGTCTTTTTCTCTGTCGGGCGGCGGTGTGGCGACTCCGTGCGGGCGTTCTCTGCCGTCAGACACCGCGAAGTTACGGCAAACTGTAGAGATGGACAAGCCCCGTCGCCGTTTTTTTATCGGTAAACGCCCTATGGGCCTTCGGCCGATGGTCCGCGACAGCAATAGATAAAAGTCAAACAGACTGCCAACGGTGTGGATGCCGTGAGCAGTCTGCTATTATGGACCAACCTGAGAGGTGACGCTCAGGTCAGCGCGGGTGTGCGCTCCTGGTTATTTCACCAATTTGATTACCTGGTTGCCAATGCGCAGCAGGTAGATGCCCTGCGGCATGGCGGCAAACGTATAGGTGTGTGTGCCGGACGCTGGTATCTGCCACGTCTGCAGGGCATGGCCTTGCACGTCGTAGAGCGTGGCTTGGGCAGCAGCAGGAACCGTCAGCGTAAGGACATCGCCCTGCCAGAAGGCCTGGACGGCTGTTGCTTCGATGCTCGTCGTGGCAATGCCCACGGGAATTTCCTCGCCCTCGACCACCAGACGGGGCGACAGCACCATGCTGCCATTCTCGCGCGAGGCAAACTGCGACGTGCCCTTGCCGCTCGTAGCACGGCCACTCTGATAGATGTAAACCGAGATGTCGGAGGCGCCGGCGGCGTGCTTGGCCAATGCATAGGCGGTGACGTCAAACGCTACATAGTTGTCTGTCCAGTCGGCCTTCGGCACGAAGCACTTCTTGGTGGTCAGAGCCGGGGAGGTGTACGACGGTTTATTGCTCCACGTGATGGTGTTCTCGTTCCACGTGGCGGCTACAGAGCATACCGTCCAACTCACTTCGCTGACCTTTTCGGCGCCGTAGGTGACATGGAAGACCAGTTTCACCTTGGTGTTGCTGCCAGAGGTCAGCAGGCTGTCGAGCGCGGCGAGCGGGAAGCGCGCGTAGATGCCACGGCAGTAGCCCGTGCCGTCGTTGCGGACAACCAGCGAGGTATTGGTACCATAGTTGGTCGTGCTGGCACCGTCATAGACATAGGCATCGCCGTTGGTGAACGATGTGGCCAGACCATCCTCTACCGTCACCTGACACGATGCCGAGATGCCGTCGGCCGAGGTGACGACCACATCGGCCGTACCGCTGCGCAGGGCCAGGACACGTCCGCTGTGATCTACCCGAACGATGCTCTCGTCGCTGCTGGTCCAGGTGAGCGTGTTCTTCGTCGGATTAGCCGGCGTGACCGTCGCCGTCAACTGGGCGTAAGGTTCCGACTTACCCAAGGTCAGGGCCTCCGTATTCATTTGGATGGCTTCGACAGGGATATAAACCGAGTCGGGGGTTTCGGCATTGACAAGATATTCGTTCGTTGAGCCTTCGTAGGTGGCTGTACGGTTGAGTTTGCAGCCCAGCATCTTGTACGTCAGCGCTGGGAACTTGGCATAGAGCGTCAGGGAGTCGAGGGCATACGACGGGTCGCTCACATAGGCTTTGACCTCGGGTTTGTCCACGTCGGTCAGCAGGAGCGCGCAGGGCGCTGTCGCCTTCACCTCCACACCGTCAAACGTCAGGCAGGCCGGTTTGTGGAAGATGGCCTGCACCATCTGGAGCGAGTGGTTATAGACCGCCTGTACCGAGTCGGTATTCACCATGACGAGCGAGTCCAACTGCTGTTTAGCAGCGCTGATAGCGTCAGAGTTGGGGATGATGCAATAGACATAGGCGCTGCCCGTAGGCTTCTTGCCGTGGTTGAGCCACATCTTGAAGACGTCCTTCACCACGGTCGAGGCATCGCTGATGGCCGAAGAAATGCTGGTCCACGTACCGCTCTGCGCATCGTTTCGGATGCTCAGGTCGCCACCGTTCGGAAAGTAGTAGCTGATCCGGTTGTGGTTCACCCATGCGATGTCGGAAGCGCTGTGTGAGCCCCGGGTCAGGGTAGAGAGCGTGCCATCGGCCGTTTCGGTGGTGACAGCGCCATTGAGCAGACACTGGTTGACGGTGGTGTGCACCTCGTTGGCGTTGGTCGATTGGATGCCTGCTCCCATGCAGACCACCTCGTTGTCGAAGAAGAACCAACTCTTGTTGGCTTGCGTGTTGATGCTGTAGGCCGTGTTGTTCATCCTGTAGGTCATGGCGCCATAGAGGCCATCGCTCACGCCACCGGTGAAGGTGCTCTGTCCGTACTGTCCCCACTGGGCCGGCAGGGGGATGGAGGTGACGGCCGGCACGGTGATGCCAGGCAGATGGGCCCAGTCCCAGACGGGATAAATATCTAAATACTCCTTGCCCGACTGTGCAATCCATGTTCCGCCCTCGGTCATGAAGTAGCCCTTCAGGTTTTCACCGTTGCCGTTTTCGCAGCGGTAGGTGCGTGTAGAGGCCGTGCGCACATCCATGGTGTAAGCGCTGCGCTGATGGACCGTATAGTCGGAGCGCCAGTAGTGGCGGTGGAAATCTTGCACCGCATAGTCGGGGGTGCGCTCGCCACGAATGCGCAGGGTGGCCTGTTCAAAGGCCTCGGCATTGGCCGCATCCAGTTCCTGCAGGCTGTTGGTGATGGTGGCGAAGCCCGATTGCGATGTGCCATTCTTGCGCGACAGGCCGCGCCCTACATTATTATACGACATATACTGGCCGCGCACGCTGGGCAGATAGCCCATGCGGACAAACTTGCTGATGTAGTCCATGTAGTCGCCCTGCTCGGCATAGGTGGTGCCAGCCAGATAATAGGCCACCTTGATGGTCGCCGTCAGGACAGACTGGCCGTAGCCGCCCGAGTACAGTTGCGGACCGTGCTGCAGATAGCTGTAGTCGCACTGCAGGCCTTCGCCCGAGTTGAACTTGATGGGCAGGAAAAACTGTGAGATGGCAAAGTCGAGGTTGGTCTGGTCTTCCTGCAGGGCCGTGCGGTAAATCCATTGCAAGGCAATGTCCATCTTGTTGGCACCCGTTCCCTGCGAGCCGCTTTGGTTCGGGCCCTTGCTGATGCTCTTCTGCCAGTTGAGGATATTGGTCTCCGTTGTGGCCGGTACCTGCTGCTCGCCCGAGCGGAGCAGGCAGAGAATGACGCCCATGCGCTGCGGCCACCCAATCTCCCAATTGTACCAGTTGGTGCTGGTAGGTTTCTTGGCATACCATAAGTTGAGCGCGTTGACGATATCGTCGTAGAGCGCCGAGTCGCCGTGCAGTTCGCTTGTGGGCGCCACGTAGGCAATGGCCATGGTCTTCAGACGGTCCAGGTGAGTGGTGGCAGGCCAGTTGGTCTGTGCCGTCGAGGCATAGTTAATGTCCGACCAGGCGCCGTCGGTGCCGATGGTCTGCATGTAGTTGCGCGTGTCTGAGACGGTTCTTCTCAGGTTTGTTACCGACAGTTCCCTCTTGGTCACATTATCAATAATCTGCTGGAATACCGACGAGTCGGCCATTCCCGGGCACACCGCCCCTGCCATCAAGCAGAGGCACGCCAAGATGCGCCGCGGGGCTCGCCCGATGCGCTTCTGTGAGAAAAGAAAATTAAGTGGCATAGTGTAAATCTATTTAGTTTGTTTAATTAACCGCAGCAAAGTTAACGCAAGAAGTAAGAAGAGCCAAATTTTTTGTGGTCAAAGAGAGAGACTTGACGCTTGCCCTTGCTTCAACACCGATACCTGTTGTGGCCATAGCCGGAGACCAAGCGGCTCAAAAACGGGTGGAGGCGGCCGCTGAAACCTGTCGGTGAAAGCGCCTATGCGACGTGCCAGCAATAGCGCGGAATGTTGTAACTTCGCAGGCGGAACACATCATCATACGCATCAATCTATGGAAACAATCACTCCCACCTGCGGCGCTTTGGAACAGGCGCTGATGCAGCGCGCCTCAGTGCGCCAGTATGACGGGCGGCCCGTCAGCGACGATCTGCTGAATCGTCTATTCACCGCAGCGGCACGTACGCAGACCATGGGCAACCTGCAGCTGTACAGCGCCATCGTCACCCGCGACGCCGCGCAGAAGGCCGCCCTGGCGCCCGCCCACTTCAACCAGCCCATGGTGACGGGCGCCCCCGTTGTCGTCACCTTCTGTGCCGACTACCGCCGCACCACCGACTGGTGCTTGCAGCGCAAGGCCCATCCGGGCTACGACAACTTCCTCTCGTTTGTCAATGCCGCCACCGATGCCCTGCTGTTTTGCCAGTCCTTCTGCACCCTGGCCGAGGCCGAGGGTTTGGGCCTCTGTTACCTGGGCACCACCATCTACCAGCCCCATACCATCATTGACGTGCTGCGCCTGCCGCGTCTGGTCATGCCCGTAGCCACCATCACCCTGGGATGGCCCGCTGGCGAGGCTCCGCTGTCGGACCGCCTGCCGGCCACCGCCTTCGTCCACCACGAGCACTATGCACAGCCCACGCCCGAAAGCATCGACCGCGACTACGGACCGCGCGAGGCCCTGGAGGAAAACCGCCGCTTCTGCAGGATAAACCACACCGAGACGCTGGCGCAGATATTCACCGACATACGCTACACCCGCGAAGCCTGCGAGGCCATGTCTGTGACGCTGCTTGACGCCCTGCGCCGCCAAGGCTTCATGGCCGACTGATACACCGCCCTCATATATGCTGCAAGGCGCGCTCCGTCAGCCGACGGGGTGCGCCTTGCAGCGTTGGTGAAGCATCTTGCGCACGCTGTTCTGCGTCCATGTGCTCACGGTGGTCCATGAGGGCATACGCTTGACGCGGCGGCGCACGCCTGGGCGGTCCCAAAGCAGGAACAGGGCGATGAAGACCAGGCACACATAGAACATTCAGCCGTACAGAAAATGGCTTTTATCCGGAAGGCCGTGTTTGGAAACAGAGCCATAAATGTTTGGATTTTTGGATTTTGGCCCGCTTTGATGTGCAAAAATCCTCTATTCGTGCCATATTCTACAGAAGCGGAGCGGTATAGAATATGCCCCTGTGGCTGGTCTTTTGTACCTTTGCGCCATGTTGCAGACCATCACAATCTCAGACCTTTACAACGGAGGAAGGGCTGTCTGTCTCTCCGATGATTTCTTCCTTATCGACGATGTTCGTTACATGCCCTGCGTCAACGTCCCCTTCAGAACGCCGATGTTCATGTTCTTTTTCTGCATGAGGGGCCACATGCGAATCACCGCCAGTAAGGAGGGTCAGACTCATGTGTTGTCGTCGGGCGACATCTTCATCAGTCAGCCTGGTCAGCCCCTGACCGGCCTGCTCTGCGACACCGACTGCGAGACCTGGGTGGTGGGCTACATGCCGCGGGTGGTGAACTTCCTGATGCCTACCAAGCAGGACACATGGAGCATGATGCACCAGGCCTTTGCTCGTCCCGTGTTACACTATGGCGACGAGGCGATGCAACAGCATATGACTGTCCTCCTTGACATGGTGCGCCGTCGTGCGGACCACCATCGACTGCGATTCTGCGAGCAACAACTGGTCCACCTCTTTGCCTCGATACTGTTTGAGGTGGTCAACCAGGCTATCAGCCGTGGTGGCACCATCCCCCAAGAAACGCCGCGACTGAGACGTACCGACAGCCTGTTTCACAAATTCATCAATATGCTTACCGCCGACGAAGGGCGTCACCGCACCATCACTCACTATGCCGACCTGCTCTGCATCACCCCCAAGCACCTCTCGGCCATCATCAGAAGAAAAACTGGGAGGAAGGCTTTGACCGTTATCAACGAGCACGCCATCGAGCTAATCAAACTGGACCTCAAACTCACCGACATCCCCATTGGCCAGTTGGCTGGCAAATACAACTTCACCAACTTCTCCTTCTTCTGCCAGTTTGTCAAGACCCATTTGGGCAAGACCCCACAAGAGTATAGGGCAGAATAAACCCCTTCTCCCCCGCCGGTATGGCAGGAAGAGAAGGGGTTTTAACAATGGGGGCGTGCCCTCGCCGCCGGTCAGTGGGCGGACGAGCAAGGGCGTCATGAGGCCTTGCGGCGCGTCATTTCTTCTCGGTCGTACTGGTGTAGCGGCTGATGCGGTAGCCTATCTTGTCGAAGGCAATGACCTGCCCATATCTGCCCGAAACAGTAAAACAACTCCTTGCGCTTGATGCCCCCAAAGTGCGAAACACGCTGTAGGGAAAAACGGAGCGTCGCGAGGGTAGAGGAAGGTTGTTTGTACCTTTGGAAATTAACATCTCTTTACAGTAGCCTCAAAAAGGGTAACTACTCAGCTATGCAGGGATGAGGGAATTTGACGGCAGTCGAAGCCATT
>CAMGHE010000040.1 GCA_946055775.1 uncultured Bacteroidales bacterium
CGTAACTGGCCAGCGTCTTGGCAAATTCCTTCTGGCTGCTCTTCATGGCCTTCTTAGCCTCGTCATAGGCGGGGTCGGTCTTCTCAATGCCCACGGGCTTGCCTTCCTCTTCGGGATAGAAACGGAGGTTCTCCAGCAGGAGCACTTCGCCGGCCTTGAGGGCGGCAGCGGCTTCGGCAGCCTTGGCGCAGTCGGGGGCGAACTTCACCTCGACGCCCAGTTTCTCGCTGACGGGAGCCACAATCTGGCTGAGCGAGAACTTGGGGTTGACCTTGCCTTTGGGCTTGCCCATGTGGCTCATGATGATGAGCGCACCGCCGTCGGCGAGCACCTTCTTGAGGGTGGGGAGAGCACCGCGGATGCGGGTGTCGTCAGTGACGTGGCCATTCTCGTCCAGGGGTACGTTGAAATCAACGCGTACAATGGCTTTCTTGCCTGCGAAATTGAAATTGTCAATCTTCATGATAACAAAGATGTGTTGATATGTTTGAATGAGTAGAGTGTCTTGGCGGGTCGGCCGGTCGTGCCGGCGCGCTCCAGGGCAAAAGTACAAAAAAAATGGTACGCCAAGGCATGGGCTTGGCAATAATTATTGCATTGTTAACGTTTGTCAGCGTTTGTGCCCGTCGTGGGCTCGGTGGGGTTGCCTTGGGTGCGCTGCCGTGCGGTATTCAGGTCAGATATTCAGTGTCAGACCTTCGCGTGCCAGCACGGTGTTGGGAAACACTTCCTGGCATTCATGCAGGAGTCCCTCCTCCATTTCAGCCGTGTGGTAACGCGACGAGAAGTGGCCTATGACCAACTGGCGGGTCTGGGCATCGCGTGCTGTCATGGCCGCCTGTCCCGAGGTGGCGTGGCCCCGTTGGGCGGCCAGGTCGGCCATGTTGTTGGCGTAGGTGGCTTCGTGGTACATTAGGTCGATGCCCTCGACGGCTTTGGCCAGTTGGGGGTCGTAGGCGGTGTCAGAGAGGTAGGCATAGCTGCGTGGCTTTTCGGCCGGCTTCGTCAGGCGGGTGTGCGGAATTACCGTGCCGTCGGCCAACTCCCAGTCGGCGCCCTCTTTGATGCTCTTGATGGCATAGAGGGGGATGCCGTAGAAGTCGATCATATCGCGGAGGATATGCGGCATCGTCTTCTCGCGGAAGACGAAGCCGCAACAGGGTACGCGGTGGTGTAGCGGTATGGTCTGCACCTCAAGGGTCTTGTCTTCAAAGATGATGGCCCCCTGAGTGGTGGAGAAGGGGTGGAAGACGATGTCGAAGCCCGGCTCGGGCAAAAAGAAGGCGAGGAAGGGCCGCATGACGCTCTCTAGACCGCCCGGCGAGTAGATATGTACCGGTATGGCCCGGCCTGCGAGCGACATGGACGACAGCAGTCCGGTCAGGCCCAAAACATGGTCGCCGTGCAGGTGTGAGATAAAGATGCGGTCCAGTTTGGCAGCCGACAGACTATGGCGCGCCAACTGAATCTGCATGCCCTCGCCGCAGTCGATGGCGAAGAGCCGGTTGTTGTAGTCCACCACCTGCGCCGACAGAAAGTGGCGGGATGAGGGTCTTGCGCTGCCGCATCCCAGGATGTGTACTTTGAAGGGGTTCATGGGACGTTCAGGTTAGAGTGGGGCAGGGCGGCGTACCTTTTCCCGTAGGGTGCGGCGTTGCTGGAGAAGGCTGATTGCGCCCTGTGCCTGTTAAATGATTGCAAGGGTGTGTCAAAATGCAAATTCTGACGCGGACTCGAAGGGATATCAGAATTGTTAATATGCAAGGCGCTGAGGCTGAGGGGTAAGGGAGTGTACTAAAGTAAATGACCGAGCCCGAATGCCGACAGCAACGAAGCGATTGGCCATTATGACACACCGCCACAATAGGTATTTTGCTGAGAACTGGCGTTATATGCGCGGCTCAGCCTTCGATGGGCGTGTTTTCGTAGAGGAAGCGCTTGATGCTGCGTTTCGGCGTCTTTTCAAACTCGTGCTCCATAATCTTGATGCCCGCAAGCTGCTCGTAGTTGGCCACCATGGTGTTTAGGTCGCGGCGGTTCTGCTCCATCGTGGCACGCAATGCGTTGGCATCTAGTCCGGCCTTCTCCACCTCCTCATAGTCGGGATAGATAAGGCCGTAGAGTTTCTCGTTGCTGCGTATGACGAGGCATTCGGCCACATAAGGCAGCGTGCAGAGTTTGTCTTCAATCTCTTCGGGGTAGATGTTCTGTCCCGACGCGCCGAGCAGCATATTCTTGCTGCGTCCGCGGATGTATAGGAAGCCGTCGGCATCCATCACGCCAAGGTCGCCCGTGTGGTACCATCCGTTCTTGTCGATGGCAGCGGCCGTGGCTTCGGGGTTCTTGTAGTAGCCAAGCATGACGTTCATGCCGCGTGCGAGAATTTCGCCGGGGACGTTGGCGGGGTCGGGCGAATCGATGCGCAGTTCCATGCGGCCGACGCTCTGTCCGCACGAGCCTGGACGGTGAATGTGCCAGTCGGCGTAACTGATGATGGGGGCACACTCCGTGGCGCCGTAACCCACGGTGAAGTTGAAGCCCATCTTGTGCAGGAACAGTTCAATCTCGCTGTTGAAGGCAGCGCCGCCGATAATAACCTCGTAGAAGCGGCCGCCGAAGGCTTCTGCCAGTTTGGTGCGGATGCGCTCTCGGATGCGCTGGTTCACTACGGGCAACTTAAGCAGCAGTTTCATGCTCACCGTCTGCAGTTTGGGCAGGACGGACTTCTTGATAATTTTCTCGACGATGAGGGGGACGGAGATGACTATGTCTGGCTTGATTTCGGCGAAAGCCTTGAAGATAACCTTGGGCGAGGGGACGCGCGTGAGATAATAGATGTGGCATCCTTGCATCACCTCGAAGATGAACTCGAACGACATGCCGTAGGTGTGCGCCATAGGCAGCATGGAGATGATTTTGCTGCCGCGGGGCACGTTCTGATCCAAGACCTCGAAGGCAAACATGAGGTTCGACCATAGGGCGCGGTAGGGTATCATGACGCCCTTCGAGTTGCTGGTTGTGCCCGAGGTATAGTTGATGAGAGCCAACTGTTCGCCGTCGGGAGCGGGGTGATAACTGACGTGCTCCTTGCGGAAATACTTGGGGTACTTCTGTCCGAACAGCGCATTGAGCTTCTCTCGCGCCTGAGTCAGTTGTTCGCTGCGCGTCACCAGTACGGAGTAGTCCAGGTTACTGATGATGCCTTCGAGGTGGGGCATCTGTTCGGCGTCGAGTGTGGGCCATACTTGATCGCCCACGAAGAGCAGGCGCGCATCGCAATGGTTGACGATGTCGTGGACCTGCTTGGGTGTAAATTCGTGGAGGATGGGGACGACCACTGCGCCGTAGGCCAGTGTGGCCAGAAAGGCGGTGGACCAGTGCGCGCAGTTGCGGCCGCAAAGTGCTATCTTGTCGCCGGGATGGATGCCAGCCTCCTCAAACAGGATATGTAATTTCTCTATCTTCCGCGCAACATCTTTGTATTGCAGTGTGCTACCTTGGTAATCAGAAAGGGCGTCAAGGTCCCAATTATTCTTGATGCTATGCTCAAGATAACCGATGAAGTCTTTATATTGTGTTTCCATAGTGGGATGGATAAATTCTCGCGTCTAAGACTGAAGGCAAAAGTAATGAAAAATGGTGGAAGTTGAGCCCCTGGCGCCGATTTCTTTGTACATTTGCATATATTTTTCAATATGCTACAGTAACGATCAAGCTTTTTGCTATGAGAACTTTTCTTGCGAAGCACCGGCGCGCGCTCCTTGTCACCACCGGCGTACTTGTGGCGGCAGCCGCTTTTTCGGCTTATACGCTTCTGTCGCCCCTGTCGTCGTCGGGCGATGTGCAGCGCATTTATGTGGATGCCGACGACACTGCCGACTCGGTGCGCGCCAAGGTGCTGGCCCATGCGTCATGGCATGGCGCTATCGGTCTGCGCTTGGCCACGACCTTCCTTTCGGGCGGTGACAGCGTCCATCCTGGCTCTTACGACATAGGTAGCCGCCAGAGTGCCGTGGCGGTGGTGCGTCGGCTCAGGGCCGGCCGGCAGACGCCTGTGCGCCTGACCATTCCCTCAGTCTGGACCATGAACGACCTGGCCGGTCGCCTGTCGCGCGTGATGTTCGCCGACAGCGCCACCTGGGCGGTCCATTTTGCCGATAGCACATGGTGCGCTGGCTTCGGCTGCACGCCGCAGACATTGCCCGCCCTCTACCTGACAAACACCTATGAGGTATATTGGACCGACGGGCCCGACGAACTGACCCGACGTATGCAGCGCGAGAGCCAGACCTATTGGACCGAGGAGCGTACCGCCCTTGCCCGCCAGCAGGGCCTCACGCCCACTGAGGCCGTGGTGCTGGCGTCCATCGTGGACCGCGAGACGGCTGCCGAAAGTGAAAAGGCCATGGTGGCCGGCATGTATTTGGCCCGCCTGCGCAAAGGCATGAAACTGCAGGCCGACCCGACGGTCAAGTTTGCCCTCCAGCAGTTTGGCCTGCGTCGCCTGCTCCACGGTCACCTCACCACCCCCAGTCCATATAATACCTATGTCAACGAGGGTCTGCCCCCCGGTCCGATAGCCCTGCCTTCGCGCTCCAGCATTGAGGCTGTCCTGCACCCCGTCAACCACGACTACCTATATATGTGTGCTAACGAGGACTTCTCGGGCACGCACCGCTTTGCCCGCACCTACGAGGAACATCTTCAGAATGCTGCCCGCTATGCCCGAGCGCTCGATGCCCGGCAAATCAGATGACCGTTTGGGGCAGTGGGCGACGCACCGCCTTCTGCCCTCTTTTTATCCCGACCCATGAAACTCAACCTTGACTTCCGCCTTATCTTCGCCATCCTCAACGGACGCGTCACCACGGCCATCACGCGCGCCCTGCTCCGCGACTTTGCCGCGCAGGGCATTGCGCTCAGTTCGATGGAGTGGACCGTACTGCTCTACCTCAGCGATCGTGAGGGGGTGACGCAGACCCGGCTGTGCAGCGACACCTTCATCGACAAACCCACCATGACGCGCTTGTTGCAGGCCATGGAGAAGAAAGGCTATGTGCGGCGCTCCGTCTGTGAAGACGACAAACGCGCCCACCATGTGATGCTGACCTTCGCTGGCCGCATGCTCAAGGTCAAGGCTGCCCGTGTGGCCGACGTCACCCTGCGCCGCGCCCTGCGCGGATTGGGCCACGACCATCTGGTCATCTGCCAGGACGTCCTGCGCACCATCTTCGATAATACAGCCGATGAGCGCGGACTGACACAAGCCTCTCCCTTCCTTGCCGCAGGATCTCCCTCAGACTGACCTTTTCTATGCTGCAGTTCTCGCAGACATAATGAGGGTGTGTCAAAATGAAGATGTTTGAGCGACGGGGCCCGCTAGGAGGTGCTGCTCCGCAAATTCCCCGCTTGTCGGCATTTTGACACACCCTCGCTGCCCCGCAAAACCTTTTACCGGACAGCAATGAAAGAAAATGAGGGTCTTTGCAAGATGCCCGACGTGAGGCAGAAGGCCATGAAGAGGAGCGCGATTTGCGTGTTGCTTCATACGTTTCCGGGCCGGACATCTGGTGTGATGTCCGGCCCGGAAACGTATGGGGATGCTGGATGTTGGGGTCAGTTGGTCCTTGTTGGCGCAGGCGGCAGGCGCAGTTTTTGCCCCACGGTGATGCAGTCGGAATCGGGGATGTGGTTGGCCTCGATGATGTGTCGGGCAGCGCGTTTGTCGCCATAGTAGCGTCGGGCGATGGCGTAGAGCGTTTCGCCGGGCTGCACCACGTGGTAGCGCACGCTGTCGGTGGGAGCGTCTTGCAGATGGGTGGCGGGCTGTTCGGTTGCGGGCTGTTTCTGCTTCTCTTCCGCCTTCGGCGCTGTGGGTGAGGGCGTCAGACTGTCGGCCGGCTGTGTGGCCGGACAGACGCTGTCGGTGCGTTGGGCTGTGGTGTCCATCGGGCAGACAGGCGCTGGGGCAACGGGTGTGGGATTCTGGATGGGACCGCAGGGTGGACAGAACACCTTGTAGTAGCCGGCGAAGTAACTCAGCGTCATAAGCAGAAGCAGGAACAGCAAGAGGGCCAGCGTCTTCCACCAGTTGATGCCTCGGTGGGGCGGAGGCACGACAACATACTGCACGTCGGTAGCCGCCACCTGCTGGCCGCTGACGCTGCACGGACTGGTGCCGTCTTTACATACGGTCTCGTCATCTGCTACGGGCTTGTGGGGTGCGGTGTCTGCTTCTTCTTTAGGCACCTCGGTGTCGGTTGCGTCGGCGCTATCCTCGGCCTGATTGTCCGTGCTCAGGATGTTGTCATCGGCCTGCTCTTCCTCGTCGGCGGTGAACAGGATGGCGTCGGAAGCGGCAGGCACTGCTTCGGTTTCGGCATCTGTCGGGGAACCTTCTTCGGCTGCGCCAGCAGGCGTTTCGTCTTTTGCAGGTTTGTCGTGGTCGGTCAAGTCGGCTTCTGCGGCCTCTGGGGCTTCGGGGGTCGTTGAAGTTTCCGTATTCTCATCAGTCTGTGCAGCTTTGTCCTGGGTCGGCTCCTGTTCGGCTGGCTGGCTGTGTGGGTTGTCGGCTGTGACCTCTGTCTCGGCCATGGTCTCGGAGACAGTCGGTGTGGTTTGAACCTCTGCTTCCTCCAAGTCTGTTTCTGCGTCCGCCATCTCTTCTGTAGTGAGGTCGTCGGCATATTCCTCGTCCGTCACGCTGTTGAGTTCTTCGACGGAGACACCCTCTTCGATGACCACTGTCTGGAAGTGGGCAAAGGGTCTGTTGATAAGAGCTTTAAGCGCCGCGTCAGGCGTGAAGTTGACCTTGTCGTGCTCGCCGATGACCGTTCGTTCGCCCGTGTGGATGTTCATGCTTTCGCGCTCGCTCACGGTGACGGTCTTGAAGGTGCCGAAGCCGCGTATCTTGACAAACTTGTCGCGGCTGAGGCCTTCCTGTATGACGGCGAAGAAGGCGCGGCAGAAGGCGTCGGCGCTGTCGGCGGGCAGTTGGGCCTTCTGTGCGAAGAGAGTGGCCAGGTCGGCAAGGGTGATTTTCTTGTCCATCGTTGCGGGTTAGAGGGGTGGGGAATGCGTGGGGTGGGGGAGTCAGGCCTTCGTCGTGCGCTCCTTGAGCGTGGCCGAGGGTTTGAACGCGACGACCAGTTTTGGCGGCACAAGCATGCGTTGCCTGCTGGATGGGTTGACCACGATGCGTTCCATTTTCTTCTTCACCTCGAAGAGGCCGAAGCCCTGTATGGCCACGGCATCGCCATCGTCAAGGGCGTTGGCGATGGTGTCGGTGAGCATCTGCGACAGGCGGTTGGCCTCCTTGGCGCTGAGGTTGGTCTGCTCGGTCAGTTGGCTGATGAAGTCTTTGTGGTTCATGACATGGGGTGTGGAGTGGCCCAGTGATGGGCGTATGACAATGCGTGGGCCGCCTTCAGTTGATGGGGGCTACCACCGTGCCGTAGAGGTCGTAGATGTCGGCGCGGTCAATGTGTACCATATAGAACTTGCCCGGCACGAGGTCGCCCTCCTTGGCTTCGATGAACGTCTCGGGGTCCACTTCGGGTGAGTCGTAGGCCGTGCGCCCCACATAGTAGTCGCCCACATACTCGTCGATGACGACGGGCAACGTGCGGCCTACCAGTTCCTCCTGACGTTCGGCCATGATATCCTTCTGGATGTCCATCAGAAGGTCCAGACGTTCCTGCTTCACCTCTTGCGGCACGTCATCGGTGTAGTGGTTGGCCGAGTAGGTGTCCTCTTCCTCGCTGTAGAAGAAGCCGCCCAGTCGCTCGAAGCGTGCCGATCGGACGAAGTCGAGCAGTTCTTCATACTCCTCCTCCGTCTCGCCGGGGAAGCCCACCATGAGCGTTGTGCGCAGGAAGATGCCCGGCACGCGTTCGCGGATGGTGCGGATGACGTCAAGGGTGGACGCCTTGGTCGAGGCGCGGTGCATGCGGCGCAGGACATTGTCGCTGATGTGCTGGAGGGCAATGTCCAGATACTTGCAGACATTGTCGTGGCGCTGCATCACGTCGAGCAGGTCCATGGGGAACTGCTCGGGGTAGGCATAGTGGAGGCGTATCCATTTCACACCCGGGATGACGGCCATGCGGTCGATGAGTTCGGGCAAGCGCTGCTCGCCATAGAGGTCGGTGCCGTAGCCGGTGAGGTCTTGCGCGATGACCTGAAACTCGCAGACGCCCTTGGCAACGAGTACTTCCACTTCGGCCAGGATGTCGTCAATGGGGCGGCTAACCTGCGGCCCGGTGATGAGAGGGATGGCGCAGTATGCGCAACGCCGGTTGCAGCCCTCGGCAATTTTGATGTAGGCGTAGTGGCTGGGCGTGGTAAGTATGCGGTCGTCGGCTGCGGTAGGCGCATTGGCGTCCATGTGGAGGTCGTCGATGAGCCGGTCCCAGTCGAACTTGCCATAAAAGCGGTCCACCTCGGGAATCTCCTCGGCCAGTTCGTTGCGGTAGCGCTCGGAGAGACACCCCATGACATAGAGTTCGTTCAGTTCGCCCTCCGTCTTGGCGTTGGCCATGGAGAGAATCATGTTGACGCTCTCCTCTTTGGCGTCGCCGATGAAGCCGCAGGTGTTGATGACGACGATGTCGCCGTGAATCTCGGGAGCGTCGTGGAAGACGCGGCATCCTGCATCGGCGAAGCGCCGTAGCAGCCGTTCGGAATCGACCAGGTTTTTCGAGCACCCCATCGTGATGAGGTCCACGGTGCGCTGCGCCTTGGCTTTGTGGCAGGGGCGTGATAGGAGTTGGTTGGGGTTCATGAGAAGAGGGGAGTCAGCCTGTCGTGGCATCATTCTCCACGGCGAGGTGGCTTCGGCTATGTGGGATAGGTTTTTCTTAAATCTTTTCGTCGAAGATGGCGCTGACAAACTCCTTGCTGTCAAAGAGTTGCAGGTCGGTTACTTTCTCGCCGATGCCGATGTACTTGACCGGCACTTTCAGTTCGTGCGAGATGCCGATGACCACGCCGCCCTTGGCCGTGCCGTCCAGTTTGGTGACGGCCAGCGCGGTGATTTCCGTGGCTTCAGCAAACTGGCGGGCCTGCTCGAAAGCATTCTGTCCTGTTGAGCCGTCCAGCACCAAGAGCACCTCGTGCGGCGCCCCTTCTATCACCTTGCCAACGACGCGTTTCATTTTGGCCAGTTCGTTCATGAGGCCCACCTTGTTGTGTAGGCGGCCCGCGGTGTCGATGATGACCACGTCGGCGCCCGAAGCCTTGGCCGACTGTACGGCGTCAAAGGCTACGCCGGCGGGGTCGGACCCCATCTTCTGCTTGATGACGGGGCAGCCGATGCGTTCGCCCCAGATGTCGAGTTGCTCGATGGCAGCGGCGCGGAAGGTATCGGCGGCGCCCAGCACCACCTTCTGTCCTTGAGCCTTCATCAGGTGGGCCAGTTTGCCGATGGTCGTGGTCTTGCCCACGCCATTGACGCCCACCACCATGATGACCTTGGGATTGCCGTCGGCGGGCTGCGCCTGCTGCCACTCTGCCTCGGTGCGGACATTCGTCATCAGGCTGATGACCTCGTCCTTGAGAATGTTGCGCAGTTCGGCGATGCCTACATACTTGTCGCGTGCCACACGTTCTTCCAGGCGTTTGATGATTTCCAGGGTGGTGCCTACACCGACGTCCGAGGTAATGAGGACGTCCTCCAAATTGTCGAGTACCTCCTCGTCCACCTTGCTCTTGCCGGCCACGGCACGTGCCACTTTGCTCCAGAAACCGGTCTTGGTCTTTTCCAGTCCGGCGTCAAGGGCCTCCTTCTTCTCTTTCTTTGAAAACAGGTTAAAAAAACTCATACGCTTGTAGTGTGTCAATAATGGTGTGCCACCTTTGCGGCAAAGATACGATTTCTTTTACAAGTGGCTGGCTCTCGTCGCCCCAAATCGCTCATGTATTGTGCCTTGGGGCGTTGAGAGCCTCAAAATTTCAGGATGACGGCACTGTAGGCCGGCACGGTGACATGGGCGGGAGCATCGGGTTTGATGTCGATGGTCATCGTGTTACCGCTCAGCAGGTCAACCGCGCTGCGCATGCCCGGCCGCAGTTTGAGATGGTCGAAGGCGTGGCGCGGGATGCAGACACCCTGGCTGGCCGTGTGGCCCGAGAAGTTGGCGACAATGAGCAGCTTTTCCTTCTTCCCGCCGCGCAGGAAGGCATACTGGGTGTTGGTGTCGAAGGCGTTGTTGCTGTTTGTGTTGGCATACATCAGGTCGTGGAACAGGCCTTCGCGTAGCGCCTCGCTTTCGTTGCAGAGCGTGATGATGCGGCGGTAGGTGTCGTAGAGTGCCTGCTGGTCGGCGCTGAGGTTTTTGGCCCCTGCGGCGAGTAGCTGCAGCGAGCGCACGCCCCAGTAGTCGAAGATGGTGGTGCGTCCGTCCGTGCCGCTGAAGCCCTCGCTGTCCATACCCGGTTCGCCCACCTCCTGACCGGCATAGACCATGAAGGGGTTGGTGAACATGCACGCGCTGACCACTAAAGCCGGGATAGCCCGGCGAGCGTCGCCGGCAAACATGGGCGAGGCGATGCGCTGCTCGTCGTGGTTTTCCAGGAAGTTGAGCATGTGGTCGCGGATGGGCTCGACGGCCTGCCAACTGTGGGTGATGGCCGCTGCCGGGGCGTAGCCCGCAGTGACGGCACGGAGGGTGTCGTACAGCCCTACCTTGTCATAGAGGTAGTCGAAGCGGCCCGTGTAGATGTAGTTGGCATACTCGGCCGGGTTATAGACCTCGGCGATAAACTGGATATGCGGGTATGCTTGCTTCACCTGACCGATGGCGTAAGCCCAAAAGGCGACGGGCACCATCTCTGCCATGTCGCAGCGGAAGGCATCGACGCCTTTGCCGGCCCAGAACAGCAGGATGTCCGTCATCTTGCGCCACGTTGAGGGGATGGGCGAGAAGTGGGTCGTGCGACCACCGACGTAGTCCACACCGTAGTTGAGTTTCACCGTCTCGTACCAGTCGTTGACCTGCGGATAGGCATCGAAGCGGTCGTTGCCCGTAGCTTTAGCCGGGTATTCGCGGTAGGGTCCCATGGCGCTGCGGATGCCCGTCTGGGGGCAGTGGAGCGTCTGGCCGCAGACGTAGTAGAAGTTGTTGTCGGGGTCGAAGCCTTTCGATGGGTCATCGTCTTCACCCAGGTCTCGGACGCCCTTGGGTCGAGCGTCCGAGAAATACTGTCGGGCCACATGGTTGGGCACGAAGTCGATGACCATCTTCAAGCCTGCGCGGTGCGTGCGTTTGACGAGGTTCTCAAACTCGCGCATGCGTTTCTCCGGCTCGGTGGCCAGGTCGGGGTCGATGTCGTAGTAGTCCTTGATGGCGTAGGGCGAGCCAGCGGCGCCTTTGACCACCTCGGGATTGTCGCGGCGTATGCCGTAGGCGCTGTAGTCGGTCTGTGTGGCGTGCTCAATGAGTCCGGTGTACCAGATATGGGTGAAGCCAAACTGGCGTATGCGGTCCAGGGCGGCTGCGGTGAAGTCTTTCATCTTGCCGCATCCGTTCTCTTCTATCGTGCCGCCCGGCTTGTTGGTGGTTTTCTTGTTGCCGTAGAGACGAGGCAGCACCTGATATATCAGAATGCGTTCAGTCATGCGAATGCTATTGGTCCTTGGTTATGCTTGGTTGGGGTGTAGGTATGGCACGCGGGGCTTGGCGCTTGTGACGTGCCTTGAGCCCCGCGTGCGTAAAGTATGTGTCGGTACGGGCAGCGTGCCCGCCTTGTGGTCGGTTCGTGAGGGCGCGAGCCTGAGCGTGCCGCCTTATTCGGCGACGCCGCTGATGGTGATGGCGTCGTTGCCCTTGCAGATCTTGGCAATCATGCCCTGGAGCGCCTTGCCCGGACCGCATTCGGTGAAGTGCGTAGCGCCGGCAGCCACCATGTTGTTCACTTCGGTGGTCCAGAGCACGCTGGCCGTGAGTTGCTTAATCAGGTTCTCCTTGATTTCCTCGGGCTCGGTGTGAGCCTGACCGTCCACGTTCTGATAGACGGGGCAGATGGGGGTCTGGAAGGTGGTGGCGGCGATGGCGGCCTCCAGTTCTTCCTTGGCAGGCTGCATGAGGGGGCTGTGGAAGGCACCGCCGACGGGCAGGACGAGGGCACGCTTGGCGCCAGCTTCCTTCAGACGGACGCAGGCAGCGTCGATGGCCTCCTTTGTACCGCTGATCACCAACTGGCCCGGGCAGTTGTAGTTGGCCGGGATAACCACCTGGCCCATCTCTTCGCTGACCTCCTTACAGATGGCTTCCACCTTCTCGTCGGCCAGGGCGATGATAGCGGCCATGGTACCGGGAACGGCCTCGCAAGCCTTCTGCATGGCGATGGCGCGGGCGGCCACCAGTTTCAGACCATCCTCGAAACTCAGACAGCGGGCTGCCGTCAGAGCCGACAGTTCGCCCAAAGAGTGGCCAGCGCACATGGCGGGATTGAACTCATCGCCCAGACAGAGGGCGCTGATGACGCTGTGCAGGAAGACGGCGGGCTGGGTTACCTTTGTCTGCTTCAGTTGTTCGTCCGTACCGGCAAACATGATGTCGGTGATGTCAAAGCCCAAGATGCGGTTGGCTTGGTCGAAGTGCTCTTTAGCGATGGGGTGCTTCTCGTACAGGTCCTTGCCCATACCTACAAACTGGGAACCCTGTCCCGGAAAAACAAATGCGTTCATGGTTATGTCTTAATTATGTAAAGCGTTTTGGTCTGTCCGCTCCCAGTCCGTTGGGCCGAAGGGGCGGAATCTGTGGCAAAGTTACATTATTTCTTCCACGCGGAGGGCTCTCGGCTTGAAAAAGTGATTCATCGGGCCCCGTCCTTGTCCGATGTACAAGGTTGTGCCGGCTTTCAGCGCCTTGGTCACGAAGCCTTTGGCCATGAGTATGGCGTGGTGCAGGGGGTGGCCGAGCGCCACGTTGGCTGCGATGGCCGACGAGAGTGTGCACCCCGTGCCGTGGTCGGCCCGCGTGTCGATGCGTTTGGCATGGAAGTCACGGCGTCCCGCGTCGAGCGTGTAGAGGCTGTCGGTGGGAACACCCTCGCGGTGTCCGCCCTTGACCAGGATGGCCTTGCATCCGCCGCGACGCAGCAGGTCGGCCGCTGCCCGGTCAATGTCTTCGATGCCCGTCAGGGCAAACAGTTCGTAGAGGTTGGGCGTAACGAGGGTGCTCACGGGAAACAGGTGGGTTAAGAAGGCCTCCACGCCCCCGGCATCACACAGAGGATGGCCCGACGAGGCGAAGAGCACGGGGTCGGTCACGACGAAGGGCACCGGGTGGCGTCGCAGCGTGTCGGCGATGGCGCGGATATTGTCTGACGAGCCGGCCATCCCCACCTTCACTGCATGCGTCTCCAGGTCGGTCAGTACGGCAGTGACTTGCGCGGCCACCACGTCGGGCGGACAGGGGTGCACAGCCTGTACGCCCATGGTGTTCTGTACGGTGATGGCGGTGATGGCGGCTGCGGCATAGCAGCCTAAGGCCGATATGGTCTTGATGTCGGCCTGTATGCCGGCGCCCCCCGAGGGGTCTGAGCCGGCTATGGAGAGGCAGGTGGGGGTCATGGATGCGGTGTGGATGAGGATGAAGGGGCTGTGTATAACGCAAGCAGCGCGTCAACTCGTGTAGGAGTTTCGCGCTGCTTGTGTGGGCAAAGATGGATTCGAACCACCGAAGGCGTAAGCCAGCAGATTTACAGTCTGCCCCATTTGGCCACTCTGGTATTTGCCCATGCGTTCCGTTTGGTGGTGCAAAGGTAGGATTTATTTTTCCAACTGCCAAGCGTAATCTACCATTTTTATCGCTGTGATGGCAAATTCGCTGCCTTTGTTGCCCAGCGCGCCGGTGGTGCGTTCGATGGCCTGGTCCATGTTGTTGACGGTGAGCAGGCCGAAGATGACGGGCTTGCCGCAGGTGGCGTTGAGCTGACCAATGCCCTGGCTGACGGCTTCGCAGATATAGTCGAAGTGGGGCGTGTCGCCGCGGATGACGCAGCCGATGGCGATGATGGCATCGACGTAGCCAAACTTGGCCATCTGTGAGGCGCCGAAGACCAGTTCGAAACTGCCAGGCACATGGCCGATGGTGATATTGCTTTCGGGCACGCCGTGCTGCGTCAGGGTGCTGATGGCGCCTTCAAGGAGTTTGTCTGTAATCTGGTTGTTCCATTCGCTGACCACGATGCCGAAGCGCATGTTGCTGGTGTCGGGGACGGCGGACGATTCCTGTAGGAAGTTGTACGTGTTGGATGACATGGAGGATGATATAAAGAAGAGGGACCAAGAAAAGACTTGTGTTTCGCGAGTCTGCTCTTAGTCCCTCTGTGTATCTGTGGCTATTATGCAGTGTCGGTCTGTACCTTTTACTTTGTGCGTTCCAGGTATTTCTCGATTTCGCTGGGCATGATAAGGCCGCCGCTCATGCCGTTCTGGTTTCTGCCAAACTGCGGGTAGTCGGTCTGCACCTGTTCGTAGAGGGCGTGGGCCTCGTCCTTCTTGTTCTGGCTCTCCAGGAGTTTGGCGGCCTCAATCAGGCATACGGGGCTGATGGCTTCGTTATCGGCCTTGTCGGCAGCCTTCTTGAAGGTCTCGACGGCCTTATCCAGCTGGTTGTCGCAGGCGTAGCAGTTGGCCAGGGCGTAGAGGGCCATGGGCGAGATGCTCTCGTCACCCTTGGGCGAGAAGTCTTCCAGGGCGTTGATGGCCTCCTTGTAGTTGCCCATATAGTAGTAGCAGATACCAGCCAGATAGGTGGCTGCGTTGGCGGAAGCACCGCTGCCCTTGGCCAGTTTGACGAAACCGGGGAACTTCTGTTGGCCTTTCAGAGCCTGGTCGAAGATGGTGTTCACGCTCTGCTTCTGCTGGTCGCGGTAGTTCTTGATGAGGACGGGGATGGAGTCGGCAGGCACGCTGTCGCTGATGACGCCCTGCGACTTGAGAGTGGGCAGCAACAGGCTGTCGGGCGTGGCGTCCAACTGAGCCACCCTCTGATACTGGTTGATGCCCTCCTGCATGAGTGCCATGCCTTCGTTAAGCTGAATCTGAGCCTTTTCCTCGGCCGGTGCCTTGACAAATTTGCCGTAGAGCATGTAGCCGGCTACTGCCACCACGGCGGCAGCGATGCCCAGCGTGAGCCATTTCGTTTTGGGGTTTTGCGTGAGACGTCCCATGAGGCCATCGGCAGGCGTGGCCGAGCCCTTGGCGTTGTTCTTTGCGTTGTCTGTCATGATGAGTATGCGTGTTTTGTTTTGTATCGTGATGTTCCCTGCCGGGGCAGGCATCGCAGGCGCTCTCAGACCTTGCTGTGCAGCCGTTACTGCATGCCTCCGGCAAATTGCCTGCAAATTTAAGGGTTTCTTTCTGAATACTCAAACCTTTCCCCCCTCTTTTTTCCCTATCTGCATTTTTCTCTGTGGTTTATGTGCCGCGGGGATGCGCAGACGTGGCCAAGGCCGTACCTTTGTGCTACAATCATTCTCATCCCCATTCCCTCCAATCTGTCGCCCATGTATCTCCACCATCTCTCTCTGATAAACTACCGCTCTGTGGCACAGGCCGAAATCAGTCTGTCGCCGAAACTCAACGCCTTTGTGGGCGCCAACGGGATGGGGAAGACCAATGTGCTCGATGCCGTCTATCACCTCTCGTTCTGCAAGAGCGTCCTCTCGCCGCAGGATGTGTATAACATCCGTCACGGCGCCGACTTTTTCATGCTTGAGGGGCGCTATGCCGACGAGGATGGTCTGACCATGGAGGTCAACTGCAGCATGAAGATTGGCGGCCGCAAGCGTTTCCGGGTCGATGGCAATGCCTGCCGCCGCTTTGCCGATCACATAGGTCGCCTGCCTCTAGTCATGCTCTCGCCCTTCGATGAGATGCTGGTGACCGGTGCCGCCGAAGCCCGCCGCCGCTTCATGGACACCGTCATCTCGCAGCACGATGCCTCCTATCTGGCCGCCCTTGTGCGCTACGACCGTTCGCGTGAGCAGCGCAATGCCCTGCTCTCGGCCGAAACACCGCCCGATGATGGGGTGATGGATATCCTCGAAGACCTCCTGGCGACCGATGGAGGGCGCATCGTTCGCGGCCGCCGAACCTTTGCCGAACGCTTCGCTCCGCTCTTTGCCCGCCTCTATCCCGCCCTCTGCCCCGACGAGGCCGAGGCAGCCGCCGTCAGCGTCGCTTACACGCCGGCTGTCGATGACGCTGCGTTGCGCGATGCGCTGCGCCTCGGACGCCCCAAGGAGCGTATCGTGGGTCATACCCTCTATGGCCCGCACCGCGACGACATGACACTGCTCTACAACGGCCAGCCCGTGCGCCGCGAAGCCTCGCAGGGGCAGACAAAGACGTGGACCATCGTCATGAAACTGGCTCAGTATCTCTACCTCCGCGACTGCGGCAGCCGCCTGATGCCCATGCTATTGCTGGACGATATCTTCGACAAACTCGACGCCTCGCGGGTGGCACGCCTGGTGGAGTACGTCTCGGGCGACGACTTCGGGCAGATTTTCATCACCGATACCAACCGCAGCCATCTGGACCACATCCTCGAGGCGTCGCGTCGCGATTACCACCTCTTCGACGTGGAGCAGGGTAGGGTGCAGATGGCGCGGTAGCCAGAGGATAGACCAGCGCAACCGACAATCTATGTGGGGTGGCATCCGTATGCCCTCGGCCCCCTACACTGTGTTTGTCGGTTGTATCATATCTGGGCATTTAGAATAGTAGATATTAAGAATGTGAGAAATGCCACGTTTTTCATAGGATGATTGTAATTCCTTAGTATATCAAGCACTGTATGGTGAGGAAGCATACTGGGTTCGTCCCGAGAAGAT
>CAMGHE010000041.1 GCA_946055775.1 uncultured Bacteroidales bacterium
GGTCTGACAGACCAACCTCGTCAGTGTGCCCTTATTATAGCTGAGTAGTTACCGCAGTGTAAGCGAAAGTTAAATACGTTAAATTATTACCTTTTCGTATCTAAACAGAATCCACACAATCGCCTTTCTACGATTTAGAGCGTATAATACTGATAATCAACTAATAATAGATACTATGGCTGGAACCGCAGGGTTTTATCTCCACTTTGGCCATTCATGTCGAACGAAATCTTTTTGGCTGCGTTGTACAGATCATCATTCAGCTCGCTTGCTACATTGAGGTAACAATCTGTAAGTTTGTTCTCTTTGAGCGTGATGGGGGGCAGTGCCGGATTGGATGGATTGTCAGTGTCCGACTTTAGTTCACCTGTGCTGCTCAAGTAACATGCATCCGCAGGCGCATTGGGCATACGTGATTGAGTACTGGTTCGTAGTGCCCCCTCTTGGTAACGCTTGGCTACCGTCTGTGCTATCTCCTGAGCGATCTGTTGATCTATCTGGTCCGCCCACACCAGGAGACTGAGGCAGGAGAGAAGCAGTGTCAGTAAATAACGCTTATTCATAGTATGTGCTATTTAATTGTATGGTGACTCGCAGCAAATATCGGAAATAATCGAAACAATGCAATACACTATGCTCAATTATTAACAAAATACTAGTTTTATTCATTCTGAACTTAGCCGCAAGTACAAAACTGCGATTTTCTGTTTTGCATCGAGAAATATGATTGCTTTCATTGCTGTCTGGTAAAAGTTTTGCGGGGCGGCGGATGGCTGAAGTCCGCCAGAGCCCGCGTCGCGCTGTAAGTGCAAAAGTATAAGTTGAGGCGGGGACCCTCGCTAAGCGAAGTTGCGCCCTTTGCACACTTGCCCACTCGCTCACCGGGGGCGCTGCCCCCTTTCAGCACTTTTGCACTTACAGCGCGCGTACGCCCAAAGTCCGCTCACCTTTACCCAGGGTATCGCTCCCTGCGGTCGCTTACCCTGGGGTAGGGCCTCGCCCTCCTGCGGAGGTCGAGGGATGGCCTTCAGCCATCTTCATCGCCGCCTGTGGGCTTATCCTATGGAAACAACTTACGGCACACCATATTGAGACTGTCTGCGGGACAGCAGTATTTTGGATTGCTGTCCGGTGAAGTTTTTGCGGCAGGTTGGTAGAGTACTCTCAGGGAGTACTGTGTGCGATACACGCCATTCAGCGTGTCAAGGGTGTACTTGAAGACCCTGAAAGAGATTGGGCAAAGATGCTTCATGAAGCAAAGGAATTGCCTCCTGAACCAAGCCTTTTTGATTAGGGGGGCTTACTTTTTGAAAAGAAAAGCCCGAAGCCCTATTTATGAGGACTTCGGGATAATAATTCGTGCACTTTTGAGTTTTACCGGACAGCAATATTTAGGAATGGGCGCTACAACTGAGCGGAGGAGTCGGCAAGGTGATACTCAGAGCGTCATGAGATACTTCTCAGCCTGAATGGCGGCCTTGCAACCCGATGCAGCGGCAGTGATGGCCTGCTTGAAGAAGGGGTCGGCCACGTCGCCGGCGGCAAAGACACCTGGCACATTGGTGGCAGTGCCGCTTCCCTCGGTGATGATGTAGCCGGCGTCGTCGGTCTTGATCCACGGGCGGAAGAGCAGACTGTTGGGCGTGTGACCGATGGCCAGGAACAGACCGTCGATGGGCAGCGTTGAAATCTGTTCATCGGGCGTGCCCTGCTTGAAGACGATTGTGGCGCTCTCTACGCCGCCGTCGCCGTGGAGGTCGGTGACGTTGGTCTCAAAGCGCACCTCAATCTTGGGGTTGCTCAGGACGCGCTCCTGCATGGCTTTCGAGGCACGCAGGAAGGGTTTACGCACGATGAGATAGACCTTGGCAGCCAGGCCGGCCAGGTAGGAGGCTTCCTCGCAGGCGGTATCGCCGCCGCCGACAACGGCAACGGTTTTCTTACGGTAGAAGAATCCATCGCAGGTGGCGCAGGCGCTGACGCCCGTACCACGGTAAGTCTCTTCGGCGGGCAGACCCAGATACTTGGCCGAAGCACCTGTGGCGATGATGACCGAGAGGGCGGTAAGCGTGGTACCGTCATCGAGGGTGACGTTGTAGGGTGAGGCCGAGAAATCGACGGCGGTGACGGCTACCGGACGGATGTCGGCGCCGAAGCGGATGGCCTGACGGCGTATATCGTCCATCATGTCGCGGGCGTCGATGCCCTCGGGATAACCGGGGAAGTTTTCCACCTCGGTGGTGGTGGTCAGTTGGCCGCCAGGCTGCAAGCCTTCAAGGACGACAGGAGCGAGGCCAGCGCGCGAGGCGTAGATGGCGGCGGTGTATCCGGCGGGGCCGGAACCGATGATGAGGCATTTGATGGGTTTCATGAGTAGGGTAGGATTGGGGGATGAGTGTTAGGTGTGTGCTATGTGGTTTGGCGGCAGAAAGTATGGCGGTATGTCATAATGGCCAATCTGCTGCGTTGCTATCGGCATTCGAGCCCAGTCTTGAAGCGTCAACGGATGTCGATGACTTCGACGTCGGGATGTTCGGCGGCGTTGTAGGTGAAGAAGGCTGTGGGCCATGCGGCGTGCGTCTTGACACTGCGTATGCGCACACGATACCAGTCGCCCTTGTTGTTGCGTATGCGGATGTTCTGCGGCCAGAGTGTGGCCCTGTCGATGATGAGGCGCATATCGCTGATACTCTGCGAGGACTTCGTGGCCTTGAGTCGTACCAGGTGGCAGTTCTTCCCGTTGTAGGTCGTGGCGGTTAGCGTCTGCTGGTATCCCGTTTTGTAGAGGTTGATAAAGCTGTAGGGGTTCAGGCTCTGAAGTTCATCGGCTGTAGGATGGCTGACATAGACCTCCTGGCTATTCTGGTTGAGGGCCCATTGCGTTTGGCCGTCGTACCAGGTGGTCATGCCGTGGGCCACAATCTTGAAGCGGTTTCCCGACACATAGATGGTGCCGGTGGTGGTGCCGGCTTCAGTGGTGCCATTGAAGGCGGTGGCCTCAAACTGGGCCTCCAGTCCGCCTGCCTGTTGCAGTTTTTTGCTGGTTTGGTCCAAAACGGTCTGCGCGGTTTGCGCCAGCACCGTTATATGTCCAAGCGTTATGGCGAGGGCGAGGGCTAAGGTGCGGAGAAGTCTCATGGTCTGTCTTATAAAAGTATGATTTTCTTTGTTCTGATGTCGAGTGCGGTGGGGGTAATCGGCGTGTAGCCTACAGGCGGTCACCCAGCCCGGCAAGGATGCTGTCGAGGGCATTCTCGTCCGTGATATATACTTCGCGTGGCTTGGCGCCGCGTGATGGTCCCACGATGCCGGCGCGCTCCATCTGGTCCATCAGTCGGCCAGCGCGGTTGTAGCCGATGGAGAACTTGCGCTGAATCAGTGAAGTGGAGCCGCTCTGGTGCACGACGATGAGGCGTGCGGCATCCTCAAACATCGGATCGATGGCTTCGGGTTCGGCAGCGCTGCTACCCTTGCCGCCGCCGTTGGCATCGTCGGCCACTTCGGGCAGGATAAAGGCTGAGCCGTACCCCTGCTGGCGGGCGATGTCGGCACAGATATTCTCCACCTCGGGCGTGTCTACAAAAGCGCACTGTACACGCACTGGGTCGTTGCCGGCCAGGAAGAGCATGTCGCCCTTGCCCACCAACTGGTTGGCCCCCGTGCGGTCAAGGATGGTCTGGCTGTCGATGCGTGACATCACCTTAAATGCCATTCGTGCGGGGAAGTTGGCCTTGATGGTACCTGTGATGATGTTGGTGGTCGGGCGCTGGGTGGCGATAATCATGTGCATGCCGACGGCACGGGCCAACTGCGCGATGCGCGCGATGGGCAGTTCGACCTCCTTGCCGGCAGTCATGATGAGGTCACCAAACTCATCGATGATGACCACGACATAGGGCATAAATTCGTGGCCGTCCAGCGGGGAAAGCACGCGCTGCTTAAACTTGGTGTTATACTCCTTGATGTTCCTCACCTTGGCCTTCTTCAGCAGGTCATATCGGTGGTCCATCATGGCACAGAGGCTTTTGAGTGTCTGCACCACCTTCGTCACGTCGGTGATGATGGGGTCTTCCTCATCTTCAATCTTGGCCAGGAAATGCTTCTCGATGGGCGAATAGACGCTGAACTCCACCTTTTTCGGATCGACCATGACCAGTTTGAGTTCTGCGGGATGCTTCTTGTAGAGCAGGGAGGTAATAATGGCGTTCAAGCCGACCGACTTACCCTGACCAGTAGCACCAGCCACTAGCAAGTGAGGCATCTTGGCCAAATCGACCATGAACACCTCGTTGGTGATGGTCTTACCCAGAGCGATGGGCAGTTCGAAGGTGCTTTCTTGAAACTTTCGGGTGTTGATGATGCTCTCCATCGACACGATGCGGGGCTTTTTGTTCGGCACCTCGATGCCCACCGTACCCTTGCCGGGGATCGGGGCGATGATGCGGATGCCAAGCGCCGACAAACTCAGGGCGATATCGTCTTCCAGGCCGCGCACCTTGCTAATTTTCACGCCTGGCGCCAGCGTGATTTCATAGAGGGTGATGGTGGGGCCGATGGTGGCCTTGATGCTGGTGAGTTGTACGCCGAAGTTGCCCAGCACGGTGATGATGCGGTCCTTGTTGGCATTTTGTTCGGCCATATCTACAGACGGACTGGCCTCATCATACTGCTTGAGCAGCGAGACGCCCGGCATGGTGTAGTGCTCCAGATCCAGACAAGGGTCGTAGGGTGGCAGGTTCTCGGGCGCCACAGCGTCGGAGGCATCAGGAACCGCTGCGGGCGTAGCGTCGGCCGCCTCTTCAGGCGCACCCGTCTCGACCGAGAAGGACGTTGTGGTTTGGCCCGTTGTCGGGTTGAGGTCCATCTGCGGCATCTCCTCCGTCTCGGTGTTGGTAGAGAAGTCCAGACTGACGGTATAGTCCTGCTTGTAGTCGGCGTTTTCGCCCTCGGTGGCACCCTCTTCGATGACGCCCCCTTCGAAGATGTACACCGCATTGTCGTCTGTGTCCTCGGTCTCCGAAGATTTATCTTCCTCAGCCTCTTCCTCCTCGGGCTTCTTGCCCCAGCGTTTCCAGAACGCCAGGCGTCCCGGCACCAGGTCTTGCGGCTTCATCATCTTGCGGAGCACCTCAATGGTGCGCTGGCTGAGGTATATCAGGTAGAGCAGGGCGCACACCACCACAGTAGCATATGCAGGCACCGTGCCGATGGCCTGCAACATCTGCTGGCAGACGTTGAAGCCGTGCATGCCGCCGAGTTTGAAACTCAGGCCGCTGCCCAGGTCGAACGAATACTGGAGCAGCGCCAGCGTCACCGACACCCATACCATGAGCAGGGTGAAGTGGATGAAATACTTCCAGAGGCGTACCTTATATACCCGCATCAGTTTTACGCTGAGCAGTATGATAAAGGCGGGGATGAAGAAGGCCCCGACGCCGAAGCACTCGTCCATGAAGAAGTGGGCAGTATAGGCACCCAGCAGTCCGCCGTAGTTGGCTGCGTTCAGACTGCTGTCGCCCTCAATGGCGCTCTGTTCGGCATGCCCTGTGAAGAAGTGTGAGCCGAAGGAAAGCATCATGAAGAAGGCCACGACGAGGAGCAGCAGTCCTGTGATAAAGCGCAGGCTTTCGCCGCCGTAGAGCGTGCGTATCTGTTCCTTGAGCGACAGTTTGGGGGCAGCGTTCTTGTCGTTATCCTTGCTGCTGGTGCTGGCTTTCTTGCGTGTATTGCGGGTGGATGTGGGTTTCTTTGCAGGCATTCGTGTAGGGTGGTAGGGTGGTCAATGTTGGGATAGGGTGGGGCAGGTTAGTCCTCGTCCAGATAGAAGCGGATAAGGCGCTCGATGGCGCGGCAGCATACGGGGCAGAAATCGGGCGCGGCGTTCGTCTTCATGCGGCAGTCCAAGAAGGCGCGGTAAGCCCCTTTTGAACGGTAGCCAGCACCCTCATATACGCCGATACGGTCCGGATGCTTCAGGTCGGGCTCGGTGGGAATCTTTGTCTTCTTGGGCAGCATGTCGGCCCATTTCTTGCTGAAATCTTTCAGCGTTGTGATGTTCTGCTCCCAGGGTTCGCGCTCTGGGACGTACATCTGTTCATACTGGTCGTCGTAGTAGTATTCGTCGGCCAAACCGGCGAAACTGTGACCAAACTCATGCACCACTACCGGGCGGAAACTGGCATGGCGCGCCGTGGTCAGCGTATAGGAGTTGTAGATGCCGCCACCGCCATAGTTGTCCGTGTTGGCCAGGATGATGATGTGCTCGTAGGGGATGCCTGCCAGCGCGTTGTGCAGGTCGCGCAGACGCAGGGTGGTGAGATAGCGCTCCGAGTAGAATGTGTCGAAGTGAGAACTGAGCGGCGTGTTGAGCCACAGGTTCTTGTGCGGTATGCTGACGCCCGATTCGGCCGACGGCAGGGCCACTGCCACAACGTTGAAGGCATCGGCATAGTGGGCGAAGGGCTTCGATGCGAAGAGCGCCTGACAGGCCTCCTCGGCATGGGCATAGAAGGTTTCCGTCTCGGCAGCCGTATAGCCCTCGGCTACGATGGCAATGTCGATGGCGTCGGGGCGCTGGCTCTGGCGCAACATGCGATGTGGTGCCGTGGAGCAGCGCATGGGACGCATCAGGATGTCCTTGGGGGCCACGGGGTGCTTGAGTTGAACAATCTGGTGGCCCTGCATGTCAAAGAGCGTCACCTCCACGTCGGCACTGTCTATAGGCATGGGAGCCAGAAAAACGTTCTCAAAGGCTTTCGTGGTTCGTGTGGCCTCCTCCGTGCTCAGCCATTCCTGAAACAGTGTGGAGAAGGAGTGGCGGTAGATGACGCGCCCGGTCTTGCGGTCGGTCATCACCAGATTGCCATTGCCCTCGAGCGGCAGACTGTCCAGCCGCGTGTGGCGTCCGGCCCAGCCCGGCGCAGTGCACAGTTCGTCCACGGCAATGTGCTGCTCGTCGTGGTTGCCGGAGAAGATATAGTCTAAGCGCAGCGTGTTGTCTGAAAAATAGCGGTCGAAGGCGACGCGCTCCTGAGCGCTTACAGCAGATGTCGCGAGCAGGGCGGTGGTGAGGAAGAGAGATTGGATAAAAGTCATGGAAAGAGATTTTGCTGAGGTTGGAGGGTGGCGGCCGGACGAATAGAGGTCGGCTACCGTGCTGTACTTCACATGCGTGCAAACAGCCACGCAAAGTTACGACAAAAAACCGGGATGGCCGGCGTAGGCTGCACCCTTCTTTTCCCTTCATGCCCGAGGAGGCTTTTTTCTTGTCCATGCTGCAAGTCATACCCAGGCTGTTCACTACTTTTGTCCCCGTACACCACACATCCCTCATATCCTAATGATGATGAACGACTACCTCCCTGTCCCTGACCGCTACACCAACGGCATGGTCTATGCCCGCTGTGGTCACAGCGGCGTCATGCTGCCCAAGGTTAGTCTAGGCATGTGGCAGAATTTCGGGCACGATGTCCCGTTTGAACGCTGCCGCGAAATATGCCGCTACGCCTTCGACCACGGTATCACCCATTTTGATTTGGCGAACAACTATGGCCCTCCTCCTGGAGCCGCTGAAGAAACGGTGGGCCGCTTGATGCGCACCGATTTCGCTCCCTATCGCGACGAACTGTTTATCAGCACAAAGGCCGGCTATGTGATGTGGCCAGGCCCTTACGGCAACTGGGGGTCGCGCAAGTCACTTATGGCCAGCATAGACCAGAGCCTGCAACGCATGGGGCTGAACTATGTGGATCTGTTCTATACCCATCGCTACGATCCCGAGACGCCCCTTGAAGAAACGCTACAGGCTATGGTCGATATTGTGCGTCAGGGCAAGGCCCTCTACCTGGGCATCTCGCGTTGGCCGTTGGAGGCCACGCGGTTCGCCATACGTTACCTGGCCGAACGCGATACGCCCGCCATCATCTATCAGGGCCGCCTCAACATGATAGACCGCGCGCCCGAAGACGACGGCATCACGGCGCTCTGTGCGGAAAGCGGACTGGGATTCATCTCGTTCTCACCGCTGGCGCAGGGGCTGCTCACCGACCGCTACCTACAGGGCATACCGGCCGACAGCCGTATGGCTCGCGAAGGCTCCCTGCATGCCGACATGCTGACGCCCGAACTGCTGGCCCAACTGCGTGCATGGCATGAAGAAGCCCAGGCCGAAGGGCGCACGCTTGCCGAAAAGGCCCTGCGTTGGGTGCTGGACCATAAGGCCGTCACCTCAGTGCTCGTCGGCGCGCGCACCGTGGAACAGTTGGCCCGCAACCTCGGTGCCCTGCGGTGACCTTGTAACATGGGCTTCATTGGCGGAGGAGGAAGGGGAATGAAATCCCGCCTTCCGCGCCCTCGGCATCCAGGGCTTCGGCACACGCCAGATAGAAAACTCTCGCTCCTCCTGACACTTTTCCCCAAAAAGTGTCAGGAGGAGCGAGGTTTAAGCAACACATATCCGATTTTGTTCTGTGCTGGGTGGGAAGCGAAGTTCAACCTTTATATAATAGGTCTTATTGCTGACAGGAAAACTATAATTTATGAGTTTGCTGGGTGCAGTTGTTCCACCGCGATGCCCGGGGCGCAAAGTACCTGGAAGGTGCACGATTTGCAGTGGGAGGAGATGGGCGTCGGGGCGAAGGGCAACTGTGGGTCGAAAATTTCCTCGAGAAGAGCCAGTAGCCGCTGCTCGAAGGCGTCGGCCAGCGGCAGGAAGTCTTGCAGGGGCTGCCCCTCAAACTCAATCTGTGACGAGTAGCCCTCTTCGGCGGCATGGACGACGAAGAACAGTTCGGGGCGGATGGTGCCGCAGTCGGGATGGAGGCGGGCGATGAGCAGGGCGTAGATGAAGGTCTGCAACGCATAGTGGGGGTGGCTGGCAGAGGGCATGAACATCTGGTCCAGCGACTTCACACGCTCGGGATGTCCACCGGTCTTATAGTCGAGGATGCGCGCATAGGTGCTGCCTGTCGCCATGCCCGGCGTGGGCGACAAGCGGTCCAGGCGGTCGATGAAGCCGTTGATGGTCACGCTGTGCCCCGATTTGGGCAAGGTCAGCGTGTGCTCCACAGCCGTCTCCGTGCCCCACAGGCGGAAAGGTTCGCCGCGGCCTTCGTGGCGCACAAGCATCTGTAGGTAGCGGGCCACCGTGGTGCGCACAAGCGGCGTAGGCTGAAGGCCCTCGTCGGCCATGGCGCTGTCGATGAAGGGCAGGAGGTCGGCCATAGTGAGCGAGCGCAGGACATCGGGCATAATCCATCCGTTTCGGCGCTCGGCCAAGCGCTTGTATAAGCCTTCGGCAGAGGCATGGAAGACATTGCCAAAGATATTGGGACTGATGATGCCTTCCGTCCGCACCGTCTCCTTGATGCGCAGCACATACTTCAGATAGAAGGCTACGGGGCAGCGCAGGTAGGTGTTGATGGCCGACGGCGAGAGGCGTGTGAGGCGCTGGCACAGGTCGGTCGGTTTGGCAACGGCCTGCGGCTGCAGCGAGGTGAGCGTGGCATCTGCCGTGAGCGTGAGATGGCGGATGTGCAGCGGACTTTCCACCATGAGTTGCTGGAGGAAACGCGACATTTCGCCCCGGCTGTGACCGTTGGTCGATGCGTTATAGACGATGTGCACACGGCTGGCACGCTGGATGAGGCGGTAGAAGTTGTAGGCGCTGACGGCACCCTGATGGGCTGGCGTCGTCAGTCCGTAGGCGCGACGCAGCAACTGGGGGATGAACGACGCCGACACCGACGATGGCGGTAGCGTGCCCTCGTTGGCTGAGAGGATGAGAATGTGGTCGAAGTCGAGGCAGCGCGTCTCAAGCATACCCATAATCTGCAAGCCCGTAGCCGGCTCGCCATGAAAGGGCACCGAGGCCTGACGTATCACCTGCAGGAGCAGACGGCGTAGTGTGGTCCAATCCACCACGAGGAGTCCGTTGCGCACAAGCCGTGCAAAGCGGTTGAGCGTGGTATAGGCGGCGAAGCGTGCCTCCGATTCCAGGATGTCGTCGGTGGCGACGGGGCGGCCGCCGTCCACGTCGGGGACGGCGTCGCGCAGGGCATCGCGGCAGATGGCCTCGGTGACGTGGTCGAGAGAGGCCGCCACGTCGGTCGTCTTGTCTTCAGCCTCAAGCAGGCGCGTCAGACGGGCATAGGTCAACGTGTGCAGCAGGGGATAGCCGCGGGTGATGTTGGTGGTGATATTGGCTTGATTAACTTCGGCGGGCAACACATGGAGCAGAGGCAGCAGCATACGCTCGTCACAGAGCACGACGGCCGTGCGCCGGGCATCGGGCGTAAGGTTGTGGCGCAACCACTTGGCGGCGCTTCGAGTACCCAGTCCCTCGCCCGCCGCAGCCACGATATCGATGGTCTTGTCGTCGTGGAAGGCGTGGAACAATTCGGGCGCCAAGGCATTGGGGTAGCGCTGAAGGTTTTGGCGGATGAAGAGGCCCGCCTCGCCGGCGGTGTGCGGACCGGCATACCAGGCGTCATAGTCCCAATAGAACGTGGCATGTTCGCTTTGGGCCAGGTGGTCGAAAAGGGCGCGGTCGGTGGCATCGAGGGCGTTGAAGCCCACGATGGCATAGTGGTCGATGCCCTGTGGCAGGGTGGCCTGCCCCGCAGCCAAGCGGTTTGCAGCATCGCGCTTGAGGTGGCCGTCCCAAGCCAGGTTGCGGGCGCCAAGCGTATCAGCCAGCCGCGTATAGAGCGGCAGCAGATTGTTCCACAGTTCGAGGAAACGCTGGCGTATCTCGTTATTGCGCTCGAGAGAGAAGTCGTGGAAGAACGACTGGAGCACGCGCTCGCGCTCCTCGTCGATGTGGTCCAGCGTATCCAACTGTTTGATGTCGGCCAGGTTGCGGAACAGGCGGTCAGCCGGCGCCATGGCGCGGTCGGTCTCGTTGAAGTCGCTGAGAAGTCGCTCGCCCCATCCGTAGAAGGCATCCAGACTTTCGGCGCTGCCGGTAAGTTCAGCATAGAGGCGGTGCATCAGGCAGATGGTCTCGATGGGGTCGGCCTCGGTGAGCGGCGTAAGGGTGTGGTAGAGGTCGTCGATGGAGAAATAGCGTGGGGCACGTACGGCAGCCTCGGTCGCTGGTGTGCTGACCTCCGGCAGCAGGTGTTCGCCAAAAAACAGGGCCGCACGACGGCCCGGAAAGACGACCGCCACATGGCTCATGTCGGTGCCAAAGCGCCGGCGGAGGTCTTCGGCTACGAGGGAAAGGAAGGAGGGGCGTTTCATGGAGGAGAAAGAGGGAGGGGGAAGGAAGGGGGAGTGCTAAAACTAGCCTGGCGTGGGGCGGGCCCATGCTTCGATCATGGGGCGGTAACGGGTATGACCTGGGCGCTATCGACATACCATAGGAAACCCTCCACGACAGTCTGCGGCGGGCAGGTGAGGCTGAGAAAGTGGACGTATTGCGCCACCTGCTCGTGGTGCTCGGGGCGCTGGCGACCAAACTTGTAGTCGATGACGACCATGCGGTCGCCCTTGGTCATGACGCGGTCGGGGCGCAGGGTCTTGAGTTCACCCGACGGCAGGCGGCACAGCAGGTCGCCCTCGTTCTGCACGACCCAAGAGCCGTCGAACCATCCGCTGGCAGGCTCTTGCGACAAGGCTCGGCGCAGGTCCTGCTCAAGCATCGCGGCTTCGTCATCGCTATGCCACAGCCCTTCACCCATCAGGCGGCGTAGGGCCGCAGGCAGGTCGTCGGCCGTGTGGATCATGCTGAACAGGCGGTGCATCACCTTGCCGCGGTCCAGATAGGACCAACGCGCTCCGGCCGCAGTGCGCTCTTCCTGAGCATCTGGCTGCGGCGTCATGGCGAGACCGTTGCTCAGGGCCTCGTCCTGCTGTAACGAGCGGACGTACTGAGCCGCCGCGTTCGACTGCCGGAAGATGGCGCGCGGCGCGATGCTCTCCATCGTCACGGTCACTTGCTCAGAGGTGTAGGAAAAGGGATTGGTCTTCTGCCGCCTGTCGGGATCGGAAACAGAGGAAGAGGCGGCCGACGTAGCGTCGGGACCATCGGACGGACTGATATAGTCCTGACCATCGAGGCAGGTGAAGAGCAGGTGGGCCACAGTGGGGTAGGGCACTTCGGGGCCTGCTTTGGCCTTCTTGTTGGCCACCTCGGCCCAAACATACATCTCTTCGCTGGCACGGGTGAAGGCCACATAGAGCAGGTTGAGATTCTCTATGCGACTGTCGCGATGCTCGGCCTGATAGGAGGCGGCGTAAACCGACTGTGCCATCTCGCGGCGCGTGCTGACGGGGATTAGCGGAACCTTGTCGTAAGGAGCGGCGCCGGGGACGCACCACAGGAAGCCATCGTTGCGGTCCTCCTCCATGAGCCAGGCACAGGAGGGGAGAAAGACGATGGGGAAGTCGAGCCCTTTCGACTTGTGGATGGTGGTGATGCGCACGCCAGCCGTGGGAGCGTTGGGGATGGTGTGTGAAGAGAGTTTGGTGTCCCATTCACCCAAGAAGGCCGCGGGCGTGGCAAATCCACTCTCTACGGTTTCCATCACCTTGTCCAGAAAGGCTGTGAGATAGGGCGTTTGGCCCGACATGCGGTGCAGGCAGAAATGGTGCACGATGCGTTCGCAGGTCTCATAGAGCCCCATGTGCGCCGTCTGGTCCAGAAAGGTTTGCAGCGATGGGGGAACATCGGAGGCGTCGCCGGGCTGCACCGTCAGAGAGTCGGTCTGGCCGTATGCCAGACGCCAAGCCCGCGTGGCATGGAGGCGCGCCGTGTCGTCGGCCGGCGAGGCTATCCATCGCAGCATGTTGATGATGACCGTGACTGCCGCTGACGACGACAGGGCAAAGGCCTCGTCGGAAACGATGGGGATGTGGGGAGCGACCGTGTTGAGCCCCTTCAGCACAAGGCGTGCCTCCTTGGTGTAGCGCACCAGGATGGCCATGTCCGCCCACGGGCATCCGTCGGCATGGCGCTGCTGCATCACCGCCGCCATGGCAGGCACCGAGGCTATGTCGGTCTGCACGGTGTCTTCCTCGTCGGTCTTTATCTCGTCGGGGGCGTCTGAGCGCTTTGAGGGACTGGGCACGGAGAAGTGGACTTCCACATGTCCGCCTCCTCTGCGTCGGGGCGTTTGTTCGACGTCGTAGTAGAGGCTTTGTCCCCTACTTCCATCGGGCAAGACCGGCGTAAGCGTGCTGTCTAACAGTTGGGCGGCGCGGCGGAAGAGGGCATTGTTGAACAGGACAATCTCGTGGCGGGAGCGATAGTTGGCGGTGAGCGTCGTATCGTCAATGCGTGTCTGCTGTGGTAGGAATGAGCCGATGTTCTCAAGCAGTTTCCAGTCGCCACCACGGAAGCGGTAGATGCCCTGCTTGACGTCGCCGACGATGAGGCCGTCGCCGCCGCCGGCTATGCACTCGCGGATGAGGCGGGCAAAGTTGGCCCACTGCAGGGGCGAGGTGTCCTGAAACTCGTCCATCAGGATGTTCTGAAAACGTATGCCGGCCCGCTCTAGGACGAAGGGCGCATCTTCCTGTCCGACCATGCGGTGGAAGAGCAGTGGTGTCTTGGCCAGCATGAAGCGGTTGTTCTCGCGGTTGATGTCGGCCGCCAACCGGCCAATCTCGCCGATGAGACGCAGGGGGCCGAACAGCCCCAGCGAGAGGTTGCACGAATGGATGGTGAAACCCTCCGCCTGACGGGTGCTTTCGGTATCGGCCAGCATCTGCCGGAGTTTTGCCGCATTGGCCAGGAGGGCGTCGTCATGGGCGTCCTTCTTGCGCAGCCAGGCCTCGGGCGTGACCATGTGCTTGGTGCGCACTGATGCAGAGGGCTCGTCCGTGCCGCCGCCCATCAGACGGTTGAGGTATGACAGTATGTAACGGCCATTGGAATAGCGGTCGTAACCGCCGTTGTCGAGGATGGCCTGATGTGTGGTGCGGGCACTTTCCTGAAGCCGGGCAACGGCGCAGGCCTTCTTCTTCCTGAGTTCGGCGATGTAGGTCTGCATGGTCTCGTTGTCGTCCAGCACAGGGAGCAACTGCTCCTCGTGAAGCATATACGGTTCGCTGGTGATGCAGCGTGCCAGGCGGCGCACCTCAGAGAGAATGTCCCAGCGCTGGCCGTCGGCGATGCGCTGTCTGACATAGTCCATGACCCACGTCTGGAGGTCGGTGCGGTCGGGCAGCAGGTCAATGAGGCGAGAAGCCGCCTGGGCGCTGACCTGCTCGTCGTTGATTTCCACACCGCAGCCCGCCGAGAGTCCCAGTTCGTGCGCCAACGCCGTGAGCAGACTGTGGAAGAAGGTGTCGATGGTCTGGACGTGGAAGTCGTCGTAACGGTGCAGGATGTTCTGCAAGGCACGGGCTGCACGCCGCGTGAGCAACAGTTCTGCGGCCTGGTCATCGTCGCCGATGATGCCGTCGCGGCGCAGCAGGCTCTTGACCACCAGGCGGAAGGGCGAAGGGTAGCCCTGGGCCAGGGTCCACATTTCGCTGACGATGCGCTGCTTCATCTCTGTGGTGGCCTTGTTGGTAAAGGTAACCGCCAGCGTGGACGATGGGTCTGCCCCCTCCGTACGCAGCACCTTGGCCACATATTCAGCAGCCAGCGTAAAGGTCTTGCCCGAACCGGCAGACGCTCGATAGACATTGAGATAAGCCATACCGTGATTACTCTACAACGATTTCATCCGTGAATATCCATCCGCCCAAAGGCCCGTTGGTGGCCCGGACGTGCAGGAAGCGGGTGCGGACATGGCCTCGCCACTCCAGCGTCTCCACCGAAGGCAGCGTGTGCCGCACCTCTGCCTCACTGTGGGTGAAGAGCATCGTCTCGCGTCCGTCATCGTCCTGCGCCGCTATACTGAAGTGGGCCGGCAGGTAGATTTCGGGGCCGGCGGTCTGCAGGAAGTCGAGGGCCACGCGGTTGACGTCCGTCACGGCACCCAGGTCGAGCGTGACGTCCAGGCGGCCGCGGCTGATGAACCCCTGCCATGCCGTGCCTGTGCCATAGTCCCATCCGCCGCGTCGGCCGTCGGTCAGGGCGCTGTCGCCGCCGGCAGCATAGGTATTGCTATACGGTCGGTGATAGATGACTTTGGCGCCGCGCGCCTTGTGTTCCACCGTTTGCCGCGCTGCTGCTCGGTCGCCGATTTCCGCACTCAGATTGAAGGCATTGACGCCCTGTGCACGCAGGCGGTTGGTCTCCGCCTCGGCACGTTGGCGGAAATGGGCGAAGTTCTTTGTTTCGCCTCCTGTCCATCCGTTCTCGGCGATGGCCATCATGCGGGGCAGGAGCATACGCTCCACGTCGGCCGTTGTGGGCACATATTCGGTCCAAAGACAGCCCTGAATGCCGCGGACATGCTGCCGCTCGTCGGGCGAGAGGGCCGAAAGCGGACGGTAGGCATAGACGCGTGACAGCGGACGGTAGGCGCCGTTGGCCTCGGGACCCGCCGAGGGGTCGTCCTGATAGGCATCGAGATAGCAGAAGGCGCCGGGCGCGAGAATGACGTCGTGGCCGCGGGCGATGGCCTTGCGGACGGCCGAAGTGTCGCGCCATACCATAACCTGGACATCCTGCGCCAGGCTGTCGTCGAGCACCTCGTCCCAGGCCACGATGCGGCGGTTGCCGGCACGTCGGGCATAGTCGGCGACGCGGCGTATGAGGTAGCCTTGCAGGGCCTCGACCGAGGGAAGGGCCTCGTCCTTGACACGCTGGGTGCAGCGCGGACAGGTGGGCCAGGCTGCCTTGCCGGCCTCGTCGCCGCCGACATGGATATCGGCAGAGGGAAAGACCTCCATCACCTCGTCGAGCACGTGCTCAAGAAATGTAAAGGTAGAATCGTTGCCTGGACAAAAATCGGCCTGCCCCTTGGGGTCGTGTGTACAGGACAGAAAAGGGTAGGCTGCGGTGACCTCCTCGCTATGGGCAGGCATCTCAATCTCGGGCACGATGGTGACGCCGCGCTGACTGGCATACTTCACCAGCAGTCGCAGTTCGTTTTGCGTATAATAGCCGCCGTAGGCCGCACTGTCGCCCTCGTGGGCATAGGCGCGGCTGCCGTTCCACCACGTCTTCCATAGTGCCGCATCACGCCAGGCCGCCTGCTTGGTAAGCAGCGGATAGCGCTTGATTTCCATGCGCCAGCCAGCGGCATCGGTGAGGTGCAGGTGCAGGCGGTTCATCTTGTAGCGCGCCAGCCAGTCGATAACATTGTAGAGGGTACTGACGGGGTAGAAGTGGCGCGATACGTCGAGCATCACACCGCGCCAGGCAAGAGCCGGGGCGTCTTCGATGCTGACGCAGGGGATGGCATTTCGGCCTTCATCGGCCAGCCACTGCAGCGTCGTGAGCGCGTGGCGCCAACCGGCCCCGGTGTTGGCCTGAACCCATAGAGTGTCGGGGGTGATACGCAGGGCATAGGCTTCGGGCCGCGGGTCATCGACATAGGCGGCCAGCGAGATGATGCCGCGCGCCTTGCTGCGTACCGGGGTATGGCCGCGACGGCCCGTCAGGGGGGAATGTTGCAACAGGTCCCAGCCGGCTGCCTTGGCGTCACGCCAAACGGCTTTCGATTCGGGCTCGATGCGGTAGGTGCGCTCCAGGGGGTGGCTGCCTGTGAGCGGTTGGTAGGTGAGCGGACTGGGGATGAGGCTCTGGCCTTTTATGCCCGCAGTCCATAGAAACAGCAGAGAGAGGAGCAGGGAAGATTGACGCATGGTGCGGCGGTTGTTGGATTATAAAAGGATTGGGCCGGGAGTTCGATTCCCAAGGGC
>CAMGHE010000042.1 GCA_946055775.1 uncultured Bacteroidales bacterium
CTATAGCAATAGGTTTTGCCCAACAACTGCTTGGTAAAACCAAAACAATCATTGGTAAAGAACTCATCTATGTCAAGGTCTCCATAATTGAAGCCTTTAAGTTCCTTTGGCTCGTTGACGGAAAACAGTGAGCAATGTTCTCTCAAAAAACTCATCTTCTTCCTAAATGAGCTTTTGATAACATGCGATACATCTCGGCAAACTTCTCTTCCAGAATTGCCTCGTCAGCTTTCTTCTCTTCCTCTGAACGGTTCATATACCACTCATAGTTTGCTTGCGCCTCAGCTTCAAATCGCTGAGCCACTTCACCAGTCAGCACTGGTATGGATGCTATCGGTAGTGCCATATCTCTTATTTATTTACTATTCAACGTTATATATTACCTTGCGAAGGTACTCATAAATTATGATAGTAAGTAAGGTTTTGGATTCTTATCTTAGTTGAACAAGGTGAAATTATTGTCATGGTTTAGCAAGTGTATTGCCCTTCCTTCATGCAGCTTGGCCAATACGGTTGGCGGGCGATGTATTATCATGGCCAATCGGCTGCATAGTTTACGGCTTCGGGTTTCGTTATGTACTTTAGTAAACTCCCTTCGTCCTCAGTGCCTTGCATCAGCATGGATAAGATGGACGAACCTATAACTGGGTAAAAAACACGATTTGGGCGGCAGAACGGTCTGCCGCCCAAATCGTGATTGTACAGTTGCGATGGTTTGCTAATGCCGACCCCTTACTTTTCAAGCTTTTTCTCGCCCAATGAGGTGATGAAAAGCTTAGTACCTTTGGCTGTCGAAGACGTACTGATGGGGCGACCACTGATGTCGTAGCGGCGCACTTGCTGGCTATTCGTCGCAGTGGCGGTGGTGATGCCCGTATCCACGGTGAAGACGGCGCTGATGGTGGCGTTGTCGTAGGGGCGGAACTTGATCATGTTCTCCTCCATCCATGCGTCGGGCAGGCGGCGTCCGTTCTGGTCGCGCCAGTAGTCGATGCGGTAGCCGGCCTTGGGGTAGGCGCGGAGGATGACCTCCTCGCCCGGGGCATAGGTGTAGGTCTCCGGCTGTCCGTTGGCGTCCACCGTGCCGCGTGCGCTGTTGCTGGTCTTCACCGTGACGGTCACAGCCTTCTGGGCAGCCGCCTGTACGTTGACCAACACTTCGTAGCACATGCGGTTGAGGGTGCCGGCTGCGGGGAAGGCCTTCGTCGTGGCGTCGTAGTTCGTCTTCCATGCCCCGTCGAAGCGCAGGCGCAGGTGGGTGATGCCTGTGGGCATGTCGAAGGGCAGCGTCACCTTCAGCGGACCGCTGCACGGTGCCTGACTGGTGCTGTTGAAGGTGCCACGCACGCCCAGCAGTTCGTCCTTCATATTAAATGTGCCGTCGGCATTCAGGTCCAGATAGGCCGAGAGGTAGGTGTAGGCCATGCCGCCGGCGTCCTGCCAGTCGAGGGTGAAGGCACCGCCCGGCGCAGCCGTCACCGGTGTGGGCAGCGCATTATACAAGTTGTCCGGACAGGCCGAGGCCGTGTAGAGCGTAGATTGCTCGCCGTATTGCGTCAGCGTGATGGCCGAGAGGTATTGGTTGTAGTTGCGGATGTCGCCCATGTCGCTCGTGTCCGATGCCGGCACACCCCACTTGTTGATGGCGAAGTGGGCGGTGAAGGTGGCTTCGGCAGCGCCGTAGTAGGTATAGGTGTTGGCCGTCGAAACGGTGCGTCCCTCTTGGTCCGTCCAGCCGATGAAGTCGTAGCCGGCTGCCGGTGTGGCCTTGATGGTCACCGCCTCGGTGTTGGTCACCGATTTCTGACTCGTGCCCACAATGCTCACTGTGCCCTGTCCGGTCTCGGCCGTGGTGACGCGAACCGTGCGCGGCTTGGTGATGTGGTCTTTCAGGATGATGGAGAAGGCAATCTGCGTGCCGTCGTCCAGCGTGAGGCTGGCCTTGACACTGCCCGTCACGCTGGAGGCAGGAATCTGCACGTCGGTCGTGCCGAAGGACTCGTTTTCAGCCATCATGCCGTCGCCGTTGAGGTCGATGGCCAGCGTGGCCTTCGCGCCGTCGGGAATCTGCATGTTCATGCTGAATGTCTCGCCGCGGTAGGCTTCGGGACAGTAGGTCGCGGTGAGGTCGGAGGTTAGCGTGCGGTAGGCCATGTACATCTTGCCGCCGTCGATGGTGAGGGGTAGGAAATGCTTGGCGACGAGGCGGTGCGCCGTGGTTCTGCTGTCACCCTGCGGCACGTTGCTGTAGGTCTTGGTGGCATCGTGTGCCCATGCCCATTCGTCGGTAAACCAGTCCTTGCCCTGGCAGTCGTTGTCGAAGAAATACTTCCAGCGCGGATAATAGTAGTCGCGCATGATGCCGTTCCACATACGGTAGGAGTAGTCGCGCAGTCCACCGCCGTTGGCCTGCTGGCGGTCGCCCCATGTGGTGATGAGCGTGCGTGCGTTGTTCAGTTCGAGCCATTGGCGGTCGGCCTCTGTCGTGCCCTCGCTCTCGTTGGCGATGTGGCGCGCCATCTGCGTCCAGCGTCCCAGCATGAAGTTCTCGTTCGTGCCCAGCAGTTCGTCGATGTCCAAAATCAACTGCAGGAAGGCCTTCTTGCGCGCCTCAAAGGCTTTGCTGTCCTTGGCCTGACGGGCGCTGTTGATGCCCTGCAGCAGATAGTAGGAATAGTCCGTCAGCGCCTGTCGGGTCAGTTCGGTCACGTCGTAACTGTAGTTGGCCCCGCTCAGGTTCGCTGCGAGCAGCAGTGTGGTCGCGCGGGCCACGTCCTGAGCGTCGTAGAAGATGCCCGTGCCGCCCCACGACGACACCGCTCCCACCGTCAGGTTGGGGCGCGCGCAGACCACCCCCTCCATTGGGCCCTGCAGACCGCTGGTGCAGTTGAGCGACGAGCCGCGCAGCAGTTCCCACGCCTCGGCTGCCTGAGCATTGGCCGTGCCGTAGCGGCTCACGGCATAGTCGGCCAGCCACTTGGCAGCGTCCGGTTTTGTGCTGTGCCACGGCAGTTCAAACAGGGCGTCGTAGAGCACCGGCACCTGCTCGATGGCTTCAGGCGTTGCACCGATGCCTTTGATATTGGCATGCTGCGCCCGCTGTTGGAAATAGCCATTGATGACGCCGTTCAGACGACCGAAGAAACCCGTGCGTCCGCCGAAGTTGTCGAGCATACAATAGACCGCGTCGTGGCCTTGGTATTCACCGAAGTGCGTGTGGGCATCGCTGAAGAGGTCCAGCACGATGAGGTCGCCCTTGTTGACGTGGCTCAGCACCTTATACTGCGCGCTGCTCCACTGCCAGTACTGGATAACCCATTTCTCGTCGATATCGTCGTTGGCCGCCTTCATCGTCTCGTAGATGGCCGCATAGGCACCGTCCACGTCGATGCCCTGCGTGTTGGCTCCCTCGTGGAAGGGGTCCATGCTGTAGTAGGTCGAAGTGCCCATTACCTCCTTGAGGATGGCATAGTAGTTTTTTGCCATGTCGCGGAACGCCTGCTTCGACGGGTCGAGGATGTACGGGCGCTGGAAACCGCACCATCCGCCCTGATTGTTGGCCGCGATGCCCGTCTTGGCCGTGAACGTACTCGGCACCATGCCGCAGAAGCCCGGCAGCACGGGCTGCATGCCCAGCTGGCGCATACGGTCCGTGATTTGCTTAGCCAGCCATGTCTGGCGTTCGTACCACCAGTCGGGGTTCGGTCCGCCCCAGCCCTCGAGGTTGTTCATGCCCCACCAGGCCTGGAAACAGGGACCTGCGATGAAGGCGTCCGCCTCCGCCTTGGTGTAGCCATATTTCTCCGTGAGCAGGCGGCGCCATACCACGTCGAGGCCCACAATCTGCAGCGGCATGTTGATGCCGTGCAGCGCCATCCAGTCGATCTCCTGCTGCCAGCGCTCCCAGGTCCATACGGACATGGAGTAAGAGAAGGTGCAGTAGTTCAGGTAATAGCGGTAGTCGGCCGTACAAGTGTGCGTCTCGGCCGTCGTTGGCACGGGCAGCGTGGCCGCGGTGAGGTCTGTCGTCAGCGCGTTCCACGCCAGGTTGATGTGGGCGTAGTGGTTCAGGTACCAGTTGAGTCCCGTCGTCGCCGCCAGCGTACTGCTGCCCTTGATGCAAGGCTTGCCGTCGGCAGTGGTGATGGTGAAGACGTCCTTTCCGCCTGTGCTCATCGTGCCGTCAATAATAATGGCAAAGCGGCTGGCGGCGCCGTTTCCGCCGATACGGTCAATCAGAGCGTTGACGGCCTCTGTGCCGCCGTCGTCGGTAGCCCTTGCCGTGGTCCATACTGTCAAGACAAGAGTCAGGACCACAGCGAGTTTTGTAATGATTCTCATAGTAATGGTTGAATAGGATATGTGGCTTGTTTGTTCTGCTAAATCGTAGGCTTTGCCCGTTGTCCGGTGTTGGCCTTTTGGGTTAGGGTGGGGTAGGATACCGCAAATGTACATATTTTTTTGCACATGCCGCCCCTCCTGCCCAGCAACTGTGCTTTGTTGCTCATAATTGGCTTGAAGATTGGCTTATAGAATCTTGATGGAGAAACTTATCGAACCGCCGCCTTTGGCTTCAATTTTTACAAATGTTTACAATCGTGCTTTCAGAGCCGAATGTCAACGTATGTTAATACTGATTTGCATTTTGCGGCAAACGGATGTATCTTTGCATAGCAAGAGAAGAAGAGGCCCCTAAGTGGGCCTTTTTTAGTGTCCAAAAGTCAGGATTTACGGTCGCCCAAGTCGTAAAAACGGTCGCCCAAGTTGTAAAAACGCTCGCCCAAGTCGTAAAAGCCGTCGCCCGACCTGTTCTTTCTGTCCGCCGCGACCGGTTCTAAGTGTTAACGCACCGTTAATTCTTCCTAAAGATTCTTAATTCCTCTCTGGCTTTCCGAGTGTATTTAGACCTTGATTTTTGACGTTTATCGACCAAATAATATAAGTGGCCTGTGGGCACTTGACGATGCTGTCGGCAGTCAACTTTTTAGTTGGCCGTTCTGTGGATTATACTGGCGAGGTGGAGTGGGTTGGAAGACGGTATTCAACCAGACAAAGAGCAAGCGGATAAGTACCGTCCCGTTAATAAATTAAAACAGTAAGGAAAAAAATACGAGAAAACCCGTCGAAGCAGGCGGGTTTTTTCTAACTTTGCACACGCTATGAGTGTATTGTGCCCAATTGCCAACTGGGAGCGCCAAAAGCGCTACGAAAGTTTGGGGCGGCCATGGCTTGTACGCTGTAACAACGTATCATACATTATATATTAATTGAACATGAAAAAGATTGCTTATCTTGCCCTTGCCCTTACGCTTTGCGCATGCGGTGGTTCGAATACCATGCCCGAGGCCAGCAAGGATTTTGCTGTTGAGAAGGTCCAAATGGAGAAGGTGAGTCTCACCACCTCCTATCCCGCCACCCTCAAGGGCGTGCAGGACATTGAGATCCGCCCAAAGGTTGCCGGACACATCGTGCAGGTGCTTGTTGACGAAGGCGATTTTGTACGCGCCGGCCAGCCCCTGTTTGTGATAGACAAGGTACAGTATGAGGCCGCTGTGCGTCAGGCCGAGGCTTCCGTCAACGTGGCCAAGGCCAATGTGAACACGCAGCGTCTGACAGTAGATAACAAGAAGTATCTCTTTGACAAGCAGATTATCAGCGAATACGACTACAACGTGGCCCGCAACCAGCTGGCCAGCCTCGAGGCCCAGTTGCAGCAGGCCAATGCCGCGCTCATCAGCGCCCGCAACAACCTGGACTTCTGCACCGTGAAGAGCCCCGCCAACGGCGTAGTGGGTACCATCCCCTACCGCGTGGGTAGTCTGGTGAGCTCGTCCGGCGCACAGCCCCTCACCACGGTGTCGAACATGAACCAGATGTACGTCTATTTCTCCATGACCGAGAAGCAGCTGCTCGCCATGACGCGCGCTCAGGGCGGCGTGACGGCAGCCATCGATTCGCTGCCCGAGGTTCAGCTTGTGCTGGCCGACGGTTCGACGTATGAGAAGACGGGCCGCGTGACCGCCATCAGCGGTGTGATTGACACGCAGACCGGTGCCGTGCAGATGCGCGCCACCTTCGACAATGCCGGCCATGTGCTCCGCTCGGGCGGCGCCGGCAACGTGCTCATCCCCATGTCGATGACCGAAGCCCTGCAGGTGCCCCAGAACGCTACCTACGACATTCAGGACAAGAAGTATGTCTATGTCCTCGGCAGCGACAAGAAGGTGCAGCAGCGCGAAATCACCGTTCTCAGCCAGCACAACGGTCAGAAGTATGTCGTGACCTCGGGCCTGAAGGCAGGCGAGACCATCGTCGTGGAGGGCGTGAACCAGCTCAGGGCCGGTCAGGAAATCAACCCCATCACCCCCGCCCAGTCTGCCCAGAACAGAGAGAAGGCCAAGCAGGCCCTGAAGGATGGCAAGATGCCCGGCGAGAACTAAGCCGAGTGCATTCCTCCCTCATAGAAAATCATCCATAATACACATCATACATCTGAAGCCAGTATGAAATTAGATAGATTTATCAACCGCCCGGTGCTCTCGACGGTTATCTCTGTGCTGATTGTCATCCTTGGTGTGCTGGGTCTGGTGTCGCTCCCCATCACCCAGTTCCCTGACATCGCGCCGCCTACCGTCTCGGTGAGCACCAGTTATACGGGTGCCAATGCCCAGACCGTGCTCAACTCCGTGATTGCCCCGCTTGAAGAGGCCATCAACGGTGTGGAGAACATGGACTACATGACCTCTACCGCCACCAATACCGGTGACGCTGAAATCGAAATCACCTTCAAGCAGGGCACCGATCCTGATATGGCCGCCGTGAACGTGCAGAACCGCGTATCCAAGGCCCAGGGCTTCCTGCCCTCCGAAGTGACCAAGGTGGGTGTGCAGACCTCCAAGCGTCAGACATCCATGCTCATCGTCTTCTCCATCGTTGACAACTCGGGCAACTACAGCCGGCAGTTCATCGAAAACTACGCCAAGATCAACATCATCCCCAAGGTGCAGCGTATTCCCGGTGTGGGTGACGCCATGGTCATGGGTGCCGACTACTCCATGCGTATCTGGCTCGACCCGCAGCGCATGGCCGACTACAACCTGATGCCCTCCGACTTCTCGCAGGCCCTGGCCGAGCAGAACATCGAGGCCGCCCCGGGTAGCATCGGCGAGCGCGAAAACCAGTCGAGGCAATATACGCTGCGCTACCGCGGCCGTCTGAGCACGCAGGAAGAATTTGAAAACATCGTGCTCCGCTCCAACCCCGACGGTACCATCATCCGCGTCAAGGATGTGGCCACCGTTGACCTGGGTCGTACCACCTACGCCTTCTCCGGCCATGTGAACGGCAAGGCCGCCGTAACCAGCATCGTCTTCCAGACCGCCGGCTCGAACGCTACGCGCATTGTGCAGGACGTACAGAACCTGCTCCAAGAATGTAAAGCCGAGTTGCCCGACGGCATGGACATTGTCGTGGCACAGAATGTGAACGACTTCCTCTTTGCCTCTATCCACGAGGTTATCAAGACCCTCATCGAGGCCTTCATCCTGGTGTTCATCGTGGTGTTCATCTTCTTGCAGGACCTCCGCAGTACGCTCATCCCCGCCATCGCCATCCCTGTGGCCCTCGTGGGTACGTTCTTCATGATTTACCTCATCGGCTTCTCGCTGAACCTCCTCACCCTCTCGGCTATGGTGCTCGCCATCGCCATTGTGGTGGACGACGCCATTGTGGTGGTCGAAGGTGTGCACGCAAAGCTCGACCAGGGATATACCTCTGCACGCAAAGCTTCTATCGATGCCATGGGTGAACTGGGCGGCGCCATCGTGTCCATCACCCTCGTCATGATGGCCGTGTTTATCCCTGTGAGCTTCATGTCGGGTACGACGGGTACGTTCTACCGCCAGTTCGGTCTGACCATGGCCATCTCTATCGGTTTCTCGGCCATCAACGCCCTTACCCTGTCGCCCGCCCTCTGCGCCATCCTGCTGAAACCCCACAACAGCCACGAGAGCCTTGGCGAGCGCATGGGCGTAGCCTATAAGGCCGCCGGCCAGAGCATGGCCGTACGCTACAAGGAATCCATCGGCCGCATGGTACACCCCGGTGTGACCGTCGTCTTCACCCTCATGGCCGTGCTGGGCATGATCTTCGGTCTGTTCGACTTCTCCGGCAAGCCCTTCATCGCTGTGCCGATGGTCATCATCGCCATCATCGCCCTGCTGGGTATGAGCACGGACAAGTTTAAGAAGTCGTTCAACGAAAGTTACGAGCGTCTGCTTGGCCGCTACAAGAAGGTGGTCATCCGCTTCATCAAGCGCCCCATCCTCTCCATCGGTATCACGGCAGGTGCCCTGGTGGGCCTCGTGCTGCTGATGAACAATACGCCTACCACCCTCGTGCCCAACGAAGATACGGGTACCATCATGGGTGTTGTGACGATGCCTCCCGGTACGTCGCAGGACAAGACCGAGGCCTACCTCATGAAGGTAGATAGCCTCGTGCGCTCCGTTCCCGTGGTGGAGAGTTCGACCGTGGTGTCGGGCTACAGCTTCATCGGTGCTCAGGGCCCCAGCTACGGCTCGTTCATCATCAAGCTGAAAGACTGGGAAGAGCGCGGCCTGAAGGAAAGTTCGACCGTCGTCTTCGCCAACCTCTACCTGCGCTCGCAGGATGTCTTCAAGGATGCACAGGTGCTCTTCTTCCAGCCGCCTATGATTACGGGTTATGGCGTGTCGAACGGTTTTACCTTCAACCTGCAGGACCGTACCGGTGGCGACCTGGACAAGTTTAGCCAGGTGGCACAAAACTTCCTCAGCGAATTGAGCAAGCGTCCCGAGATCGCCTCGGCACAGACCGACTTCAGTGCACGCTTCCCCGAGTATATTATCGACATCGATGCCGCCAAGTGTAAGCGCGCCGGCATCTCGCCCTCGACCATCCTGTCCACCCTCCAGGGCTACTATGGCGGTCTCTACCTGTCCAACTTCAACCGCTTCGGTAAACTCTACCGTGTGATGGTGCAGGGACAGCGTTCCGATCGTACCGACTACGAGAGCCTCTATAAGATCAAGGTGCGCAACGGCAACGAGATGGCCCCCATTACCGAGTTCATCAAGATGACCCCGACCTTCGGCCCGGATAACATCAACCGCTTCAACATGTACACCTCGATGGCCGTCAACGGTAACCCCGCCACGGGTTATACCTCGGGTCAGGCCATCCAGGCCATTCAGGAAGTGGCTGCCGAGCACCTGCCCCAGGGCTACTCGTACGAGTTCTCCGGACAGACGCGTGAGGAGCAGCAGACCGCCGGCGGCACCACCGCCATGGTGTTCATCCTCTGCTTCGCCTTCATCTACCTGCTGCTGTCGGCACAGTATGAAAGCTACATCCTGCCGCTCTCCGTACTGCTCTCCGTGCCCTTCGGTCTGGCCGGCTCGTTCATCTTCCTCCACATGATGGGCGGCCTGAACAGCATCATCCCCATCTTCGGTGAGGCACAGAACAATATCTATGTGCAGATTGCCCTTATCATGCTCATGGGTCTGCTGGCCAAGAATGCCATCCTTATCGTTGAGTTTGCCCTTGAGCGCCGCAAGATGGGTATGAGCATTACCTGGGCCGCCGTGCTCGGTGCCGGCGCCCGTCTGCGTCCTATCCTCATGACCTCGCTCGCCATGATTATCGGTCTGCTGCCCATGATGTTCGCCTTCGGCGTAGGCGCCAACGGTAACCGCGCCCTCGGTACGACGGCTATCGGCGGTATGCTTATCGGTATGCTCTTCCAGATTATCATCGTGCCCGTCCTCTTCGTTATCTTCCAGTATCTGCAGGAGAAGATTTCGCCCATGCACTGGGATGACATCGAGAATAACGACGCCAAGGCCGATATCGAACAGTACACGCTCTGATTATGACGGCATGGTGCCCGGCACAGCGGCAGACGTTCCGCTCTGCTCGCCGGCGTACGGGCACCATGCCCCCATCACCATCCTTATATAATAAGACGACATGAAATTTCAAATATCCGTCCTTGTCTGCTCTACCGTGCTCCTCTCAGGATGCCGCGTGTACAGCAACTATGAACGCCCCGAGCGTATCCAGACCGAGGGCCTTTACCGCGACGCTGTTACGGGCGAGACCCTGGCCGCCACCGATACGACGAGTCTGGGGAATATGCCCTGGCAGCAACTCTTCACCGAGCCCCAGCTGCAGGCCCTCATTAGCAAGGCCCTGGAAAAGAACGCTGACCTGCGCACGGCCGACCTCGCCGTGGAGCAGGTGAAAGCCGGCCTTCACGTGTCCCGCATGGCCTATTTCCCCTCGCTGGCCCTCGGTCCCAACGGAGCCATCTCGTCCTACGACGGCGGTAAGGCCACCAAAACCTATTCTCTCCCCATCCAGGCCTCCTGGCAGATTGGCGCCATCGGTAGCCTGCGTAATACGAAGAAGCAGGCCGAAATGACCTTGATGCAGACCAAGGCTGCACGCCAGGCTGCGCAGACCTCCATTATCGCTGCCGTGGCTAACCTTTACTATACGCTGCAGATGCTTGACGAACAGTTGCGCATGTCCGAGGAGACCTGCGTGCTGTGGGACAAGAATGTCAAGGCGATGGAAGCCATGTGGCATGTGGGCGGTCTGACCAACTCGGCCGCTGTGGCACAGGCAAAGGCAAACCTGCTGCAACTCCGCGGCAACGTGGCCTCCATCAAGAAGAGCATCGATGACGCTGAAAACGCCCTCTGCGTCCTGCTGCACGAAACGCCCCATGCCATCCAGCGCGGCACCTTCCAGGGAACGAACCTGCCTGGCAAACTGGCCGTCGGTGTGCCCCTTCAATTGCTTTCCGGACGCCCCGACGTGCGTGCCGCAGAGTATGAACTGGCTGCTGCCTTCTATGCCACCAATCAGGCTCGTGCCAACTTCTATCCCAGTCTGACCATCTCGGGTAGCGCGGGTTGGACCAACAGCGCTGGCGGCTATGTGGTCAACCCAGCTAAGGTGCTTGCCACGGCCGTTAGTTCGCTGACTATGCCACTCTTCGCTAACGGTCAGTTGACCGCCAACCTGAAGATACAGAAGGCCAAACAGGAAGCCGCATGCCTCGCCTTCGAGAAGCAACTCCTCGTGGCAGGTCAGGAAGTGAGCGATGCCCTCAGCGCCTACCAGTCTGCACAAGAGCGCGAGCAGTTGGCGCAGCAGCAGGTGGAACAACTTCAGGTGGCTGTGGAGAGCACCAATGCCCTCTTCACCCACGGCAACACCACCAGCTACATCGAGACCCTCACCGCACAGCAGAGCCTGCTCTCGGCACAACTTTCCCTCATCTCCAACCGCTTCGACAAGGTTCAGGCTGTCGTCAGCCTCTATCAAGCCCTTGGCGGTGGTCGCGACTGAGCGAAGGTTGAACACGCTGCGTGACTACCCTATATACCTTAATCAATACAACTCCTAACTATCAGAGTATGATTAGTCCTTTAGCATACGTTGACCCCCAGGCCCAGTTGGGCAAGAATGTGGAGGTGGCCCCCTTCGCCTATATCGAGAAGGGCGTCGTCATTGGTGACAACTGCGTTATCAAGTCGCATGCCTCCATCCTGGAAGGCACAGTCATGGGCCAGGGAAACATCATCAGCCAGAATGCGGTGATTTGCGCCCCGCCCCAGGACTTCCACTATGTGGACGGCACCCCGACCCGCGTCATCATCGGCGAGAACAACCGTATCCGCGAGAATGTGGTCATCGCCGGCGGTACCTTCGCCGAAGGCGCCACGCGCATCGGCAACGGCAACTACATCATGGATCAAGTGCACATCTGCCATGACGTGACCATCGGTGACAAGTGCGTCCTCGGTATTGGCGCCTGCGTGGCCGGCGAGTGCGTCATCGAAGACTGCTCCATCCAGAGCAACGGCGTCCTGCTCCAGCAGCATGTGCGCGTAGGCCGCTTCTCGCTGATGCAGAGCGGCTGCCGCGTGCAGAAAGATGTGCCGCCATATGTCGTGCTCGGTGGAAATCCCGCCTCCTACCATGGCGTCAATGCCGTCGTTCTGCGCCACGAGGGCTTCTCCGAACGCGTCCTGCGCCATATCAGCAACACTTACCGCATCATCTATACCGGTAACTTCAGTCTGGAAGACGCCGTCATCAAGATACCCGAGCAGATTCCCATGAGCGATGAAATCTACAACATCCTGGAGTTCATCAAGGGCACCAAGCACGGTATCGTTCGCAACTTTGTCCACGAATAATCCTCTGCGGCCAATATTTTCCGGTCCTGCTGCCATGCCCCAATGGCGCAGGACCGGCCTTTTGTATCCTTTCCCTCAGTAAACTTTTCTTCCCCTCAGTCAATCCTCATGCCCACATCCACCTTTACGTTCAGACAGTTTACTATCCACCAAGACCGTTGCGCCATGAAGGTCGGCACGGACGCCGTACTGCTCGGCGCATGGGCGGCACTTCCGGCTGCTTCGGGCGTTCTGGCTGTCTCGGGGGCTTCGGACGTTCCAGGTGTTCCGGGTATTTTGGATGTTCCGAACGTTCCGAGTGCTTCGGCGGTTTCGGCAGTTTTGGCGGTTTCGCCAGTTTCGACCCTTCCGGTACAGCCTCAGGACGCCGGCTTCTCGGTGCTCGACATGGGAACGGGCACTGCGATCATTGCCCTGATGGCCGCCCAGCGCGGGGCGCGTCGCGTTGTGGGCGTAGAGATTGATGCCGATGCCGTCGGTCAGGCCCGTGAGAATGTACAGGCCTCACCCTTCGACGGCGTGGTGCAGATAGAGCAGGCTGACCTGCGCACCTGGCGGAGCGATGAACGCTTCGACGTCATCCTGTCCAATCCGCCGTTCTTTCGCGAAGACACCCTTTCGCCCAAGGCTGCTCGCGCTACGGCACGCCATGCCGCCACGCTCAGTTTTGACGACCTTGTGGCCTGTGCCTGCCATCATCTGGCACCGGGAGGTACATTTAGCGTCGTGCTGCCCGCCAAGGAGACCGACCATTTCGCAGGAATCTGCACGCTTCAGGACCTGTCGCTGATACGCACCACCTTGGTTAGCACCCGTGAAGGACAGTCCGCCAAACGTGTGCTGATGACCTTTACCAACCATCTTCATCCCGACCGCCCTGAGCGTGACACGCTGACGTTGACCCACGCCGATGGCCGCCGAACCGAAGCCTATGCCCGCCTCACCGAAGATTTTTACCTGCGCTGAAGGAGGCAGCGCCGCAGTGAAGATGCAGTTTTATAAATGCTTAACATTTGAAACCTCGCCGATTGCTTTGTCCATAGAGCAAAAATGGGTAATTTTGCACCGTCAAAATTCTCTCACAGCCAATGTATCTCTCCGTCCTCAAGAAAGTCACCATAGGCCTGCTGATGTTTACGGCAAGCTCTTTTTCATGTTTAGCCCAAGACCTTATCGCCAGTCAGGCTCCTACCGATCGCCGCGTGCGTAGCGTCGATTCTGTAGCCCTGCAGCGCTTGCTTGACATGCAGACCTATGAGCACGAAGCAGATATCTACGACTCGTGGGACAACACGAAGGCCCATCCCTACGCTTCCGAACTCATCCCCGACAGTTTCCGCATCGACCTGCGTGGCTTTGTCATGCCCACCCCCAGTACGAAGGTGACCAGTCGCTATGGCTACCGTCCCTCTTTCCGCCGTATGCACAAGGGGTTGGACATCAAGGTTTTTGTGGGCGACACAATCGTTTCGGCCTTCGACGGCAAGGTGCGCGTGGTGCGCTATGACGCTGGCGGCTATGGCTACTACGTTGTGGTGCGTCATAACAATGGCCTGGAGACTATCTACGGTCACCTGTCTAAACAGTTGGTCGTTGCCAATCAGGAGGTCAAGGCTGGCGAACCCATCGGTTTGGGTGGCAATACCGGACGCTCCTTTGGCGCCCATCTGCACTTCGAGACCCGCCTGCTGGGTGCAGCCATCAACCCCGAGCTGCTCTTCGACTTCCCCGCGCAGGATGTTACGGGCAATTACTTCACCTTCTACAAGGCCGACTATCTCCCTACGGTGAGCACGTCAGGTCGTAAGGGTAGCAGCCGGATGGCATCGTCTTCGGCACGCAAAGGGGGTTCGCGCTACTATAAAGTGCGCAAGGGGGATACCCTGTCCAGTATTTCCAAAAAACTGGGCATCTCTATTAGCACCCTCTGCAGCAACAACAATCTGAAGCGCAATTCTACCATACGCCCTAAACAGATTCTCCGCTACTGATTCTTCTACGGCAACCGCCGGTAACCATAAAGAGGAAGGCAATGACTGTGTCGCTGCGACCGTCGGCCTTCCTCTTTTTTGTTTGCCTGTTCGTAAAAACTCTGTCATGTGGCTTCATCCTGTATTAACGAATGGTAAAAACCTCCACTCTCAGTTAAAAAGCGTTGGATAAGGGTTATTTTAGAAAGTATTGGGAACATTAAAACTTGGAATAAGTTACTTTTGCATGTTTTCTCGAAGACAGATTTTTGGTGGTCGCCTATGGCTAGCCTCCAACGAGCGTGGAGATACATATAATACATACATATAAAACTATGATGAAACGTTCTTTTTTAGCGGCAGGACTGTTCGCCGCAATGATGACATTCGTAGCGCCTATCCCCGCTGTATCGCAGACGGGCGGTGAACGCGTAGATTTGACCTATGCAGCCGACAAGATGCTGTCTTCTGTGGTCTATATCAAGGTGACGACCAAGAGTAAGGTGCAGACCATGCAATATAGCGATCCCTTTGAGGATTTCTTCTCCGACTTCTTCGGTCGTGGCAATGGTGGTCGCCAACAGCGCCAGGTGCAGGTGCCTCCTCGCCGAGGCGCTGGTAGTGGCGTGGTGCTCTCTTCTGACGGCTATATTGTGACCAACAACCATGTGGTTGCAGATGCCGACGAAATAGAGGTGAAAACCAATGATAACCATGAGTACCGCGCTCGTATTATCGGTTGTGACGAACAGTCTGACTTGGCTCTTATCAAGGTGGAGGCCACCGGTCTTCAGGCGGCCACGGTGGGAAGCAGTGATAAACTGAAAGTTGGCGAGTGGGTTCTGGCCATTGGCAATCCCTACGGACTGACCTCGACAGTGACCGCAGGCATTGTTAGCGCAAAGGCACGTGGTCTTGTGCCCGGTGCTGTAGAAAGTTTTATACAGACTGATGCTGCCATCAATCCTGGTAACTCTGGTGGCGCCCTGGTGAATGCCAAGGGTGAACTGGTGGGTATCAATGCCATGCTCTATTCCCAGACGGGCAGTTTTGCAGGCTACGGTTTTGCCATCCCAACCTCTATCATGAGCAAGGTGGTGGATGACCTGAAGAAATATGGCACCGTGCAGCGTGCTGTGCTTGGTATAAGCGGTACAGATGTTGAATCCTACCTTGATTCGCAGAAAGAACGCGACAATGAGGTGGACTTAGGTACGTTGACCGGAGTTTATGTGCAGGAAGTGCTCAGTGCTGGCGCTGCAGCCGATGTGCTGAACATTGGCGACGTCATCACCGCCCTCAATGGCAATAAGGTGACCAAGATGTCCGAACTCTCTGAGCAGTTGGCTCGCTTTAACCCTGGCGATAAGGTGACGGTGACCTATATCCGAGAGAAGAAGCTGCATACCGTACAGGTTACTCTTCGCAACGCTCAAGGTACAACGTCTCAGGTGCAGGACTTCGGTGTTGATGAACTGGGTGCTGCTCTGCGCCCCCTGACGGCTACCGAGAAGCGCGAACTCAATCTGACCTCCGGTTTGGTGGTCACCGCCCTCAAGCAGGGTAAGATGCAGGAGGTCGGCGTCACCAAGGGCATCATCATCACCAAGGTCAACGACCGTGAGATGAAAACTTTGGAAGACTTCGAGCAAGCCGTGCGCGATGCCAATATGAGTACAGACCGCGTCCTTTGGATACGCGCAATGACCCCCAGCGGTATCAAACGTAGTTTTATCATCGAACTCTCCGATAATACTGAACCTGCGAAGAAGAAGTAGTCTATAGTTCACCCTAATTCATACGGCCCAGGTATGGTTTGGCTTCTGGGGCAGATTTCTGCATCCACGTCAAACCATACCTGAGGCCGCTTTTCTTTGTTTGACCATGTGACGCTCACTCATGTGCTACGTGGGGAGGGTAGCCCGAGGAATGGTGTTTGACAGGGGAAATCGAGCAAAATCGAGCAAAATGAGGTGTGCCTGTAAAATTTGCAGTGTATTTGTTTGCAGAATCAAAATATAATCGTACTTTTGCACCGCGTTTGAGAGGAAACGCCTAAGCCCAAGCGGAAATAGCTCAGTTGGTAGAGCACAACCTTGCCAAGGTTGGGGTCGCGAGTTCGAGTCTCGTTTTCCGCTCATACATTCTGAGAAGAATCCATCGCGCCCAGGTGGCGGAATGGTAGACGCGCCAGTTTCAGGTACTGGTGTCAGCAATGA
>CAMGHE010000043.1 GCA_946055775.1 uncultured Bacteroidales bacterium
GATACTGGCTCTCGTGCAGGAACATGCCGTACCAGTTGGCCACCTGGTCTTTCCAGTACTGCTGCCACTTAGATAGGGTGAACTTCTCCAGATAGCGGTGGGCGGCGATGATGAGCATGGGGGCGGCAGCCTCGAAGCCTACGCGGCCCTTGATGCCGATGATGGTATCGCCCACATGCATGTCGCGGCCAATGCCGTAGGCGGCGCCAATCTCCTCCACCTTGCAGATGGCGGCGATGGGGTCGTCATAACTGACGCCGTTGACGCTCTTGAGCTGACCCTCTTCGAAGCCCAGTTCGAGGGTTTCGCTGCCCTGCTTGGTCACCTGCTTGAGGTAGGCCGTCTCGGGCAGGCCCTGGCGCGAATCGAGAATCTCGCCGCCGCAGATGCTGGTGCCCCAGATACCCACGTTGTAACTGTACTTCAGTTTGGTGAAGTCGGCATAGAAGCCGTTGGCGTTGAGGTAGTCCACTTCTTCCTGACGCGACAGGTTGCCGTCGCGTGTGAGGGTAATAATCTCCATCTCGGGGCACATCACCAGGAAGGTCATGTCGAAACGCACCTGGTCGTTGCCGGCGCCCGTCGAACCGTGGGCGATGGCCGAGGCACCAATCTCCTTGGCGTAGCGGGCAATGGCGATGCCCTGGAAGATGCGTTCCGACGACACCGAGATGGGATAGACATTGTTGCGCAGTACATTGCCATAGACCATGTACTTGAGGCTCTTCTCGTAATACTCGTGCGTCACGTCGAGGGTGACATACTTGGTGGCGCCCAGTTTGTAGGCGTTTTCTTCGTTCTTCTTCAGCTGTTCCTCGCTGAAGCCGCCGGTGTTGGCGCAGGCGGCATATACTTCGTAGCCTTTTTCTTTGGCCAGATACATGACGGTGTAGGAGGTGTCAAGACCGCCGCTAAAGGCCACTACGACTTTTTTCTTCATATCTCGTGATCGTTCTGGGGGTTATACGTTGGGGTGAGCGGTGCGACGCCCGGCCTGTGCGGGCTTGGCGCGGGAGTGGCGTCAGCCTTCGTAGGCGGGCAGACCTTCGGCCTTGCGTACGAAGTCGATGACGTCCTGGGGAATGTGTGCGGGCAGCGGGGTGTCGGGGTGGCGTTCGGGGTCGAACAGCATGCCCGTGCAGACGCAGTATTTGCGGCCCGTGCGGGCCAGCACGTCACAGTTGATGCAGCAGGGGTGTTCGGGCGTGCCGCAGCCCTTCCAGTACTCGTCGTCCTGCGTCAGTTCGGCGAAGGGCACGGGCACATAGCCCAGAGAGGTGTTGATGCGCATGACGGCGCCCGAACTGGTCAGGCCGAATATCTTGGCCTGAGGCCAGCGAACGCGCGAGAGCGAGAAAGCCAGACGCTTGATGCGCGTGGCCAGATGGTGTCCGCGGAACTTGGGGACGACGATGAGGCCCGAGTTGGCCACATAGTGCTTGTTTTCCCAACTTTCGATATAGCAGAAGCCGGCAAACTCCTCGCCAGCCAGCGCGATGATGGCCTTGCGCTCCTTCATCTTCGTGGCGACGTATTCGTGGGTGCGTGACGCGATGCCCGAGCCGCGCACCTTGGCGGCGTCGGTGATGGTCTGGAGGATGGTGTCCACATACTTCTCGTGCGAGGCGTCGGCAACGACGACCGAGATGCCGTCGTTATATTCTTCTTCTTGCATTGTGGTGATGGATTGGGGATGGTTGCGCGCAGGTTTCTGACCCGCTGCTGCGGGCAGCCGCTGTTCGTCAAGGCTTGTCTGACGGCTTGCGCGTCTGTTCTGTATATGATATATAAATAGGTCTCTGTGGAGGCGCTCAGGCCATGTGGTCTCTGAGGGCAGGGATGACGCGGGCCAGTTGGTCGAGGAAGGTCTCGCGGTCGGCGTCTTCGCGGAGGATGACCAGGATGGTGTCGTCGCCGGCGATGGTGCCTAGTACGCTGTCGGGCCGGCGGCTGTCGATGTCGGATGCCAGACTGCTGGCATAGCCCGGGCGGGTGTGTACCACGGCCAGATTGCCCGAGAAATCAACGTGCTCGAAGCCCGTGTTGCGCAGAAACTCGTTCAGCGTCGAGGGTGGCGTCCGGCGCTCGGCGTGGTCCTGTTCAGGCAGCAGGTAGCGGTAGCCGTTGGGGATGCGTACCTTGATGGCGCGCAGGGTGCGCAGGTCGCGCGACAGGGTACCCTGCGTCACGTCGTAACGGTTACGCATCAGTTCGCGGAGTATCTCTTCCTGACTGTTGGCCTCTCCGCGCTGCAGGATGAGGCGGAGGGTTTCCAGACGGTCTTTACGTCGTGTCATGGCGTTGGTTTCATAAATTCGCGGCAAAGGTACGTTTTCTCACCTGATTGCCCAAGCAAATTGCAAGTTTATTCATAAAAAGCGAATACTTTTTCAAAAATACTGCCCATTTATGCATAATTATGCAGTTTTCCGTGCAGCGTGCGCCGCGGCGTGTGTAAAGAAAGGCGGAGGCTTTCCGTGGAAAGCCTCCGCCTCTGTGATCCGCTTGGGGCTCGAACCCAAGACCCCAACATTAAAAGTGTTGTGCTCTACCAGCTGAGCTAGCGGATCTCCTTTGCTTTGAGCGGTGCAAAGGTAGGTATTTGTTATGACGCGGCCAAATGTTTGGGCGGAAAAATGCTATTGCCTCTGTAGGCGGTGTACATTCTGTGATAAAACGGGCCGAAAATTCTGCCTTTGGGGGCATTCTTTCAGGTTTTGGGAGCCTGCATCCTACACTTGGTGTGCGGCTTGGTGGTTTCAGAGGGCCCAGGTGAGCATCAGGTCGCCCTCGAAGGTGGTGGAATGGACGTTGGGGTAGAGTTTGTAGCGCGTGTGGCGGCTGTAGGTCTTGAACTGGCTGGTGAGGTAGAGTCCTTTGCGCAGACGGACGTCGAGGCGCAGGGTGCCTGTGTGGAGAATGGCGCTCGACTTGTCGCCCTGTGCGTTGAGGGTGTGCGGATCGACGGTGTCCCAGTCGATGTCGGGCTTGTATCCCTTGTAGGTGAAGAAGTGGTAGGCTTCGTAGAGGCCCGAGAGCGCCAGGCGGTCTTCCTTGTAGAGCAGGCGGAAGCCGTTTTTGGTGCTCCATCCACTGCCCAGGTTATAGTTGCGGTTATCTACGCGGTAGTAGTCGGACAGGGCGCCGCCGAGCAGGACGGCATTGAAGTGGCAGTAGCTGGAGAAGTTCCAGTTGCCGGGGCGTTTGGTTTTATAGATGAAGCCCAGGCCGAGAGATGCCGGTGTGCAGAATTTGTAGGGCGTCTTGGCCGAGACGTCAGAGATGGTGTCAGAGTCGTAGTAGTCGAGATGCTGGTAGAGGCCCATGCTTAGGTAGTTGCGCTCGTTGTCCACCAGTTCTTTGGCCATCAGTCGGCCCACGATGTTGAGTTGTCCGAGCACGGGCTGTCCCTCCTGCAGGTTGAGGTTGGCGTGGATTTGGAAGAAGTCGTAGGGCCGGGTGACGGCGGCGTCGTAGCGGTCGCCATACTCCATGTTCATCTCCGTAATCAGTCCGAAACCCTTGTCGAGCACCTCGTCGCGCAGTTCAAGACTTCGTAAGCCCGCCGAGAGCGACAGGCGGATGTCGGGCAGGCCAAACTGGCGTCCCGGGGTGGCGCGATGGCGGAAGGCGTCGCCCGAGATGAGACGCGTCAGTCCGCGCGTCGGCGCTACGATGAAGGCCGATGTCTCGCGCCAGAAGCGCTCGCGGCCGCTGGTGCGGTCGTCGAGGATGCGGTCCGACAGGCGGTAGGCCACCTCGCCCATCGCCATACCGCCGATGGGTGTGGCCATGATGTCGTTGTAGGAGGGGTATTCGTTCTCCATACACATCTCCCACATCAGGCTGCCGCCGAGGCCGTAGAGCCCCGACTGCCAGAAGTTCATGCCGTTGGAGCGTCCGGCATTGAAGTAGAGGTTGCCGTGATAGGGGTGGAGGAACATGTTGGTGCCCATGGCGTCGTTGTCCCAGACGAAGCCGTGCTTGAAGTTGCGGCGAATGGTATGGGCATTGATGTAGGCGAAGTCGCCGCGCGTGACGAAGCGGTCGAAGGCCCAGACGCCCATGTTGAGGGTGAAGACCGTGGCGGCGCCGCGCAGGGCATGCTTCTTGCCGTAGTAGGCCAGGTCGGCCGAGTCGGGAAGGACGCCCTCGCCGACGGGGATGAGCGTCTCGTGCTGCGCCTTGGCACCGAGAGTTGCTGCCAGCGCGAGGAGAAGGGTGAGGAAGCGGTGCTTCATGGGGTGCAGGTTTAGGGGGTAGGGGAAGGGATGTAGGGGAAGGACCGTAGGGTTAGGCGTAAATGTGGTGCCGGTCCAGGTCTTGCCAGTGGCCGTGGGTGAAGTCGGGAATGGACACAGGCCGACTGCCCTCGCGAGCCGAGCGTTCGCTCAGTTCGGCCAGACACGACCATTCGGCCGCGTCATAGACGTCGATGTCGAGCGGCAGACCGTGGCGCAGGCAGTAGATGAGGCGGGCATCCATGGTGTAGTTCATCTCGTTGGGTACACCCTTAGCCCGTCCCTCCTGCCACAGGCGTGCGGCGTGCGAGGTGTGGAAGCCGTCGGCGTAGGCCAGGGCATCGTCCGCCGTGAGGATGGTATCCGTCTGCGGCGTCTTGACGGTGGGCAGAGGGTACTTCTGCACATAGCCCTGCGTGCCCACCACCGTCTGCAACCGGCTGTAGGGGCGCATCGAGGTCACGTCGAGCTGGAGCATGATGGAGGCGCCGCCCACGGTGCGGATGAGCGTGGTGTTGACGCGGCCCAGCAGTTCGTCGGTTCCTCCGCCGCGCGAGGTGAGCGAGGTGAGGTAGTCCATGCGGTCGCCGCGGTGCAGACCCAGCAGCCAGCCGATGGGCCCGATACCGTGCGTGGGGTAGGGGTTGCCGCGGTGGTGTGCGCAGCAGCGCTCCATCCAGCCTAGGGTGGCCGTGGCGGCATTGCCCGTCAGACCGAAGGTGTCGCGCAGGTTGTGGATGTAGGCTCCTTCACAGTGGGTGATGTCGCCCAGCAGGCCCTGTGCCTTCATCTCGAGCGTGGCCAGCGCGAAGTGGTCATAGCAGCAGTTTTCCGTCATGAAGCAGTGGCGGCGGTAGCGTTCGGCCGTCTCCACCAGGCGGTGGCATTCGTCCATCGTCGTGGCCGCCGGCACCTCCACGGCGACGTGCTTGCCTTCGGTCATGGCTTCGACCGCCATGCGGCAGTGCGTACTCCAGTCGGTGCAGATATAGACCAGGTCGATGTCGGGGCGCCGGCATATCTCGTGCCATCCCTCGCTGCCGGCGTGCATGTCGGCGCGTGGCCGGCCCGTGCGCATGAGGCAGTCGTTGGCGGCCTCCATGCGCGCGTCGTCGGTGTCGGCGATGGCCGTGATGGTGGCGCCGGGGATGTAAACGTAGCGTTCCAGTGTCTTCATGCCGCGTCCGCCCAGCCCTATCAGGCCGATGCGTACCAGGGGTATGGGCTCGCAGCGCAACTCAAGGACGTGTTCCATGGTATTGGCGTTTAGGGTTGCAGGTATAGTGTGGAGACGGCAGCCTGCGGCACGGTGTACGGCGCGCGGCAACCGCTGATGCGGGTGCAAATCCCGTTGATGCGGGTGCAATTCCCGTTGAGAAAAGGGCAAGGGCGGGTGCATCCATGTGGATACACCCGCCCTTGTGTGTCTTGTCGTCCCCGCAGGGGCGGGAGCGGAATTACTTCTTGCGTGCCTGTCCGTAGCGGCTCATGAACTTGTCCACGCGGCCGGCGGTATCGACGAGCTTCGACTTACCCGTATAGAAGGGGTGCGACGAGCTGGAGATTTCGAGCTTAACTACGGGGTAGGTTTCTCCTTCAAATTCCACCGTGTCGTTGGTCTTGCAGGTGGAGCGGGAGAGGAACATGTCGCCGTTGCTCATGTCCTTGAAGACAACGGGGCGATAGTTCTCGGGGTGAATGCCTTGTTTCATTGTTTGCTATAGCTTTTATTATTTATTGTCAGTGGTAAGCCATGCGGCCCATGGTGGTAAGAGCCTTACGGCTGCTGGTGGTAAGCCTTACGGCCCATGGTGGGAGGGTTGGGCCATAAATCGGCTGCAAAGATACGCTTTTCTTTTTTGCCGGCAAAGTGCGCGGCAAATTATTTGCTGTCAATGTCTCGGCTTTTTTACTGTTGCTGTGTGCCTATTTATAGCGTATCCACTTGACCATCTCCTTGAGGTTGGGCTTTTTGCCGTAGAGCAGGATGCCGATGCGGTAGATCTTGCCGCTGATCCATACGCAGGCCAGGCAGGTGCCGAAGAGCAGACCGAGGGAGAGCAGTTCCTGCCAGAGGGGCACGCCGTGGGGGATGCGTACCATCATGACGATGGGCGAGGTGAGGGGGAACATCGAACTCCAGAAGGCGAGCGGTCCGTTGGTGTTTTCGGCGCTGTAGAGGCCAGCGTACATGGCGAAGACCATGATGACAATCATAGGCGTCATAAACTGTTGGGCGTCCTCCTGGGCGTTGATGCTGGCGCCGATGGCGGCGAAGAGCGAGGCGTAGAGCAGGTAGCCGCCGATGAAGAAGAGGATGAAGAGCAGCGTAATCTCAAAGAACGGCAGGTTCATCAGTGCCGAGAGCATCATCGTGGCGTCGCCGGTGCCGCCGGTGCCAAACATTTGGCCGGCGGTGGTGATGATGGCGGTGAGCATGAGGGTCCATACGCCCAGTTGGGTGAGGCCCACGAGGGCGATGCCCACAATTTTGCCGAGCATGAGTTGGAAGGGGCTGACGGCCGATACCATCAGTTCGACGATGCGGTTGGTCTTCTCTTCCATGACGCTTTGCATGACCATGGCGCCGTAGGACATGACGAACATATATATAAGGAAGGTGAAGAGGAAGCCAGCCGCCGTAGCGATGTCGGCATTGGTAATTTTGCTGCTACCGTCGCTATCGCGTTGCATGGTGATGGCGTGGATGGGTTTCTGGACGTCGGCGATGATGCGGTCCAGACTGTCTATGCCGTAGGCGGCGAGTTTGTCCTGCCGCACCTGGTTGCCGACGGTGTTCTCGGTGATGGCGATGAGGTCGGCCGGCACCTGGTTGCGCGAGTGTATCTGCAGCGCTTGTTCGTCGGTGGCGGGGTCGCCGTTGATGAGGATGACGGCCTCGACGCCGCTGTCCTTGTCGTAGAAGGCGGCGTCGTCCTGCGGCTGCTGGCTGAAGGTCCATCCGCCGCCATTTTGGAAGAGCGGGGCGTAGTGGTCGCTGGGGTCAACGACATAGACCGTCTTGTCGCTGCCGTCCTTGATGAGCGAGAGGGCCAGCGGCACGAAGATGAGGGCCGCGAAGATAAAGGGCATGAGGAGGGTAAGAAGAATGAACGACTTCTTCTTGACGCGCGTGAGGTATTCGCGTCGTATGATGAGCATGGTCTTGTTCATGGCTGTGCGTGTTTGGTGATGAAGGGGCGGCTGTCAGGCGCCGACGATTTTGAGGAATATCTCGTTCATGGACGGCATCACCTCGCAGAAGGAGCGCGGTTCTACCTGTTCAGCGACGGCGCGGGCCAGGTCGGCGTTGCTCACGCCGGCGGCCTTGGCCAGACGGTAGGTGGTGACGTGGCGCTGCGCGGTGCTGCCGGTCACGTCGAAGACCCCTTCGACGGGTTTGAGGGTACCCTCTGTGGCGACTACTTCATAACAGCCTGTGCGGTGCTCCTCCTTGATTTGGGCCACCTGGCCTTGGAGCACGACATGCGACTTATGGATGAGGGCGATGTCGTCGCATACCTCTTCTACCGATGCCATGTTGTGGGTGGAGAAGATGATGGTCGCCCCCTTGTCGCGCAGAGCCAGAATCTCCTTCTTGAGCAGTTCGGCGTTGACGGGGTCGAAGCCCGAGAAGGGCTCGTCGAGGATGAGCAGGTCGGGCTCGTGGACGGCGGTGATGATAAACTGCACCTTCTGCTGCATGCCCTTGGAGAGTTCTTCGAGCTTTTTGTTCCACCAGCTTTCGATGCCAAACTTCTCAAACCATGCCTGCAGGCGGGCCTTGGCCTCGCGGGCCGACAGTCCGCGCAGCGAGGCCAGATAGACGGCCTGTTCGCCCACCTTCATTTTCTTATACAGTCCGCGCTCTTCGGGCAGGTAGCCTATGCGCTGCACGTCGTCGGCGCCGAAGGGGTGGCCGTCGAAGGTGATGGTGCCGCTGTCGGGCACGGTGATACGATTGATGATGCGGATGAGGGTCGTCTTGCCCGCGCCGTTGGGGCCGAGCAGGCCGAAGACCCGTCCGCGGGGCACGCTGATGCTCACGCCGTCCAGCGCGGTGTGCGTGCCGAAGCGCTTGACGATGTTTTCGGCCGTGAGGAAAGTGTCGGGTGTCATGTCTGTGTAAGGGAAAAGAGTGTGGGTCAGGGCTGTGTCTCGCCCTCGATGAAGTTTTCCAAGTAAAGGTGCTCGCCGTCATATACGGCGTAGGAGAAGAGGCTTATCCAGTCGCCGAGGATGATGAGGCGCGTCGAGCGCGAGAGCATCAGGTCCAGATCGATGTGGCGATGGCCGAAGACGAAGAAGTTGATATCCGGGTGCGTCAGGAGGTATTCCTTGCCGAAGCGTACCAGTTCCTCCTTGTCCTCTCCCATGTAGGGCGGCTCCTTGCCGTCCTCGCGCTTGAGGCGGCTGTGGCGTGCCCAGTTGAGGCCGAACTGCATGCCCCACCGTGGGTGCAGGGCGGCGAAGAGGCGTTGGCACAGGCGGTTGTGGAAGATGCTGCGTAGTAGGCGGAAACTGCGGTCGGTGCTGCCCAGGCCGTCGCCGTGGGCCAGATAGAACACCTTGCCGTGGAGCTCTACCGTCTCGCTCTGCCGGTGGATAATCATGCCGCACTCCTTCTCGAAGTAGTCGGCCACCCACAGGTCGTGGTTGCCGGTGAAGAAGTGGACCTCGATGCCCATGTCGGTCAGTTCGCTGATTTTCCCCAGCAGACGGGTGTAGCCCTTGGGCACGACGTGGCGATACTCGTGCCAGAAGTCGAAGATGTCGCCCAGCAGATAGACGGCCTCGGCCTTGTGCTTGATGCTGTCCAGGAAGTTGGCCAGGCGCCGTTCCTGGGTGCGGGCGTGGGGAATGGCCAGGCTTCCCAGGTGGGCGTCAGAGAGGAAATAGATGCTTTTCATAGGCATGCGTTGAGGGGGTGAGGGGAGTGAAACGTGTGTAGCGGCAGAGGGGTCACATGAAGCCCAGTTCCAGTTTGGCTTCGTCGCTCATCATCTCCTTGTCCCATTCGGGCTCGAAGACCAGGTGCACCTGTGGGTCGTTGACACCCTCGATGCCCTCGAGTTTGATGCGCACGTCCTCGACGATGAAGTCGGCAGCGGGGCAGTTGGGTGCGGTGAGCGTCATATCGACGTCGAGGCCGCCATCGTCGTGCAGGTCGATGCGGTAGATAAGGCCCAGGTTGTAGATGTCCACGGGGATTTCGGGGTCATAGACGGTCTTGAGCACTTCGACGATGCGGTTTTCGATGTTCAGGTGTTGTTCGGGAGTAAGCATATCGCGTTGGGTATGTGTGCGGGTGAATTGTTAGGAGTGGATGTGGAGGTGAGGTTAAAGCAGACCCTCGTCGTGGAAACTGTAGTAGTTTCCGTCGGTGACGATGACGTGGTCCAGCAGGCGTATGCACAATGTTTGCGCCGCCTGTGCCAGCTTCTGCGTCAGATGCTTGTCTTCGTTGCTGGGTATGCATCGTCCGGAGGGGTGGTTGTGGCAAACGGCGATGGCGGTGGCTTGGGCGATGAGCGCTTCGCGCATCACCAGACGTATGTCCACCACCGACTGCGTCAGTCCGCCCTGGCTCATGCACTTCTCGGCGATGACCTCGCAGGCATTGTTGAGCATCAGCAGGTGAAACTCCTCCGTGCCTTTGTCGCGCAGGCCGGCGTAGTATTCGTAGATGGCGGCGGCGCTGTCCATGCGTTGCCGTTCGGGCGTGGCAGACTTCTGCCGGCGGCGGCCCAGTTCGCAGGCTGCCATGATGGTGACCGCCTTGGCCTGCCCGATGCCGTTGTACCGGCACAGTTGGTCGTAGGTCAGGCGGCCCAGGGCCGACAGACTGTTGTGGCAGTCGCTCATCACCTGCTTCATCAGCGTCACGGCCGACATCTGCGGCGTGCCCGAGCCGATGAGAATGGCCAGCAATTCGGCATCGCTCAGTTTGTCGGCGCCGAACTTCAGCAGGCGTTCGCGTGGACGGTCGTCTTCCGCCCACAGATTGATGGACAGGTTTCCTTCGGCCATACTCTGTTTATATACTATATATGTGTGCTCCTACTTGTAGAAGTTCTTCTTGAAGGCTTCAAACTCGCCCTTGCCGCGCACGCAGCGCTGCCACCACGAGCGCAGGAAGCCCGTGCCGTAGCCCGTGAGCTGGACGTAGGCCGCCGCTATGGCGCGCAGGCCCACGCCTACCGAGCGTTCCTGACGTGAGGCGTCCGCCATGATAATCAGGGCGAAGAGCACCAGCGGCAGGAGCATCACCCACCAGTGGGGGCAGCCCAACGCCGCCGCCACCGCCGCCAGCACCAGCATCAGGGCGCAGCCCAGGGTGAAGACCGCCGGCAGCAGGTGTACCAGTTTCAGCGTGCCCGGGTGGCGCTTGCTCAGGTGGATGCGCGCTATGCCCGAGTTGTGCACCTGCTTGAAGAATTTTTTCAGGTCCGTGCGGCGCTTGTGCCACACCCAAGCCTCGGGGAAGAGGCGGCAGCGGTAGCCCCCCTTGAAGATGCGCGTGGAGAAGTCGATGTCCTCGCCGAAGCGCATGTCCGAGAAGCCGCCCAGCGCCTGATAGACCTCGCGGCGCACGCCCATGTTGAACGAGCGCGGGTAGAATTTGTCCAGTTTTTTCTTTCCGCCGCGTATGCCGCCCGTGGTGAAGAACGAGGTCATGGCATAGTTGATGGCCTTCTGCATCGGCGTGAAATCCGGGTGTGCGCGGTCCGGTCCGCCGAAAGCGTCGGCCGGCTCGCGCTCCAGTTCGTCCTCAACGGCGGCGATGTAGCCTTCGGGCAGCACGGCGTCGCTGTCGAGGATGAGCACATATTCGCCTCGGGCGCGCTCCACGCCGTAGTTGCGTGCGCGGCCGGGGCCGCCGTTCTCCTTGACGTAGTAGTGGATGTCCAGGCGGTCGGCGAAGGCCTCAACCACCTCCTTGCAGGGGATGGCCGAGCCGTCCTCGACGATGACCACTTCAAAGTCGCGGCAGGTCTGCGCGCAGAGGCTCTCCAGCAGTTCGCGGGCCTCGTCGGGGCGGTTGTAAACAGGGATGATGACCGAGTATTTCATTTGCGGCAATAGTCGATAAAGGTGTAAGGCACATCGTTGCGTTCGTCAGCGTCGTGCCTTTCGCTGTGCTCCGTGTGCCAGTCGGCCTCGTCGAAGGGCGGGAAGAAGGCGTCTGCTGCGGGCGGTGTGTCCTCTACGCGGGTCAGGTATAGACGCTGCGCCAGCGGCAGGGCTTCGGCATAGACGCTCTCGCCGCCGATGACGAAGGTTTCGTCGTCGGCCGCACAGGCCGCCAGGGCCTCCTGAAGCGAGGCGAACACCTCGATGCCCGGCGCGCTGTAGGCGGCCTGGCGCGTCAGCACGATGTTGCGGCGGTTGGGCAGCGCCCCTTTGGGCAGCGACTCGAAGGTGCGGCGCCCCATGATGATGGTGTGGCCGGTGGTCAGCGCCTTGAAGCGCTGCAGGTCGGCCCGCAGGTGGTACAGCAGAGCGCCGTTGAGGCCGATGGCGCCGTTGCGGGCGGCTGCGACAATGATGGAAAGCATAGGCGGGGAGTAGGGGGTTGGGTGGTGTGAAAAGAGAAGTGGACCGTCATACCGACACCGTGGCGGCGATATGGGGCCAGGGGTCGTAGCCCTCCAGACGGAAGTCGTCGTAGCGGAAACTGAAGATGTCCTTGACGTCCGGGTTGAGGTGCATCACCGGCAGGGGGCGCGGCGTGCGCGTCAGTTGCAGGCGGGCTTGGTCCAGATGGTTCAGGTAGAGGTGCGTGTCGCCCGTGGTGTGGACAAAGTCGCCCGCCTCGAGACCACACACCTGCGCCATCATCATGAGCAGCAGGGCGTAACTTGCTATGTTGAACGGCACGCCCAGGAAGGTATCGGCCGAGCGCTGGTAGAGCTGGAGCGACAGGCGGCCGTCGGCCACATAAAACTGGAACAGCAGGTGGCACGGAGGCAGGTTCATCCGCCCCAGGTCGGCCACGTTCCATGCCGAAACGATGAGGCGGCGCGAGTCCGGCGTCTCGCGAATCTGGCGCACCACCTCCGCTATCTGGTCGATGTGGCCGCCGTCGTAGTCGGGCCACGACCGCCACTGGTAGCCGTAGATGTGGCCCAGGTCACCGTCTTCGTCGGCCCATTCGTTCCATATCCTGACGCCGTTCTCCTGCAGGTAGCGCACGTTTGTGTCGCCGCGCAGGAACCATAGCAGTTCGTGGATGATGCTTTTCAGGTGCAGTTTCTTCGTCGTCACCAAGGGGAAGCCCCGGCTCAGGTCGAAGCGCATCTGGTGGCCGAAGATGCTCTTCGTCCCCGTGCCTGTGCGGTCGGTCTTGACGGCGCCGTCGTCCAGGATGTGTTGCAGGAGGTCAAGGTATGGTTTCATGTCGTAGGGTTTACGGTGAGAGTGAAGGAGTGAGGGGTGGGGAGGGAAACTTTGGAGAGTGGGGGGAAGGAGAAGGAGCGGATGCCGTGGCAGTCCTCATTTGAAAGGCTTGCGCCATGTGCACCCCTCTTTCCAGCGTGAGCAGCCGTAGGCCGTGTGACCCTTGATCACCTTTCCCTGTCCGCACAGGGGGCATGTGCTTCCTGCCCGTATGATGCGGCGTTTGGGTTTTGCCGGCGCGTCGGCCGCCTGCGGCTGTTGGCTTTCCGTCGCTGCCTGCTGTAGGCGCGGGGGCAGCGCCGCCACGCCCGTTGCCGGTACGGTGGTGATGCGTCGGTTTTCGTTGTCCGCCATCACGGTATGGACGATGTCCGTGACCATGGCTTTCAGTTCGGCGACAAACTGCGGCGCACTGTAGGTGCCGTGCTCGATGTCGCGCAGTTTTTTCTCCCAGCGCCCTGTCAGTTCGGCGCTTTTTAGCAGTTCCTCGCGAATGAGGCCAATAAGTTCGATGCCCGTCGGTGTGGCCACCAGCGCCTTGCGTTGGCGGCGTATGTAGTTGCGCTTGAACAGCGTCTCGATGATCTGTGCGCGCGTCGAAGGGCGGCCTATGCCGTTCTCCTTGAGCGCCTCGCGCAGCGTCTCGTCCTCGACGCCGCGCCCCGCCGTCTCCATGGCGCGCAGCAGCGTGGCCTCGGTATAGGGCTTTGGCGGCTGCGTCTGTTTGCGCACCAGGTCCGGCACGTGCGGTCCGCTCTCCCCCTTCTCGAAGGGCGGCAGCGTGCGCTCCTCGGCGTTGGCCGTGCCCTCAGCCCCCTCCGTGCCTTCCGTGCGCTCAGGAGCCGTGGCCGTGGCGGTGCCGTTCGCGGCTGCCGCCGTGGCATCCGGCTGCTTGAACACAGCGCGCCAGCCCGGCTCCGTAATCACCTTGCCGCTCACGCGGAAGGGCACGTCGGCCGCCTGGCCGTTCACCGTGGTGGTGGCGAAGCGGCAGTCGGGGTAGAACACCGCGATGAAGCGGCGCGCCACCAGGTCGTAAACGTTCTGCTCCAGGTCCGTCAGCGCCCGCGGTGCCACCCCGGTGGGGATGATGGCGTGGTGGTCGGTGACGCGGCTCGAGTCGAACACCTTCTTGCGCTTCAGCAGTTTCTGGCCGCGCAGGGGGTCGAGCAGGTAGCCGTAGGTCTGGCTGATGCCGTTGAGGATGGTCTTGCACTTGCCGTAGATGTCGTCGCTCAGGTAGGTGGTATCGACACGCGGATAGGTGGTCACCTTCTTTTCGTACAGACTTTGGATGACCTGTAGCGTCAGGTCGGCCGAGTAGCCAAACTTCTTGTTACACTCCACCTGCAGGCTCGTCAGGTCAAACAGCCGCGGCGGCGCCTCCGTACCGTTCTTTCGGCTCACGCCCGTCACGGTGAACGGCGCCTGGCGTATGCGGTCCATGGCCGCGCGGGCCTGAGCCTCGTCCGTGAAGCCGCGGCGCACAGTGCCCTTGGCTCCTTCCTCCTTCGTTTCCGCTTCACCGCCCTCGTCGTCGCTGTCGTCCGTCACGGCGGTGAACACCGTGTCACGGTAGCGTGTGGAGAGCACCCAGTAGGGCTCCGGCCAGAAGTTTTCTATCTCCTGTCCGCGGCGCACGATGAGCGCCAGCGTCGGCGTCTGCACGCGGCCTATCGAGAGCGGGGGCACGCCGCGTTCCTGCCGGCCGTATTTCAGGGTGTACAGGCGCGTGGCGTTCATGCCCAGCAGCCAGTCGCCGATGGCGCGGCAGAGGCCCGCCTCGTAGAGGTGGCGGTATTCCTCGGCCGGGTGCAGACTGGCGAAGCCTTCGCGGATGGCCTCTTCCGTCAGCGACGAAATCCACAGGCGATCGACGGGGCATGTGGCCCCCGCCTTCTGCATCACCCAGCGCTGGATGAGTTCGCCCTCCTGCCCGGCATCGCCGCAGTTGACAATGCGGTCGGCCGCAGCAAAGAGGCGCTTGATGACGGCAAACTGCTTATCTACGCCCTTGTCCGTCTTCAGCCGTATGCCGAAGCGCGGCGGCAGCATGGGCAGAGCGCCCAACGCCCAGCGTTTCCACTCGGGCGCGTAGTCCTCGGGGTATTTCAGTTCGCACAGGTGGCCGAAGGTCCAGGTCACCTGGTAGCCATTGCCCTCCAGGTAGCCCTCGCATTGGCGTGTGGCGCCCAGGACGTGGGCTATGTCGCGCGCGACGCTTGGCTTTTCGGCGATGCAGACTATCATACGCTGTGTGGAGATTGTCAGGGTTGTATGAGGATGAAAAGAAAGGAAAGTCTTTGAAGAAAGGAGAGGCAATCACTTATTCGCTTGGCGCCTTCTGCACCGTGAAGCGCATGCTGTGGGCGTCAAAGTGGAGGCCCGGTGCGCCGAACAGCCGCTCTATGTCGCCCCTGTCGGCCAGTTGCTGCGGCGAGCCCTCGGTCAGCGCCGTGCCCTCCAGCAGCCACAGGCGGTCCGCCATGGGCAGCGTCAGTTCCAGGTCGTGCGTGCTCATGACGATGGCGCGCCCCGTCTGGTGGGCCAGCGTGCACAGCAGGCGCAGCAGCGCCATGCGTCCGGGGAAGTCGAGCCATGCCGTCGGTTCGTCCATCATGATGGCCGGCGTCTCCTGCGCCAGCGCCTTGGCGATGGCGATGCGCTGTCGTTCGCCGTCGCTCAGACTGCCCATCATGCGGCCCGCCAGCGGTGTGGCCCCCGTCAGGTCCAGCGCCTCACTGATGGCGCGGCGGTCGTCCGCATGGAGGCGTCCCAGGAGCCCTGTGTGCGGGTAGCGCCCCAGGGCCACCGTCTCGTAAGCCGTCAGCGGCGTGTGCTGCAGACGGTCCGTGAGCACCACCGCCACGGTCCGTGCCAACCGGCGCGCGCTGTAGGAAGCCAGCGGCTGCCCTAACCACTCCACGCTGCCGCCGAGCGCCGGCTGCATGCCGCACAGCGTGCGCAGCAGCGTCGATTTGCCCGCGCCGTTCACCCCCGCCAGCAGCGTCAGACAGCCCGCCAGCAGCGAGCCCTGAAGGTCGCGGCCCACGACGTGGAAGCGACGGCCTTGGCGGTAGCCGGTGACGAGCGAGTGGAAGCGGAGGAGGGTGTCGGTCATGGCAGCGTGTGTTGTGACCTGCAAAGGTACGTTTTTTTACTTTAAGAGCCTCCCTGTCGTTCCCCTTTTCTCTTGACGCTCACTTTTCTCTTGACGCTCGTTGCCGTGCGCCCCGCATGGTGTGACATACGCCAAATGCCGCCGCCTTACATTTTCCTTTTTTACGGATTCTGCCATCCCGGGCCGCTTCGGGGCCGATTTGCATTTCGCCCGATTTTGTTGTATCTTTGCATTGCAGAAAAGGATAGGGCCCTCAGCGGGGCCCTTTTTTCGTGTCCTAAAGGCAGTTATACAGTTTGGGCGACAGGTTTTTCTGTCGCCCAAACCGTAAAAACATTCGCCCAAACCGTGCTGCCGGTTGGGGCGACCGTGTTTTCTGTGCGCGGAAGGCGCGATTTGCACCGTAACTACTCAGCTATAATAAGGGCACACTGACGAGGTTGGTCTGTCAGACC
>CAMGHE010000044.1 GCA_946055775.1 uncultured Bacteroidales bacterium
GCCATCGTCATCTCCACCTCGTGCGGCCTCTGGCGCTACCAGATTGGCGACACCGTGCGCTTCACCTCCACCAAGCCGTACAAGTTCGTCATCTCGGGCCGCACCAAGTGCTTCATCAACGCCTTCGGCGAAGAACTCATCGTGGATAACGCAGAGAAGGGGCTGGAGCGCGCCTGCCGCGAAACAGGGGCCATCGTCACGGAATATACGGCGGCGCCGGTGTTTATGGACAACGACGGACGCTGCCGCCACCAGTGGGTCATCGAGTTTGAACGCCGGCCCGACGACGTAGAAGCCTTTGGCCGCATCCTGGACCGCGCGCTGCAGGAAATCAACTCCGACTACGAGGCCAAACGCTACAAGGGCCTGACGCTGCAGCCGCTGGAAATCGTCGTGGCACGCCGTGGCCTCTTCAACGACTGGCTCAAGAGCCGCGGCAAACTGGGCGGACAGCACAAGGTGCCGCGCCTGGCCAACAACCGCGACATCATCGACCAGGTGCTGGCGCTCAACGCCTGACGCACAGCAATTGACGCCACAGCAATCGACGGCGCCGCAATTCTCTTTCCCAAGACTTCTCCCCCACCCCCTATGTACAGCCCATGCGACTGACCCATATCTTCCACACCCTGTTCTGCCTGACCGTCCTGGCGGTTCTGGCGGCCTGCGCCAACCCCGGCAGCGGACCCGATGGCGGCCCCTACGATGAGACGCCGCCGCGCCTGCTGGGCATGACGCCGGCCCTGGGCGCCTGCAACGTCAGCGCCCGACGGGTGACGTTAGCCTTCGACGAGAACATCAAGGTGACCAACCCCAGCGAGAAGGTGGTGGTGTCGCCGCCGCAGATTGAGATGCCGGACATCAAAGCCAGCGGGCGCCGCATCGTCGTGACGCTCAACGATACGCTCAAGCCGGGCACAACCTATACCATCGACTTCTCTGACGCCATCGAGGACAACAACGAGGGCAACCCGCTGGGCATGTTTACCTACTTCTTCAGTACGGGGGCCGAGGTCGATACCATGGAGGTGGCGGGCACGGTGCTCGCGGCGGATAATCTGGAGCCGGTGAAGGGCATCCTCGTGGGCCTGCACGCCGACACCACCGACACGGCCTTCACCCGCCGCGTCTTCGACCGCGTGGCACGCACCGACAGCCGCGGACAGTTTACCATCAAGGGCGTGCGCCACGGCACCTACCGCGTGTTCGCCCTCAAGGACGTGGACGGCGACTTTATGCTGTCGGCGGGCGAAATGATGGCCATGATGCCGGGCACGGTGACGACGGGCTCCTACCCCGACACGCGCTACGACACGGTGTGGCACGACTCCATCTACTACGACAGCATACGCTTGGTGCGCTACACCCACTACACGCCGGACGACCTGGTGCTGCGCGCCTTCACGCCAGTGCCCGTCAAGCGCTATCTGGCCAAGACGGTGCGCGATGTGCCGGAGTGGTTTCGTTTTATATTTAGTGCACCATCGGCCATGCGCCCCATCGTGCGCGGTCTCAACTTCGATGCCGACACGCTGCTGCTGGCACAGGGCTCGGCGCAGAACGACACGCTGACCTACTGGCTGCGGCGGACGGACTTCCCCGAGGTGGATACACTGCGCGTGGCGCTGACGTTCGATGAGTGGGACGACAGCCTGCGCACCAACATCGTCAAGACGGACACGCTGACGCTGCGCCCACGCCTGACGGCCGAGCGCCGCGCACGGCAGCAGCAGGAGCAGATGGAGAAGTGGGAGAAGCAGCGACAGAAACGCCACCGCAAGGGAGACTACTCGCAGGAGACGCCGCCGATGACCTATCTGGACGTGCAGATGAAGGCGGGACAGAGCCTCTCGCTCATGGCCAACCCGCGCCTGACGTTCACCTACCCCTTGGCTCGCCTCGACACGGCGGGCATACGCCTCACGCTGAAACAGGACACGACGGAGGTGCCGGCGCCATACCGCCTGGACCACGCCGAGGGCTCGACAGACAGCGTGACGACGGGCTTCTACCTGCGCGGCGAATGGCGCTACGGGCAGGAGTATATGCTGGAGATCGACTCCGCAGCGCTGGCCGACATCTACGGACACCCGTGCAATGCCTTCAAGGCACGCTTCAGCTACGGACGGGAGGATAACTTCGGCGCGCTCTTCGTCAACATGCCCGAGGCGGACACCACATGGGTGGTGCAACTGCTGCAGAACGACACGCGCATCGAGCGTCAGGTGCGGGCCAACACCCGGGGCATGGCGGAGTTCTTCTACCTCAAGCCGGGCACCTACTACCTGCGCGCCTTCATCGACGCCGACGGCAACGGCCGCTGGACCACGGGCGACTACGACCTGCAGCGGCAGCCGGAGGAGGTGTTCTACTACCCCACCTCGCTTGAGGTGCGCGCCAACTTCGACATCTCACAGACCTGGCACCCCCGCGAGCGCGCCCTGACACGACAAAAACCGGAGGAGATAACCAAACAGAAGGCGGACAAGCAGAAGACGCCTCAAAACCGCAACGCTGAGCGCGAACGCAACAGACGCTGAGCGCGAATGCAGCAAATGCCAACCATCCCCTAACGCACACTGACCATGAAACGCTTACTTGCCACCCTCATCCTGACCCTGGCCATCGGCACCGCCGCATGGGCACAGACGGCATCGAAGAACACGGCTTTCCAAAGCGGAGAGACGCTGCGCTACGACCTGTATTTCAACTGGAAATTCGTGTGGGTCAAAGCCGGCACAGCCTCGATGAACACCACCCGGACGACCTACAAGGGCAAACCGGCCTACCGCAGTTACCTCATCACGCGCGGCTCAGCCAGCGCGGACAAATTCTTCATCATGCGCGACACCCTCGTGTCCTACTTCAGCGAGGACATCGTGCCCTACTACTACCGCAAGGGGGCTACCGAGGGCAAGAGCTACCGCCTCAACGAGGTGTGGTACGACTACCCCGGCAACAACCGCTGCCACATGAAGATGCTCTACCGCAAGAATCAGGACGAGCCCCAGCTCAAGCAGGTCAACGCGCCACAACAGGCTTACGACATGATAAGTATGCTGATGCGCGCCCGCTCGTTCGACCCCTCGGGCTACAAGCCGGGACACCGCATCAAATTTCTCATGGCCGACGGCCACAACTGCGAATACCAGCACATCCTCTACCGCGGCAAGAAGAAGTTTCGGGTGGAAAACTCGTCCACGACGTACCGTTGCCTCGTCTTCTCCTTCATGGAGACGGAGAACGGCAAGGAGAAGGAGATTGTGCGCTTCTACATCACTGACGACGCCAACCACATCCCCGTGCGCCTGGACCTCAACCTCTCGTTCGGCACGGCCAAGGCTTACCTCACAGGGGCCACGGGCCTGCGTAACCCGCAGACGTCCAAAGTGAAATAAGGTCACAGCCGCCACCTGCACCGCAGCGCGCGCTCTAATGCCCAAACGTCAGAAATTTTTCCTACCTTTGCAGCCATGAAACTGCTCATCGGTACCTTGCACCTTTTATCTCGACTTCCGCTCGGCGTGCTCTACGTCCTGGCCGACGTGTGCTATCCCATCGTCTATTACGTGGCACGCTACCGTCGCACCGTCGTGCGCCGCAATCTGGACGCCGCCTTCCCCGAAAAGAGCACCAAGGAGCGGCGGCGCATAGAGAGGCGCTTCTACCGCTGGTTCTGCGACTACGCCGCCGAAACGCTCAAGCTGCTCACCATGCCGGCCGACGAGATGAAGCGCCGCATGCAGGTGGAGGGCGTCGAAGACATGGAACGGGCGCTGCAAGACAAGCCCTTCGTCTTCATCTACCTCGGACACTACTGCAACTGGGAGTGGATATCGTCCATACCGCTTTGGGCCACCAAGCCCGACACCCACTGCGCACAGCTCTACCGCCCGCTCAAAAACCAGGCCTTCGACCGCATGTTCTACCGGATGCGCACACGCTTCGGGGCGGAAAACATCTCGAAGTACGAAAGCCTCAGACACATCATGAGCCTCAAGGCCAACGGCACGCGCACCATCATCGGCTTCATCTCAGACCAGTCGCCGGGCTGGAACAGCATCCACGACTGGGTGACGTTCCTCGCACAGGACACGCCGGTCTTCACGGGCACCGAGCGCATCGCCAAAAAGGTGGACGCCGCCATCTTCTTCGCCGACGTCTGCCGCATCAAGCGCGGCTACTACCGCCTGACGCTGCGCCCCATGACGGACGACGTGCGCTCATGGCCGGACTATACCGTGACGGAGCGCTACATGAACGAACTGGAGGCCATCATACGCCGACAGCCGCACCTCTGGCTCTGGAGCCACAAGCGATGGAAGCACCGCCGCAACCCCGACGGCTCGCGCGCCGACTGACCGGACAGCCGGACAGCCCTACCCCGCCCTACCCCACGACAAAACCTACAACACTGATAAGAACACATGGAGAAAAACTTTTCCCGCACTCTCGTCACCGCCGCCCTGCCCTACGCTAACGGCGGTGTACACATAGGCCATCTGGCCGGCGTCTATGTGCCTGCCGACATCTACGTGCGCTACCTGCGCCTCAAGGGCCGCGAGGTGCTCTTCATCTGCGGCTCGGACGAGCACGGCGTGCCCGTCACCATCCGTGCACGCAAGGAGGGATGCACGCCCCAAGAGGTGGTCGATCGCTACCACACCCTCATCCGCGACTCGTTCGCGGGCTTCGGCATCTCCTTCGACGCCTACGGACGCACCACCAGCGAGACGCACCGCAAACTGGCGTCCGACTTCTTCCGCACGCTCTACGACAAGGGCGAATTTGTGGAGAAAGAGTCGGAGCAGTATTACGACGAAAAGGCCAAGATCTTCCTGGCCGACCGCTATATCACGGGCGAATGCCCCCACTGCCACGCCGAAGGCGCCTATGGCGACCAGTGCGAGAAGTGCGGCACCGCCCTCTCGCCTACCGAACTCATCAACCCGCAGAGCGCCGTGAGCGGCGCGACGCCCGTGCTCCGACGCACCAAGCACTGGTACCTCCCCCTCGACAAGCACCAGCAGTGGCTCGAGCCCTGGATTACGGAGGAACACAAGGAATGGCGCCCGAACGTCATGGGGCAGTGCAAGTCGTGGTTCGACATTGGCCTGCAGCCCCGCGCCGTCAGCCGCGACCTCGACTGGGGCATCCCCGTGCCCGTAGAGGGCGCAGAGGGCAAGGTGCTCTACGTATGGTTCGACGCCCCCATCGGCTATATCTCCAACACCAAGGAGATCCTGCCCGACACATGGGAGACATGGTGGAAGAGTCCCGACACGCGCCTGGTCCACTTCATTGGCAAGGACAACATCGTCTTCCACTGCATCGTCTTCCCCGCCATGCTCAAGGCCGAGGGCTCGTACATCCTCCCGGACAACGTACCCGCCAACGAGTTCCTCAACCTCGAGGACAAGAAAATATCGACCTCGCGCAACTGGGCCGTATGGCTCGACGAGTACCTGCGCGACTTCCCCGGCAAGCAGGACGTCCTCCGCTACGTGCTCACGGCCAACGCACCGGAGACGAAGGACAACAACTTCACGTGGAAAGACTTCCAGGCGCGCAATAACAACGAACTGGTGGCTGTCTATGGCAACTTCGTCAACCGCGCCCTGCAGCTCACGCAGAAGTACTACGAAGGCCGCGTGCCCGCCGCCGGCGAATATACCGCAGACGACGAGGCTACGCTGAGCGAATTTGTCAGCATCCAGCAGGCGCTGGAGGAGAAACTCGAAAACTTCCACTTCCGCGAGGCACAGAAGGAGGCGCTCAACTTGGCACGCATCGGCAACCGCTATCTGGCCGACAGCGAGCCCTGGAAACTCATCAAGACGGACCCCGAGCGCGTCAAGACCATCCTCAATATCTCGCTCCAAATCGTGGCCAACCTGGCCATCGCCTTCGAGCCCTTCCTGCCCTTCTCCTCGGAGAAACTGCGCCAGATGCTCAACGTCAGCAAGGAGGACCTCAAGTGGGACCGTCTCGGCAGCCGCCAACTGCTGGCCGAGGGGCACCAACTGGCCAAGCCCGAACTGCTCTTCGAGAAAATCGAGGACGCCGTGGTCGAGGCTCAGGTACAGAAACTCATCGACATGGAGAAGGCCAACGCCGAGGCCAACTACCGCGCTGCCGACGTCAAGGCCGACATTGCCTTCGACGACTTCGAAAAACTGGACCTGCGCGTCGGCACCGTGCTGGCCTGCGAACGGGTGCCCAAGGCTGACAAACTGCTCAAGTTCTCCATCGCCGACGGCCTGGACAACCGCACCATCGTCTCGGGCATCGCACAGCACTACAAGCCCGAAGACCTCGTGGGCAAGCAGGTCATCTTCATCGCCAACCTGCCGCCACGCAAACTGCGCGGCATCGAGAGCCAGGGCATGATTCTCTCGGCGGTCGATTTCAACGGCAACCTCAGCGTCGCCACCATCGACCGTGAGGTGAAGCCCGGAAGCCAGGTACAGTAAAGTCCGAAATTCCTCTGCGCAGATGCCGCAACGACCGACGTTGCCACGCATCTGCGCTCTTTCACACATTTTCCACACACACATCATGACACAGCCTTTACAGATATACAACACGCTCTCGCGCAAGAAAGAAACCTTCGTCCCCATCCACGAGGGACACGTCGGCATGTACGTCTGCGGCCCCACCGTCTATGGCGACGCCCACCTGGGCCACGCCCGTCCGGCCATCACCTTCGACCTCCTGTTCCGCTACCTCCGCCACATCGGCTATAAGGTGCGCTACGTCCGCAACATCACCGACGTGGGCCACCTGGAGCACGATGCCGACGAGGGCGAGGACAAAATCGCCAAGAAGGCACGCCTCGAGCAGCTCGAACCGATGGAGGTGGCACAGTACTATACCAACCGCTTCAACGCCGCCATGGCCGAGCTCAACGTCCTGCCGCCCAGCATCGAGCCCCACGCCACGGGACACATCATCGAGCAGGAGCAACTGGTGAAGCAGATCATCGACAACGGCTTCGCCTACGAGAGCAATGGCTCTATCTACTTTGACGTGGAGAAGTACAACAAAGCCTACGGCTACGGCGTGCTCTCCGGCCGCAACCTCGACGACGTGCGCGATGCCAGCCGCGAACTGGACGGCGTGGGCGAGAAGCGCCACCAGGTCGATTTCGCCCTATGGAAGAAGGCGCAGCCCGAGCACATCATGCGCTGGCCCTCGCCCTGGAGCGACGGCTTCCCGGGCTGGCACTGCGAGTGCACGGCCATGGGACGCAAGTACCTCGGCGCCGAGTTCGACATCCACGGCGGCGGCATGGACCTGGTGTTCCCCCACCACGAGTGCGAGATCGCTCAGGCGGTGGCCGCACAGGGCAAGCCCATGGTGAAGTACTGGATGCACAACAACATGATTACCATCAACGGCAAGAAGATGGGCAAGAGCTACAACAACTTCATCACGCTGAGCCAGTTCTTCGACGGCTCACACGAGAAGCTCGACCAGCCCTATTCGCCGATGACCATCCGCTTCTTCATCCTCCAGGCCCACTACCGCTCGACGGTCGATTTCTCCAACGAGGCCCTGCAGGCTTCGCAGCGCGGCTTGGAGCGCCTCATGGACGCTGCCGCCCAACTGGAACGCATCGAGGCCGGCGCCAAGGGCGAAATGGGCACCGACGTGGCCGACGAACTGGCCGCCAAGTGCTACGAGGCAATGAACGACGACCTCAACTCGCCCATCGTCATCAGCCACCTCTTCGACGCCTGCCGCACCATCAACCGCCTGGCCGACAAGCAGGCCACCATCACGGCCGAAGGTCTCGACGCCCTCAAGCGGGTGTTCCACACCTTCGCCTTCGACATCCTCGGTCTCCGGCAGGAGCAGAGCGGCAACGCGGGCCGCGAAGAGGCGTTCGGCGCCGCCATCGACCTGCTGCTGGACCTCCGTGCCAAGGCTAAGGCGGCGAAGGACTGGGCCACGAGCGACCAGATTCGCGACCGTCTGGCTGCTCTGGGCTTCGAGGTGAAGGATACGAAGGAGGGCGCTACCTGGAAACTGAACAAGTAACGCCACTCCCCGCTTCATACGCTATGCTCTATACCCGTACGGGCGACGACGGCACAACGGCCGACGGCCAGGGCCGACGCCTGCCGAAGGATGCTGCTCTCATCGAGGCTTGTGGCGACGTTGACGAACTGGCCTGCCACATCGGCTTGCTCATCGCCGCTGCGCCGCTGGCATGGCACGATACCCTGCACGAGGTGCAGCGCCGCCTCTTCGCCATCGGGGCCTATACGGCGGGCTGTTCGTCTGTCTCCTACTTCCCAGACGGCCTTGTGGTGCAGCGCATGGAGCAGACCATCGATGCCCTACAGGTGCCCTTCAAGGGCTTTGTTCTGCCGGGGGGCTGCGAGGCGGCTGCACGCGCCCATGTATGCCGCGCGGTGTGCCGGCGTGCCGAGCGACGCTGCCTGACGGCAGGGGCCACGGCGGCTCTGCCATACCTGAACCGTCTGGCCGACTTCTTCTTCGCTCTGGCGCTGCGCCTCAACGCCGATGCCGGGCAGGCCGAGACCTGCATCCCTTGATCAGCGCGCTATAACGATATGCCACGGGCCGCCCACCGACAGATGGTGGGCGGCCCGTGGCATATATGTAAAGGTGTGGGGAAGGACGACAGGGCGCCTGCTGAAAGGTCGGCAGGAAGCCTGCTCGTCGCCTCACTGGTTGGCGCGCTTGCTGCCGCGGCCTTTATGCGCCTTCTTCTTGGCTTTGGTGGGTGCTGGTGCGGGGTCGGGCTGGCGACGGGCATCCTGGCCGTCGGCCGAGAGCAGGGTGAAGTCGAGTTGGCGGCGATCCAGGTTGGCGCGCTCCACACGGATGTGGACCTTGTCGCCCAGACTGTAGCGACGATGGTAGCGGCGGCCTACCAGACAGTAGTTGCGCTCGTCAAACTCGTAGTAGTCGTCCTGCAGCGTGCGCATGGGTACCATGCCTTCGCACATATTGTCGGCCAGTTCGACGTAGAGGCCAAACTCCGTGACGCCCGATATGCTGCCGTCAAACTCCTGTCCGAGGCGGTCGGCCATAAACTCCACCTGCTTATACTTGATGCTGGCGCGTTCGGCCGTGGCGGCAATCTGCTCCATGTTGGACGCGTGTTCGCAGAGGTCCTCATACTTTGCCGCGCTGGCTGAGCGGCCGCCTTCGGCGTAGCGGGTGAGCAGGCGATGGACCATAGTGTCGGGATAGCGGCGGATAGGCGAGGTGAAGTGGGTGTAATAGGGGAACATCAGGCCGTAGTGGCCGATGTTGTGCACGCTGTAGCGCGCCTTCATCATGGCGCGCAGGGCCACAATCTCGATGGCGTTCTCCTCCTTATGTCCCTTCACATCCTCGAGCATCTGGTTGAGGCTCTTGCTGATGTCGGTCTTCGAGCCCTCGGTGCGCAGGCGGTAGCCAAACTTGGTGACGAAAGCCCGGAGCTTCTCCAGTTTTTCAGGGTCGGGCACGTCGTGGATACGGTAAGGCAGGGTCTTGGGTTTCTTGCCTTTGGGCACGCGGCCGATGCTCTCGGCTACGCTACGGTTGGCCAGGAGCATAAACTCCTCCACCAGTTTGTTGGCATCCTTGGCCACCTTGACATAGGTCGATATCGGATGGCCCTTGTCATCCACCTCAAAGCGCACCTCAGAGCGGTCGAAGCCTATGGCGCCGTTTTTGAAGCGCTGGCGTCGCAGACACTTGGCCAAGCGGTTGAGCGTGATGAGTTCGTCGGCATACTCGCCTTCGAGCGGCGCCCCTTCGGGCAGCGGTTCGGGATGTTCGCCCGGCTGCGTGAGGTCTTCGGCCGAGGCTTGGCGGTTGCGCTCGAGGATGTGTTGCACCTCCTCGTAGGCAAAGCGGCGGTCGGAGCAGATGACGGCGTGTGCCAGGTGCCAGCGTAGGATGCGTGCTTGGTCGTCCATGACGAAGATGGCCGAGTAGGTCAGTTTTTCCTCGTTGGGGCGCAGGGAGCAGATGAAGTTGCACAGACGCTCGGGCAGCATGGGAATGGTGCGATCGACGAGATAGACGCTGGTGGCGCGCTTCTGCGCTTCGCGGTCGATGATGTCGCCTTCCTTGACATAGTGCGACACGTCGGCGATGTGCACGCCCACCTCCCAGTGGCCGTCGTCGGTGCGGCGGATGGACAGGGCGTCATCAAAGTCTTTCGCGTCGTGGGGGTCGATGGTGAAGGTGGTGACTTGGCGGAAGTCTTCGCGGCGGGCAATCTCCTCGGGCGTGATGCCTGGGTCGAGGCGTTCAGCCGCCCGCTCGACGTTGGCGGGATAGCGGTAGGGCAGGCCATACTGGGCGAGGATGGCGTGCATCTCGGCGTTGTTCTCGCCCTGACGGCCCAGGATATCTACCACGCGGCCGATGGGGCTCTTCGAGCGGTCGGGCCACTCGGTAATCTGCACGACAGCCTTGTCGCCCGTCTTGCCGCCTTTGAGTTTCTCTTTGGGGATGAAGATATCGCTGGCCAGCGTACGGCTTTCGGTGATGAGGAAGGCAAAGTTCTTCTCCACCTGCAGCTGGCCGACGAAGGTGTCGTTGGCGCGCTCCAAAATTTCGATGACCTCGGCCTCTCGCGTATGGCCGGCGCGGCGTGCCAGCATCGTCACTTTGACGCGGTCGCCGTCGAGGGCGTGCATGGCGTTGCGCTCGCACACCAGGATGCTCTTGCCGCCATCGTCGGGGATGAAGGCATTGTGGCCGTTGCGCTTGCGCTGGAAGATGCCCACCATAACGTTAGAGCGCGTGGCGCTGCGGTAGTTGCCCTTGCCGTCGGTGGTCAGGTAGTCGTCGGCCACCAGTTCCTGCAGGGCGTCCATGACTACCATCTTGAGGGGGTGGTTGACGGCCTGTAGGGCGGCGAAGAGTTCCTTCACGCTGAAGTCCCTGTCGGGCTGTGCGGTGAAGATATCCATGAGCATGCGGTCGGCATCCTTCTTCTTGAGACGGCGCGGTGCGGCGCCCTGTTCTTTCTTCTTGGATTTTCCCATAGTGGTAAGGGTTTGGGGTTGTGGCGGTGTGCCGTCAGCATAGATTCCGGCGCACCCTCGTTACCCACAAAGGAAGCCATTTTTCCGCAACCGGGCATACAGTTTAAGGAATAATAACGTGCTGGCAGGATTTTTCTTTATAATTTCGCGCCGTCAACGCTATGCTTAGAGTCATCACCCTCATCCTGCTGCTTACGGCTGCCGCGCCCCTTGTCCGGGCGCAGGACATCCCCGACATAGACGAGGTGCCGGCCGATGAGATGCCGGCGGCCACGCCTATCGAGTTGCGTGTGCTCAAGAGCCGCGTGGCCTATCAGGGCGACAGCGTGGTGGCCATCATGCTGCCCACCTGCCACAAGTACCCCGTGATGGTCTTCAAGAACAACCGCGAGCGCGACCGCTACAACCGTCTCGTGGCCAACGTGAAGAAACTGCTGCCGTTGGCCAAGTCGGCCAAGTATATCGTCATTGAGACCTACGAGTATCTACAGACACTACCCGACAGCAAGGCGCGGGCCGAGCATCTCAAGCATGTGGAGGACGGACTGAAGAAGCAGTTCGCCCCCACCCTCAAACGCCTCACACGCTCGCAGGGCCGCCTGCTGGTGAAACTCATCGACCGCGAGTGCGGCCAGACGGGCTACAGCATCGCCCAGGCCTTCGTGGGCTCGTTCAAGGCCAACGTCTATCAGACCATGGCCTTCTGCTTCGGCCAAAGCCTGACCAAACGCTACGACCCCGAGGGCGACGACCGCTATGTAGAGCGCATCGTGCGCCTCATCGAGAGCGGACAACTGTGACGTACCGCCACCACGCCCCTGCGACGATTCCGCCCCCCACGCTGTACAACGGAGCGGCCCGTCAACACACAATCCCCTTGCTTCTGCACCGGCAGAGGCAAGGGGATTGTAGTATATTAAACAGTGTAGCGGCTGCGCACGGGCGGCATGTGACGCCTATGCCTGACTGCGACACTGACGCACGGCCAGCATGGCCCAAAGCAGACAGAGCGCACGGGCGGCCATCGGCATGGCGACGGGGAAGAGCAGAGCCCACACCGCCACCTGAGCGTGCGTCAGGAGCAGGGTGCGGCGGGGCGTCACCTGCTCGCCAAGCATCCGGCTATAGTAGCGAGCCAGGCGGCACAGCGCCGCGCTGCGTTCCACGCGCTGGCGAAGGCCCACCGAACGGTGGCGCGACGTCATGGCGCGGGAGGACAGAGAAGAGGGGGTGGCCACCATAGAGGTGGAACCGGCGAGGACAGACTTCGTATTCATAGTGTCAACATTTAGTGGTTCCTTCATGGGTCCGCGGCCATCGTGGCCACGGGTTCATGCCGCAAAGGAACGGCTAAAGTTTGACACTGGCTGTCACTGTGAAATTTTCTGTGTTAAATTTTCGATGCGTTCGCGCATGTACTGGGCAAACTCGGGCGAATCGACAATCTCAATGTCCTCATAGAGGCCCAGGACGAAGCGGCCGATGCCCTTGTAGCTGCACACGTCGGTGACGAAGAGGTGGCGTCCGTCGGCCTGTTGCTTGAGTTGCGTCTCGGCGGCGGGATATTCTTCCAGCAGCAGGTTGGTGGCGAGTTGCCCCAGGAGCAGTTTGACGGTGAAGCGGTGCTCACCCGTGAAGTGGAAGAGGTCTTGGTAGAAAGGCTCGTGGGCATCCTTGTGGGTCCAGAGCAAATCGACAATCTCCACCTTCTTGGCACGCGTCAGCTTGAAGGTCTTGTTTTGGCCGGTGGGTATCTCGTAGCAGCGCACCTCGTTGTTCTCTGGCAGGAAGAGGTAGGGCTCGACGATGCGGTCGCTCACCTGCCCGCTGTTGGGCGAGGAATACTGATGGAGGATGGCCACGCGTTCGGTCATGATGGCCTGATAGATGACCGTCAGGTTGTGTGCCATACGGTCATCGACGATGTGCCTGGTCAGCACCTTGAAGTCGTAGAGGTGGGCCAGTTTCTGGCGCAGGTGACGCACTTGCGGCGAGTTGGACATCACCGAGTTGAGCACTTGGCTGATGGTCACGGCCTCGTCCTCGGTGAAGCGGGCATAGTTGCCCAGTTCCTCAAAGAAGGGACTTGCTGGATCCACGCTGTAGCGGGTACCCTCCTTGCGTAAAATGAAGCCAGCCTGCCTAAACGACCCCATATAGCGATATATGGAGCGTTTGGTCATCTTCAGGCTTTGGCTCAGTTCTTCCACCGTCTGGCGCTTATTCTGCGTCAGTGTCAACAGCAGGCGCAACTGCCTGTCGAATCTGTCATAATCCATAATAATATATCCGTTCCGTTAGGTTTAGTGAGACGAAGTTACGAAACTTATTTCAATATCGGGCCATCTTCCAGCACCGCCAGAGCGTTAAATCGGTTCAATTTATACTTTTTTAGCGCAAGTAAGGCTGCTAAAACAATTCATGCCCTGCTTTGTCACTCTCCTTATACCCCCAAATTACCCCCCCCTATTCCTCAAAGGCGGCTACGGGGGTCGCGAGAGGCAGTATCGGGGCTCACAAACGGCGGCACGGAGAGGGCGGCGCGCTACCGGGAAGCGAGAGAGTACGGGCACACCTTATTTATATAGGGCAGCGCGGGACGGTCTGCCTCTGTCGGGGCGCCAGCGAGCTTACTGAGGGGCAGAAATGCCACGCGCGAGTGGCAAAAGAGGGGCGTCAGAGTGTTAAAAAAGCAGTAAAGTCGTGATTGTGAAGGATAAGGGCGGAAGAAACAAGGAAAATGTGGTAACTTTGCAGCGCAAAACCCTCAGCGGGTGCTGCCGACAGTCCCTGCGGCGGCCCAGACAAGCCCGCTGACCGAAACGCCAAGACATGAAGATACGACACTTCCTGATGGGCCTCATCGCCCTCATCCTCTCCATCACCTGCGCCGAAGCCCAAAGCCACAGCAAGAGCGTCGGCAACGCCACCTACTACGGCCAAAAGTTTCACGGCCGCCGCACGAGCGACGGTTCGGTGTATCATCGCGACAGCCTGACCTGCGCCCACCGCACGCTGCCCTTCGGCACGATGATTCGCGTGCGCAACATGGCCAACGGCCGCGAAGTGGTCGTTAAGGTGACCGACCGCGGTCCCTTTGCCCGCGGGCGCATCGTCGATCTCTCCTACGCCGCCGCCAAGAAGATTGATATGATTCAGGCTGGCGTCACCCGCGTTGAGGTGGTGCCCGTCAAACAGAAAAAAAGCGCCGACAGCGGCAGCACCATCCCCACCGGGCAAGTTCCGACACTCTTCGACTTCAACGCAGGCGACCACTGCAGTCTCTACACCTGGATGCAACGCCGCACGGCACAGAGCACCCAGACCCGCGACCGTGAGGGACTGACCTACCTCGTGCCCCTGCGCTGACAGCGCCCATAGGTGGGGCACAAGCGACAATGCCTGTTTGCCGTAAGGTATATTGCCCCCGAAAACGCCTATATATAAGTAAGACGAAAACTCATGATCCTTGCTCAGCAAGCGAAGAAGGCCCTCACTAAGGGTCTTTTTTTTGATTTACCCGTGGAAGCATAACATGGACAAGCGGCACCGCGCCACAGATTTCTCGCCCACTGCGCAGAAAATGCGGAGGTTTATACATCATCGATATGGGCGGGAGTTGGAAAAGAATACTCCCCTTGCGCATGGAGCGCATAGGTCCCGATAGAAAACTCTGGTCCGCTGAAGAAGAAAAAACGAGGAAAGTGGTCAAAAGAGGCGATTTGCATTTCGCTTCGATATGTATTATCTTTGCATTGCAGAAATGAAGAAGGTCCCCTCGCGGGGCCTTTTTTGTTGCTTTTCAAGCCGTTTTACAACCTGGGCGACTGTAAAAACGGTCGCCCAGGTTGTAAAAACAGTCGCCCAGGTTGTGATTGCAGTCGCCCAAGTTGTGTTTTTCATCGCTCGGACGCCTCGTGATGACGCGCCGACCGTTAAACTTTCGTAAAGTTTTCGAGCCAAAATAGGGGCGATGATAGAAAACTCTTGCGCACAACGTGAAGTCACGGAGGGAAGTTTGGGTGGGGTGACAGGCGCCGATACCCCGCCGTACTTTTCATGCTTATCGCTTCGCATTGCCCGCCGAGCGCCCGGACGAGGCCCGCGCCAGCATCCTCGTCGGGCCCTACCCAAAAATGGGGATATGAAGAGAAGGGAATAAATAACGCTCACATAATTTTGCACATAAAGGAGAATGTTATATTTTTGCAGGGTATTGGGTGCGGAGTGCCCGTACGCCAGCAACCGAGGAGACAAGTCAAAAAACAATATCAATTCTAATTCTCAGATTTATGTGGTTAACTAACTCATCCATCGGAAAGAAAGTGATCATGTCTGTCACAGGCATCGCGCTTATCCTTTTCCTGACCTTTCATGCCTGCATGAACGCCGTAGCCCTGATTAGCCCCGAGGGTTACAATGTAATCTGCAAAGCCCTCGGCGCCAACTGGTACGCCCTGGTTGCCACGGCCGGCCTCGGCGTGCTGGTAGTGCTCCACTTCGTGTATGCCATCCTGCTGACGCTGCAGAACCGCAAGGCCCGCG
>CAMGHE010000045.1 GCA_946055775.1 uncultured Bacteroidales bacterium
CTGATTATCATTGTGCGCTATATGATGGCGCAAAAAAGTGATGAAGTCAGGAAATTTTCGCTTGCGGCGGTAAGCGGCTGATTGTCAGAGGGGAGATTTTTCGGGCGGTTTGGGGCGGTTTTCGGGGAGGGAGGGGGATTTACGGGGATTATTGGGGGAGAGATGGGGGGGGGGCTGGCTGTTCTAGCTGTTCTAGATTTTCTAGCTGATCTAGCTGTCCTAGATTTTCTAGATATTCTAGAACAGCTAGAGCTGCCAGAGCTGCTAGATTTTCCGGAAGAGCCGGATTTGGCGGGGATGGCGAGCCTCCGCGGGGCATCAATGGCCGTCGCCTTCTTGTGCGGGCTGCTGGTGGGCGGCATCCATGGCGCCGGGGTTGCAGCCGAAGGCTTCGCGGAACACCTTGCTGAAATAGGAGGGGTTGGAGAAGCCTGTGGCATAGCACACCTCAGACACGGTGATGTTTGGCGTGACCAGCATTTCGGCGGCGTGGCGCAGGCGGGCGGTACGGATGACCTGCGAGGGGGTGGTGTCGCAGAGGGCCTTGACCTTGCGGAACAGTTGGCTGCGGGTGATGCAGAGCGCCTCGGCCAACTGCTCGACGTCGAAGGCTGGGTCGGCATAGTTGCGCTCGACAACTTCGCGGAGCATAGCCTCGAAACTGTCGTTGGTTTCCTTGAGTTCTTGGGAGAAGAAGGCCAATTGGTCACGCTGAGTGCGTATTTTATCATACTGTTCCTTCATTGTGGCATGCGCCTCGGCCAACCGTTCGTTGGCCGAGGCCAGGTTGTCGTTCATCTCGGCCAGGCGCTCATTCGTTTCCTTGAGGCGCTGGTGGGCTTCGGTCTTGGCACGGTAGGCACGGAAGATGAAGAGACAGGCTCCTACGACGACAAAGAGGCAGAAAACGGTGGCGAAGAGCACGATGCCGTGTGCAGCATTGCCTCTGATATACTGGGCCACGCGCTCGGAGTACTCGTCAATCTGCGCCTGGCGACGGTAGAGGACGCTCATCTGCTGGCGAAGCACGCGCTCGTTCTTGCCATCCACAATCTCAGCCGGGATGAAGCAGTCGCGCTGTATGCGGCGATCATGCAGCAGGCTGTCGGCCTTGCGCACAGCCTTGGCACCCCCGGTGGGGTTGACAAAGGTCGCCAAGAGGCGTCCGCTGGCGACGCCGTCGAGGCCGCCGTCGAGGCCGTCCACCCCGATGATGTGCAGGCGATGCTGGAGGTTGGTATGCGCATCGCTGATGGCAAGGGCCATCTCGTCGTTATGAGCGAAGACGAGGTCGGGGATGCCCTTATCCTCGACGGCATCGTCGAAGGCCTGCACGGCATCGTGCGCCTTCCACCGTCCCTCAACAGTGCCGATCAAGCGGATTCCGGGGTATTCGGACAGTGCAGCCACGAAACCGCTATGGCGCCCCATGGCCGGCGACGACCCCTTGAGCCCGCCCACCTCAAGGACGGTGCCCTTACCCTGCAGATAGGCTGCGGCATAAACGCCGGCGGAATAGCCCAGAGCGAAGTTGTCCGTGCCGACATAGCCGTCATATTCGGGAGCCGACAGGCGGCGGTCGATGACGACGATGCGCACGCCGGCCTTACGGGCACGTCGCACGGCATCGGTGACGCCCTCGCGCTCATTGGGTGCTACGATGATGAGGTCCACGCCGCTGGCCACGATGCTGTCAATCTGCTCGCTCTGCCGCCGGCTGTCATCGCCGGCATAGGCAAAGGTGAGGTCCATCGTACCAAGGTATTCGGCTTCACGCCGTATTTCCTCGTCCATCGCATTGCGCCAGTTGCTGTGGCCACACTGCGACACCGCCACACGCCAATGGCTGTCGCGGTTGACAGCAAAGAGTCTGACGAAGAGCCACAGGGATGTCAGGCCGAGCGCTATCCATAGGATAAAAAGAAATCGTCTCATAGGCTGGCAAAGTTAGTCATTTTCATGGAATAGCCAAGCAAACGGCCCAACAGAGATGGTGCAGTTTTCACTCCCCTTCACACTTTCTTCATAACGTTGTCACAAGGGAGCAATGAGCGACTGGTACTTTTGCATCGGTCGAGAGGCTCCCTCTCCCACCCCACGCGCCAAATATCATTATTCATTATATCTTAGTCATTTTTCTATGGAATGGATGTTTGCAGGCATGATTGTCCTGCTCTTTCTTCTGGCCGTATTCGACTTGTATGTCGGCGTCAGTAACGACGCCGTCAATTTTCTCAACTCGGCCATCGGTTCGCGTGCGGCACGTTTCCGCACGCTGTTGATCATTGCCGCGGTGGGTGTATTCTGCGGTTGCGTACTGAGCAACGGCATGATGGACATTGCGCGGCACGGCATCTTCGTGCCCGAACAGTTCTCGTTCCGCGAGGTGATGTACATCTACATGGCCGTCATGGTGACGGACATCGTGCTTCTGGACGTGTTCAACACCTTCGGTATGCCCACCTCGACGACGGTATCGATGGTCTTCGAACTGCTGGGCGCCGCCTTCGCCTTCGTGATTATCAAAGTGGCCGCCGGAGGTGCCGGCGACATGGTCTTCGGCGACTATCTGAACACGTCGAAGGCCCTGGAGGTCATCATGGGTATCTTCATGTCTGTCCCCATTGCCTTCGTGGCGGGTTCGGTGGTTCAATATATCACACGCGTACTATTCACCTTCCACCTGCGCGATGCCAAGGCGTGGAAGATGGCCACCTTCGGCGGCATCGCCATCACAGCCATTGTCTATTTCATGCTGTTCAAGGGCATGAAGAACCTATCGTTCATGGACGGGGCGACGAAGGCATGGATTGGTGATAACATCGGTATCCTACTGCTGGGCTGCTTCGTAGCGAGCACCCTGCTGATGCTGGTGCTGCATCTGGCGCGCGTTCAGGTGCTGCGCATCGTGGTGCTGGTGGGCACATTCGCTCTTGCCACGGCCTTTGCCGGTAATGACCTGGTCAACTTCATCGGTGTTCCTCTGGCCGGTCTGGCGTCGTGGACCGACTTCTCGGCCACGGCTGGCGCCGACGCCTCGACCCACATGATGGGCGTCCTTCAGGAGTCGGCCAGCACGCCGCTGGTATTCCTCTTCGGCGCCGGCGTGGTGATGGTGGTGTCGCTCTCGACGTCGCGCAAGGCGCGCCATGTGGTGGAGACGGAGGTGGGACTGTCACGCCGCGACACGGGCGAGGAGATGTTCGGTTCGTCGCGTGCTGCCCGCTCGTTGGTACGTTGGGGCAATGCGGCCGCGCAGGCCATCCAGCGCCATACGCCGGCACGTCTGGGCCGCTTTCTGGACAGCCGTTTCCGCACGCCGGCCGACGCCGTGGATGACGGCACGGCCTACGACATGCTGCGCGCCTCGGTCAATCTGGTGACTGCCTCGCTGCTCATCGCGCTGGGTACGTCGCTCAAACTACCGCTCTCGACAACCTTCGTCACGTTCATGGTGGCTATGGGTACGTCGCTGTCGGACCGTGCATGGAGTCGCGAGAGCGCCGTATTCCGCATCACGGGTGTGCTGACGGTCATCGGCGGCTGGTTCCTGACCGCCGGCGTGGCCTTCACGGCGTGCTTCACGGTGGCCCTGCTCATGGCATGGGGCGGCGGCATTGCCGTAGCTTTCCTGGCCGCTGCCGCCATTTTCTCCATCATCCACAGCCAGCGCCGCTATGCCCGCAAGCAAGAGGAAATCAAGCAGGGCGACCTGCTCTTTACCGAAATGCTCTCTACGTCCGACAGCACGGCCATCCTGCCGATGCTCTCACGCCACATCGAGGTATCGGCTGGTGAGGCCCTGCGCCTCTATGCCGACAGTCTGCGCACCAACGTGGAGGGACTCTGCTGCGAACGCCTGCGCCCGCTACGGGCAGCCGGCAAGCGTCTGGACCAGCACAAGCGCGTACTGAAAAACCTGCGCCGTCGCGAGACGATATGCCTCAGAAGGGCAACGCCCGAGGACGCCGTGCGTCTATCTACGCCGTTCCACCTTGTGCACAACGCCTTGCGCCAACTGTTCTACGGCTGCCAGCGCATCAGCGAACCGGTGATGGAGCATGTGGACAACCACTTCACGCCACTCAGTCCGGCGGAGAGCGAGGGACTGACGGAGATTGCCCGCACGCTGGCCAAGGATATGGACAACATGGCGGACGCTCTCAAGGACCGCCGCTATGACGATGCCGCACGCCTGCGCAATGAGGTGGAGGGCCTGCGCACGGCTTGTACCGAGGAGCGCAACAACGCCCTGGAACGCATCCGCCACAACGACACGAACCTGACGACGGAGAGTCTGCTCATCCACCTGCTGCAGGAGATAGAACAGCTCTGCGTAGAGACGCGACATCTGGCTGACAACCTGGCTACCATGCGCCGGCAGGACGCATGACGCACACACTCCGACAACGAATACCTCACACCTTATATATAATATGACTATCTCCCGACGAACTCTCTCACTTACCCTTTCCCTGGCCTTATCGGCTACTGCGCTGACTGCGATGGCCCAAACATTGCCCATGCCGAAGGTGAGCGGTACACTGCGCACGAAGATGGAGGTGCAGACCGAACGTAGCGAAAGCCGCTTTGAGGTGCGCAACGCCCGCGTGGCCTTAGACGGCAAAATCACGGACGCCATCGGCTACAAGGCTGAGATTGACCTCTCGGACGAGGGCAAAATAAAGATGCTCGACGCCTGGGCCAGCTATACCCTGCTGCCCGACCTTCGTCTGACGATGGGACAGATGCGCGTACCCTTCACCATCGACGCCCACCGATCGCCGCACGTCCAGATGTTTGCCAACCGCTCGTTCATCGCCAAGCAGGTGGGCAACGTGCGCGACGTGGGTCTGGCGGGACGCTACATGCCGGCGGGCACGGGACTGACACTGGAGGCGGGCGCCTTCAACGGCAGCGGACTGACAGACCAGAAGGACTACTGGACACGCTCGCTCAACTTCTCGGCAAAGGTGCAGTGGAAGCCGGTGCAGGGACTGACGCTACAGGGTAGCGTACAGAAGTTGTCGCCCCAGGCGGGCCCGGTCTATCTCTACGACGGGGGCTTCACCCTGACGGCGGGACGGCTGATGCTGGAGGGGGAATACCTGCGCAAGCACTACGCCGGGGCCTCATTCCAGGATGTGAACGCCGTGGATGCCTTTGCCGCCTGGACCTTCCCCCTGCGCGGCGACACATGGCGCCAACTGCTGGTGCTGGCACGCTATGACGCGATGGGCGACCACAGCGACGGCACGCCGACGGACGACGGCGCCTTCAAGCGCACGGATGCCGCACGGCAACGCCTGACGGGCGGACTGACGCTGCGCTTCGCGGGAAAACTGCCCGCCGAACTGCGCATGAACTACGAAAAGTATTTCTACCGCGACGTAACGCTTGCCAAGCCCTCCGAACGCGATAAGGCAGTCGTTGAACTGATGATTCATTTCTGAGGTTCCAACTAAGTCTAACCACACACCAAGGGCTGCCACAGCACTGCGCGAGACATGGTCTCGTCATGGCCGTGGCAGCCCTTGTTATATAGGTGCGTCTATACGTTACCGACGCAAGTTATTTATACAGGTGGAAGATGCGCTCCATCAGTTGCCATTTCTCGTTAGAGGTGGCGCCGGCGCTGGCCTGCTGATACTTGGCTGTCAGGGCTTCCCACTCGGCCTGACGCGGTAGGGTGGCGAGGCGCTGCATCGCGCTGTCCCAGTCGAAATCGGCGGGGGCTTCAACAATCATGAACAGGCGGGTGCCAAGGAGGTAGATTTCCATCTCCAGAATGCCGACGGCACGGATGCCGGCCATAATCTCGGGCCAGATGCCCTCGGCGCTGTGCAGGCGGCGGTATTCGGCGATGAGTTCGGGGTTGTCGCGCAGGTCCAGCGTCTGGCAGTAGCGGCAGACGGGGACGGCATAAGTCTGTTGGGGATAACCAATGGTGGGCATGGGCTGTACTATTCTTTAGATTTCCAGGAAAAGGTGGGGAAGAACTCCATCGATTCGGGATGCTCCTCGACGAAGGTGTCGATATGGCGCATACGCTTCTGCTCGAGAATCTCGTCCACGGCAATGAGGATGCCGGTTTCCTCGACCTCGCCAAACTCGTGGTTGATGGCGGTGCCGAAGACGCGCATGGTGGGACTCAGACTCATGTAAGCGTTGACCAGAGGCGGGATGTTGTAGCCCAACTTGCGCACCTCGGTGTTGAGGATGAAATAGTCCTCCTTGAAGTCCTTACCCACGAAGAGGGCGGCGAGACGTTCGGGGTCGGTACCTATTTGTAGCGGTTCGACGGGATAGACCAGACGGTCCTTATCGCCAAAGTGCTTGTTGAGGAAGAAGAGGATCATGTCGCGCGCCTGGGGATTGAAGGAGGGGTACATGGTCATCTTGCCAAAGAAATACTTGAGTCCGGGGATGACGACGGTGAGTGCGCCGAGGCCGTCCCAAAGGTTATCCAAGGCGAAGAGGCTCTTGGCCAACTGGCGCGTGCTCTGGTATTCGAGGGTGACGAACGAGCGGCCCAGTTCGACGGTCTCTCCGAGGTAGTCGCTGATAAAGCGGTCGGAGAAGTGGAACATGTGGCCAGTGGCCAAATGGGGCTGTCCAGAAGGTTCAAACTGTATTTCGTGGGAGGGAAGGAAACGGTAGCCGCCCAAGATAGCCTCATCTTCGGGACACCAGACGATGAGTTGGTAATAGGGATGTTCGCAGGTATCAAACTCGTCCAGGTCGAGAGCCTTGCCCGTACCGCCACCGGCAGCACGGAAGGCAATCTCACGCAGGCGGCCTATCTCGCGCAGCACATTGGGGGCCTGCTGATAGGTGACCACGTAGATTTCATTGTTGCTCTTATTGGTGGAACGGAGTCTGTGTTCCGGCGTAAGTTCGGCTTTCAGCAAATACCGTTCTACCGGTTGTATGATGTCTTCCATAAAATGGGTGGATAGTTTCTGTAGCGGTTGGTTTAGGCGCGGGCCTCAAAGTTGGTACACCAGGTCTTGCACATAGGCAGCCCACTCGGTGGGCGTCTTGCTCTTGTCGAAGGTCTGCCAGGGGATGGGCTTGCCTATTTTGACGGTGAAGGTCTTGTGGCGGTTTTTGAACATCTCGTCCACGAGGTAGAGCATGGCGATGTTGAACTTGATGCCGAGGCGCTTGCTCACGTTAGCCAAACGATAGAAGAACTTGGAGTTTTGTCCGCCAAAGTGTATGGGCACGACGTCGCGTTGGTGCTCCACACTCTTGGTGACGAAGGCCTTGGCCCAAGGCAGGTCGCGTATGACGCCGTGCTGCTTGCGCGAGCACAGGCCGGCGGGGAACATGATGATGTGGGCATCGCTCTTAAAACCGGCCTCGACCATCATGGGCAGTTGGCGGCTTTGCCCGCCGGTCTTGTTGACGGGGATGCAGAGGGGCGCCAGACCGTAGAGGTTCATCAGCAGGTCGTTGACGATGTACTTGACGCGGCCGTCGTAGTGACCGCCGAGGATGGCACCCAGAGCCACACCGTCCTGTCCGCCCAGCGGATGGTTGCTGACAAAGGTGTAGAGGCGGCCGTCGTTGGGGTTGGGCAGATTTTCGATGCCCTGCACATCAAGTTTCATGTCCAGAAACTCTACGCAGTCGTTGAGCCAGGGCACGCCCTGCTTGTCGCCTTCACGCTCCAGGAACTCGTTGATTTCTTCCTGGTGTATCTTCCGCTTGAGCCACGACACGACAAAGCGGGGTACGCGTCGGGCCTTGTCGCCGGCCTTGCTGCGGATGATTTCGTCCAGGTCTATCTTGAAAATCTTAGATTGTTCCATGGTGTTTCGGGGAAAGCAAAAATCACTGCAAAGTTAATGATTATTTCAGTATGGCGAGGCTTTGCCCACATGTTTTTCTAACGGCCACACGCGGCGGCTACGGTGGCGGCTACGGTGGCGACCTAAGGGCGGCGGTTTGCAAGTTCGCTTCAGCGCACAAAAAAAGGGATACCTCTGTATCCCAACCTTGTTAACCTTAAATCTAATACTATGAAAAACACGATGCAAAGTTACGGTTTGTCGGCAGAATGGCAAGGGCTGGACACACAAACGTAGGTTTCGGTATGCTTTTTTCACACTTTAGCCGCCATTTTGGCGGGTATGCTTGACAAATGACAGGCATGTCGCGACACAAACGGGGCAGCAGCGGGAGGTGATAGGAGAGAGAGACGAAGAGGTGACAGGGGCGACAGCAAGCAGCGACGGGGCGGCGCGCCGCAGAAAGGCAGAGGGCCGTGCCCTGTGTGGACGCGGCCCTCTGTGAGGTTTAAGAAATGGGGAAGGTGGTGGAGTGGGGAATTACTTCACCACGACCTTCTTGCCATTGATGATGTACAGACCCTTGGCAGCATTCTTGACCTGACGGCCAGTGATGTCGAAGACGCGGCTGTCGTTAGCGTTGCCAGCCTGGATGCCACTGATGGCTGTGGGCACGTCACCGGCCATCTTCAGACGCCATGCCGTAGGATAGGAGACGTTATCGGTGTTGTAGGTGGTGATGAGACCGCTGGTTGCCTTACCTGACATCGAACCCTGGTAAGCAGAGAGGGTGACGATGGAAGCGCCGTAGTTGTGTACCAGGCGGGTGGCGTTGGGCACAACCGTAGAAGCGCGGAACTCGAAGGGAGCGCGTACGCCCTCGGCATAGACAATGCTCGCGTCGGTGCTCTCCGTGACATTATCAATGTTGTAGAGGCAAGCCTTCTTACCATAGCGGAAGCTGGCGATGTCCTTGCTCTGAGCCACGTTGTTCACATAGTAAACGGTATCACCGATGACCTCGGGCTCGTGGTTGTAGAAGGTCCACTTGTAGGCATCGTTGCCCTCTTCCAGTGCGCCCCACTTCAGGGAGTCGGTGGCAGAGGCATAAATGGCGTAGGTGGCTTCGGGCTGGTCTATGCAGAAGGAGCGGTAAGCGCTGATGATGTAGTAACTCTTGCTGGGGTCGAAGGCGATGGTCTCTTCACCCTCGAGAGCAGCAACGGCATCCTCGGCGGTGGTGATGTCCTTGGCGTTGTAGGCGGCACGAACGGAAGAGAGCTGTTCGGCGGTGTAGCCACCCACGCAGCCTTCCGACTTGAGGACGTTCAGCACGTCGGCAAAGAGCATGTTCTCGATTTGTTCGTCGGTGAACTCAACGAAGGTGATGCGGCTACCCACGTCACCGGGGCTGTAACTGCTGTTCCAGTACTTGAGGTCTTCACCCGTGGCACCACCGAAGCGGTTCATGCAGGCGTTACCGTCGGTCGATGCGGCGAGGGAGAAGCCGGTGCCGTTGACAACGAGGTTGAACGTGGTCACTGCCTCTTCGCCGGCCTCGGCGATGGCGGCAGCGTCACCCAGCTGGATGGGCGTAGCGTTGCCAGTACCTACGGTGTAGGCCTGCATGGAGGCACCCTTGGCTTTGTTGAAGAGTTGGAAGCCATGGTCCAGGTCACCGGTGATGGCCCACAGGTAGCGATCAGCACCGCTGGCATTGAAGGTGTTGGTAATCTTGAGTTCGGGAGCGTCATCCTGCGGGTAGATGTAGCCGGTGTCGCGAATTTTGATCGCGTAGAACTTGGTGCCTTCGGCAAAGGCGCCATCGGTCACGGTAGTAGGCTGGAAGGGCAGACCCGTGGTAGGATTCCAAGCGTAGGTCAGTTCGATAAGCTGATCTTCGGTCACCTCATAGTCGTCATAGTCGGTGGTAACAAGCGTCCAGCCCATGCCCATCTGGGCGCTGGTGGGAGCGACGAACTTCGAACCCTTCTCATACCACTGTTCGAAGGTCTTGCCTTCAATCTGGTTACCGTTCTGGTCGTAGCATACTACGGTTACGAGCGGCCACTTCTCATAGTAAACCATCACCTCAATGTCCGATTCCTCCACATGGATGGGGAACTCAACGGGCTCGAAGTCGTTGTCGAGCGCACTGACAAAGGAGTAGTGGGTCACGCTGGGCAGGTTGATGGAGTCGCCCGTGACGCAGGTATAGGTGAGGGGGTTCTCAACGGAGCCAAGGTCAAGATACTGTTCATCCTGATCCATGAGATGGAGCATCACCTCATAGGTGTCGCGCGATTCAACGGTGGCGCGGTAGATCATGTAGAGCGAGTTGCCGCCAGCGGTGTTCCAACCTACGAAGTTGGCTATACCATTATCGGAGCAGTTCTGGCCATTGAAATAGACGCCGTTCTCATCCATAAAGAAGAAAAGGCTGTCGCCAAACTCGGTAGCGGTGACGGTGATGACACCCGGCTCATCGCCCGAGCGGCCCGGCCATTTGTTCCACTGGCTGGATTCGTCGTAGGGGAAGTTGGGGAAGTAGTTGCCGCGGGGGCTCTGCAGCTTGATATTGGCAGCGCCATCCACCTGCTCACACTCGATGACCGTCCAAATAAAGTCGGCCGACGAGGTCTTGCCAAGCTGCAGGTTGCGGTTCAGGTAGAGCATGTTGTTATCGCCCTCCTGGAGGTAGGCGTAGCGGGTGTGATACTCGGCATTGGTAGGGTCGGTCGTGCCGTGGCAGAAGAGCACGAGCTGGTCACCCTCCTGGAGCGTCGTGAAGTCGCGCACGGGCTCACCCAAGGCCGTGATGACGTCAGCGGCCTTCATTGGCGTCAGGCTCAGCAGAGCGAAGAGCGCCGTAAGAAAAAGGTAGCATTTCTTCATAAAAATAGGGTATTTAGAGTGAATAAGTGTTTGTTCTCAAGGTAAGGGCCAATAAAGCCTCGTGTTTCACGCTCCAAAAATAAGCATTATTGATAAAATTGCAAAACTTTCATCGCGACTTTCTCTCGCAACACGTTGCTTTTGCCGCATTTTTTCGGCAAAGCCACGCGGAGCAGCCCCTGTTTAGGGGCTACGCCCTGACTTTGCGCCTTGCGGCAGGGCCATTGACCGCCGCTGCGGCTACTCACACCGCCGTCCCTTCAGCCACATCGGCCGGACCAACGGAAGCCGCTCCTTCAGCGCCATCGAGACCTCCATCGCCATCGTCCTTGCCGTCGGCCTCCTGCACCAGAGCGCCGCTCTTTATCAGGGCGTGCCAAAGGCTATAGCGGTATTCGGGGTTGAGGCGCTGCTGCAGGTCGAAGACCTCGCGCACACGGGTCCGCGTGGAGACCCTGTCATAGACACAGACCTTGCTCACAGGCTGTAGGGCATGATCGAGGGCATAGGCACGCAGTTCGTCCTCGCGCACCATGCACAGGGGGCGGATGATGGTGACGGGAAACTTGCGCATGGTGAGGCGTGCAGGCATGGTAGAGAAGGTGCCACAGTAGGTGAGGTTCATCAAGGCAGTGAGCAGGATGTCATCTTGGTGATGCCCAAAGGCTATCTTATTACAGCCCAAACGCTGGGCGGTATCAAAGAGGACTTTGCGCCGCTGCCAGGCGCAGAGAAAACAGGGCGAGCGGCGAGCCTTACGGTCGGGCTCGACATGGATGGTCTCGACAAACAGGGGCACGCCAGCCTCGGCTGCTTGGGCTTCGAGATAGGCGGTGTCGCTCTCATAGCGCACGCTGTCGATGCGCACATGGAGCGCCGTCACGCGCCATCGACCACAAGAGCGGCGGGCGGCCTGTCCCAACAGAGCCAGTAGGGCCAGCGAGTCTTTCCCACCCGAGAGGCCGAGCAAGACGTGGTCACCCTCGGCGATGAGGCGAAAATGGCGCAGTCCTTCCGTAAAATGACGCCACAGGGCCTTGTCGCGGCGACGCACCTCGCCATGGAGGGTACGGCTCATTTGAGGAAGACAAAATAGACGGCAAGCACAAGGAAGAGGAAGGCGACGAAGTGGTTCCAGTGGAGGGCTTCACCGCGAAACATCATGGAGGCGACAACGGTGAAGACCAAGAGCGACACCACCTCCTGAATAACCTTGAGCTGGACCAGGGTGAAGGGACCACCATTGCCCACAAAACCAATGCGGTTGGCGGGCACCTGACACAGATATTCAAAGAGGGCAATGCCCCACGAGAAGAGAACGACGACCAGCAGGGGCCAGTTTTTGCTGATGCCCGAGGCCTGAAGCCGCAGGTGGCCATACCAGGCGAAGGTCATGAAGATATTGGAGAGGATGAGGAGGACAAGGGTGTATAGGCCGTTCATGGCAGGAAAGGGTTTGGGGTTTAGGTGAGACAATTGAGGCACAGCCACGTAATGGGCAAAAGGCACTCTTTGCCGTGCGTTGTTCACAGGGCAAAGAGTGCCTTTCTATGGCATAGCGGGAGTTTACTCCCATTCGATGGTCGAAGGCGGTTTGGACGAGATGTCGTAGCACACGCGGTTGACGCCCTTGACATGGTTGATGATGTCGTTCGACACGCGGGCCATGAACTCATAGGGCAGATGGGCCCAATCGGCGGTCATGGCATCGGTGCTGGTCACGGCACGCAGGGCCACCGCACGCTCATAGGTGCGCTCGTCACCCATGACGCCGACACTCTTGACGGGGAGCAGGATGACGCCGGCCTGCCATACCTTATTATATAGGATGTCTTCACTGCCATCGTCGCCCTTGACCTTCCATTCGCGCAGGCCGCGGATAAAGATGTCGTCGGCATCTTGGAGAATGCGTACCTTCTCGGGGGTGATGTCGCCCAGGATGCGCACAGCCAGTCCGGGACCGGGGAAGGGGTGGCGGGTGATGAGATGTTCGGGCATGCCGAGCTGACGGCCTACGCGGCGCACCTCGTCCTTGAAGAGCCACTTCAGGGGCTCGCAGAGCTGCAGGTGCATCTTTTCGGGCAGTCCGCCCACGTTGTGGTGACTCTTGATTACCTTACCGGTGATATTGAGGCTCTCGATACGGTCGGGATAGATGGTGCCCTGTGCCAGCCACTTGGCATCGGTGATTTTCTGGGCCTCGGCATCGAAGACGTCGATAAAGCCCTTGCCTATGATCTTGCGCTTGCGCTCGGGCTCGGTGACGCCGGCCAGTTCGGCGAAAAACTTGGCGCTGGCATCGACACCAATCACGTTGAGACCCAACCCTTCGTAGTCGCGCAGCACATCGCGGAACTCATTCTTGCGCAGCATACCGTGATCGACGAAGATACAGGTCAAATTCTTGCCGATGGCGCGGTGTAGAAGGACGGCAGCCACCGAACTGTCCACACCGCCGGAGAGACCCAGGATGACGCGGTCGTTGCCCAGCTGCTCGCGCAGTTCGGCCACGGTGGTATCGACAAACGAGGCCGCGCTCCAGTCTTGACGACTGCCGCAGATATCCACGACGAAGTTGCGGAGCAGTTGCGTGCCCTGCAGCGAGTGGAACACCTCGGGATGGAACTGCACGCCCCAAAGGGCCTCGCCCTCAGCCTGGTAGGCGGCATACTTCACCTTGTCGGTGCTGGCGATGCAGCGGAAGTTGTCGGGGATGGCGGTGATGGTGTCGCCGTGGCTCATCCACACCTGAGAGCCTTCCTCAAAACCGCGAAACAGCGGATTGTCGTGCTCGATATACCCCAGATGGGCACGGCCGTACTCGCGACTGCCGGCGGGCTCAACGCGGCCGCCGTTAGTCTGGGCCATAAACTGGGCGCCGTAGCAGATACCCAAGATGGGCAGGCGCCCACGGATGCCGCTCAGATCGACCTTAAATGCCTCGGGGTCATAGACGCTGTAGGGCGAACCAGAGAGGATGACACCAATAACGGTGGGATCGTCGTGGGGAAACTTGTTGTAAGGTACAATCTCGCAGAACGTGTCGAGCTCGCGCACACGGCGGCCAATGAGCTGCGTGGTTTGCGAACCGAAATCGAGGATGATAATCTTCTGTTGCATTGCAGTTAGGGAGGTTTCGCTGTCTATTGAATTTACGATGTGCAAAAGTACGTTATTTTCCGTATATGACGGGCGTACACGGGCAGTTTTTTGCCGAGGCCCCGACACAGCAGGAGCGGATTGGAGCAGCCAAACGACCAAGGCCGGCACAGAAAGCCCCCCGTTGCAGCAAGCATCAATAATTAACATCTGTTTACAACCGTCCTTAAAAGACCGAATGTAAACAGAAGTGAAATAACATTTGCATTTTAGCCGCCGATGATGTAAATTTGTATAGAAAGCAGAGAGAGGGGCCCGTTGGCCCCTTTTTTCGTGTCTTTTCGGCCTAAAACGACTTGGGCGACTGTTTTTTCGGTCGCCCAAGTCGTAATTTCTATCGCCCAAGTCGTAATTTCTATCGCCCAGGTCGTGTTGCCACGCCCACCTTCCCCTCGCGAAATGTTAACGCAGCCTTAAATAAGTCTAAAGATTCTTAAATGCAACAGCGTCATCCAGGCTCTTGAGAAGACGAAAATGAGTCGATATTTGACAAAATAAAGCCGTTGGTCACCAAAGTTGCTGCTGCGCCGTGAGGAGATAGCCATAGCGTCACCCGCAGTTTCTAATAAATTCATACCTTTGCGCCACCTTGAACGTAACCACCCTATTCCTATGATTCGCACCATCAAATCGTCTATCCTGGCCGGCGGCTGCGTCGGCATTGCCGGTTTCGGCTACTTGGCCGAGAAGAGCATCATCGGCGCCGTCCTATTCTCTTTCGGCCTGCTCACCGTGGTCCACTACGCCCTGCGTCTCTATACGGGCACGGCGGGCTTCATCAAGAAGAACGAGGTGGGCACGCTGCTGCTCATCCTTATCTGCAACATCGTGGGTTGCCTGTTAGTGGCCCTCATGGCGCGTTGCAGTGCGCTGCCCCTGCAAGAGACGGCACAGGGCATCATCGAGGGCCGTCTGGCCATCGGTCCGCTGCGCTGCGGCATCCTGGCCATCGGCTGCGGCTTCATCATGACTACCACCATCACCTTTGCCCGTCAAGGCAAGTACTTGCCGCTGCTGGTGGGCGTGCCGCTCTTTATCAATTGCGGGTTCCCCCACTGCGTGGCCGACTCGTTTTACGGTCTGTGCACCCCGCTGTCGTTCCTCACCGAGAATGCCAGCCGCCTGCTGCCCTTCTACGCCGCCATCATGGTAGGCAACTTCATAGGGTGCAACGTCTATCGCTGGACCCTACCTGCCCCCAAGGCAAACTGACGTCACCGAGGTACCGACGCGACAGAGGCGGGCACGGAGCAACATGGGTCAAAAAAACGAAAAAATAGTTTCAATTTTTGCCCCGCGGGCTTGTATCATCCAAAAAGAAATTCGTATTTTTGCGGTGTAAAAGGCTGGACTGCGGCCCATCGTGGGTCACTCCAGCCGCCTAGAGAGCAGTTCACGGATTTATCAACCCCCTAAAAGAGAAACATTTCACCTTTTAATAAGTTCTATCAACCAT
>CAMGHE010000046.1 GCA_946055775.1 uncultured Bacteroidales bacterium
TATGGTCGCGGATGAGCATGATGTCGCCGATGCGGAAGTCGGGGTTCATGCCGCCTGCGGCGTTGCTGACGCAGAGCACGCGGATGCCCAGTTCGTACATCACACGCTCGGGATAGGTCACCTCCTTCATGGAGTAGCCCTCGTAGAAGTGGAAGCGGCCCTGCATGGCCAGCACCTCGCGGCCGCCCAGGCGGCCGAAGAGCAGGCGTCCCTGATGGCCCTCCACTGTCGATACGGGGAAATGGGGAATGTCCGTATAGGGGATGGCATCAACGACCTCGATTTCCTCGGCCAGACGTCCCAGACCTGTGCCCAGGATGATGGCCACTTCGGGGCGCAGGGCGGTGTGCGCCTTCAGCCATTCAGCCGTTTCTTTGATTTTCTGTAACATATTGTAGGATGATATGGTGTAATTCTTCTTCTTTTCCAAAAAGCAGGCGTGGCTTGATGCCCTGCACCCACAGCGCTTGTCTGAGCCTGGGCGTCAGTAGTGCGATATGTGCCACGAAGCGTGCTGCGTCCTTTTCGGTGGTCATGACGGCCGCCGGCGCGTTTTGTGCCGCCAGCCATGAGTCCATGCGTTCCAAGTCGGCGGTGGTGAAGTCGTGGTGGTCGGCAAAGGTCATGGCCGTCGTAGCGTAGCCGTGTGCCATTAGATGGTCCAGCAGCGGCTTGGGTCGTGCGATGCCTGTCACCACCAGTAGGTGCGTGCCCTGTGGCAGAGTGTCTGCCGTTTCGTTGGTGTCGTCAAAGAGGCGTCGCGGCCTGTCGTAGTCGAGTGTCGAGGCCATCACGCGCTGGTGCGGCAGGGGGCGCAGTTCGTCGCAGATACTGGCGAAGGCCTCCGCCGTCAGGTCCGGCGGGCATTTGGTCACGATGATGATGTCGGCCCGTCGTGCCCCGCGTCGGCTTTCGCGCAGGCGTCCCGCCGGCAGCAGCAAGTCGTGCGTATAGCGTCGTGCGTAGTCGGTCAGCAGAATATAGCGTCCGGCACGGACGTGGCGGTGCTGGTAGGCGTCGTCCAGGACGATGACCTGTGGCGGCACGTCGCCCAGCAGCATGCGGTCGATGCCCGCGCAGCGGTCTTCGCAGACACACACCTGTACGTTGGGGAATTTGCGGGCCATTTGCCACGGTTCGTCGCCCACCTCCGAAGCCGTCCGTTCCGCGTCGGCGCTGACGAAGCCCCGTGTGCAGCGTCCGTAGCCGCGGCTCAGCATGGCCGTGCGCCAGCGTGGAGCCAGTAGGGCGAGGAGCATCTCGGTATGTGGCGTCTTACCCGTGCCGCCCACCGACAGGTTGCCCACGGCGATGGTCGGCACGTCGAAGCGGCGCATGCGCAGCCATCCGCGGTCGAACGCCGCGTTGCGCAGCCGTGTCACCGCGTCGTAGAGCCAGGCCAAGGGAAGGAGCAGGTAGCGCAGCATCGTGGCGTCAGTGGCTCAGGTTAGGCTCGTAGGGGATGCGTGCCTGCAGGCCGTCGCGCCCCTTCAGCGTCGCGGCGAAGCGCAGCGGGCGGTACCATTCGCCCAGGGCGCTCTGTATGCGGCGCTCCATGTAATCGCTCTTCTCGCCCTCCAGGATCGTCTCAAGCCAGTCGGTCGGTTCGGGATAGGCCACCGTGGCATAGTCGCTGATACCCGCGCGGCGTGCCGCCTCATTGACGGCGTCCCTGAGCGTACCCAGACGGTCCACCAGTTTGCGCTGCAGCGCCTGGCGTCCCGTCCATACGCGTCCCTCGGCTATCGTGGCCACGCTGTCGGCCGGCATGTGGCGTCCCTCGGCCACGCGGTTGATGAACAGGCGGTATCCGCGTTCTACGTAAGCCTGCATGGCTCGGCATTCCTGGGCGTTGAGTGGCCGACCCAGGGCGCCGAAGTCGGATGCCTCGTTTGTCTTGACCACGTCAAAGTGCAGGCCCAGTTTGTCCGTGAGCAGTCCGGTCATGTCCGGCACCATGCCGAAGATGCCGATGCTTCCAGTCAGTGTGGTGGGGTCAGCCACGATATAGTCGGCCGCGCAGGCCATGTAGTAGCCGCCCGAGGCCGCCATTCCGCCCATCGACACGACGACCGGCTTTTTCTCGCGTAGGCGGCGTACCGCCTGCCACATCTGTTCAGAGGCGAAGGCGCTGCCGCCGCCCGAGTTGATGCGGATGACCACCGCCTTGACCTCGTCGTCGTTCATCAGGGCGTCCAGGTCTTCCACCACCCGTGTGCCGACGATGTAGCCCTGGCCGTTGGTTACGCCCGCCTCGCTGCCCACGATGTCGCCGTAGGCATAGTAGATGGCCACTTCGCCTTCGCCCCCGCCTTCACTGTGGTTGGCGGCGTTGGCTGCCATGTCGGCCGGCGACATGAGCGTGGGCCTCTCGTCGTTCATCACGTCGGCCAGCACCTGCCGCATCTCGTCGAGGCGCACCGTGCGGTCCACGAGACCCGCCTTGACATAGTCGGCCGTCTCGGCGAAGGGCATGTAGCGGTCGGCGTAGGCGTTGAGGCTGTCCAGACTGACATGGCGCGACTGGGCCACGTCGCGGCATACCACCTGCCAGATATCGCCGATGAAGGCCGCTATCTGTTCGCGGTTGGCGTCGCTCATGTCGGTCCGCGTGTAGGGTTCGACGTAACTCTTGTAGGTGCCCACGCGGAATACCTGCATCTTGACGCCCACCTTCTCCAGCAGGTCGGCGTAGAAGATGGGTTGCGAGGCGATGCCATGCCAGTCGAGCATGCCGGTAGGCTCGATGAACACCGAGTCGGCCGCCGAGGCCACGTAGTAGGCCCCCTGCGAGTAGTTTTCGGCGTAGGCCACGACAAACTTGCCCGTCTTGCGGAAGTCGCTGATGGCCTTGCGCACCTCTTCGAGCGTGGCCATGTCGGCCGAGAGGATACCCGCCTCGATGTAGATGCCGCGCACGTCGTCGTTGCGCTCCGCCTCGTTGATGGCCGTGAGGATGTCGTCCAGGCCCTGCACGTCGGTCGCCGTCGTGCCCAGCAGGATGCCCAGCGGGTTGTCCGCCGCGCGCTCCTCAATCTGGCCCACCAGTTTGAGGTGCAGCACGGTACCCGGCTGGACGGGCGGCACTTCCGGTCCGATGGCCAGCAGCGAGCCGATGATGGCTATACCGATGAAGCCCATGAATATGGAGGAGACGACCATGCCGACGATGACGGCAAGGACGGTTTTGAAGAATGATTTCATGCGGGGGAGAGTTAGGGGAATGAGCAGTAAGGATGTGATTACAGGTTGAAGCAGGCCTCGACAGGGCAGTGGTCCGACCCATAGATGTCGGTGTGTATGGCCGCGCTCTGCAGCGCCGGCACCAGGCGGTCGGAAGCCAGAAAGTAGTCGATGCGCCACCCCGTATTCTTTTCGCGTGCGCGGAAGCGGTACGACCACCACGAATAGACGTCCGTCAGGTCGGGGTAGAAGTGGCGGAAGGTGTCGGTGAAGCCCGCGTCGAGCAGACAACCGAACTTCCCGCGTTCTTCGTCCGTGAAGCCCGGGTTGCGCCGGTTGGTCTTCGGGTTTTTCAGGTCAATCTCCTGATGTGCCACGTTCATGTCGCCGCAGACGATGACCGGCTTGCGGCGGTCCAGGTTGGTGAGATACTGACGCAGGGCGTCGTCCCACGTCATGCGGTAGTCCAGGCGGCGCAGTTCGTCCTGTGCGTTCGGCACATACACCGTCACCAGGAAGAAGCCATCCATCTCGAGCGTCACGGCGCGACCCTCGTGGTCGTGCTCGTCGATGCCCAGTCCGCGCGTCACGGCCAGCGGTTTGTGGCGTGTGAAGATGGCCGTGCCCGAGTAGCCCTTTTTGTCGGCATAGTCCCAGTAGCTCTCGTAGCCGTCGAAGGCCAGGTCTATCTGTCCCTCCTGCAGTTTGGTTTCCTGCAGGCAGAAGAAGTCGGCGTCCAGGCGCTCGAAGGTTTCGCGGAAGCCTTTGCCCGCGCAGGCTCTGAGCCCGTTGACGTTCCAGGAGATAAATTTCAGCATGGTATGTGCGGTGTGTGTGAAGGAGAAGGCGTGGTCGCCGTGGTCGCCGGAGCGGGCCGCTGCGGCCTAATTTGCAGCAAATGTAGCCAACATCGCGCGAAAAGCCAAAGCGAATGCAGATTTTTTTCTAACTTTGCCCTTGCTGCCGCGGCGTGCCAGTTGTACGCCGCCAATCATTTCCCACTCTTCCCCATGAATCACCTTCCCCTTTCTCCCATACGCGGGGCCCTGACCCTGCTCCTCTCCCTCTGCGCATGCTGTGCTGCCGCCCAACTGCGCTTCGAGGCGCCGCGCTACGACTTTGGCACCGTGGTGTGGCAGACCCCTGTCACCGCCACCTTCCACTTCACCAACGTCGGTTCGCAGCCCCTGACCATTCGCGACGTTCGCCCCGACTGCGGCTGCACCGTCGTCAACTGGCCCCGCATGCCCATCGCCCCTGGCGGCGAGGGTACCGTCACCGCCACCTACGATGCCGCCCTGCTGGGTCATTTTGAGAAGCAGATAGCCGTCACCGTTAGCCATACCGAGGGCAACATCTGGCTCACCGTCAGTGGCGACGTCGTGATGAAGCGCATCGACATCTCCGGCCGCTTCCCCTGCCGCGTGGGCGACCTCTACCTCGATGCCGACAATATAGAGTTTGACGATGTCCAGCGCGGCGACATCCCGCAGAAGGCCCTCACCATCTATAACGGCGGCCGTCAGAGCATTGAACCCGCGCTCATGCACCTGCCCAAGTATCTCACCGTTACGGCCGACCCTGCCGTTCTGCGTCCCGGCCGCACGGGCCGCCTGCTCTTCACGCTCAACAGCAACCTGCTGCGCAACTATGGCCTTACGCAGACCAGCGTCTATCTGAGCCGCTTCAGCGGCGACCGCGTGCACCGCGACAATGAGATTGGTGTCAGCGCCACCCTCCTGCCCCCCATCGATGCTGATGCCGACATGGCCCATGCCCCGGTGGCCACCCTCGACAGCACCTTGCTGCACATGGGCAGCCTTAGCCGGAAAAAGAAACTTAAGGCCGTGGTCAACCTGACCAACACCGGCCTCGCCGACCTGGATGTCAGCGCCCTTCAGGTCTATAACCCCGGCCTCTCCGTCAGCCTGTCCAAGCGCCGCCTCAAGCCCGGCGAGAGCGCCAAGATACGCATCGCCGTCAGCACCCAGAGCAATACCTTCAAGGGCCGCCGCCGCGTGCTGCTCATCACCAATGATCCCGTCCACCCCAAGATTGTGATAGACCTGCTCGTGGCCAAATAGGACTGCCCGGTTGGCCGCTTTTCCGCTTTTCCGCAGAAAAAACGCGGCAAAGTGTTCCACATTCCAAAATTATGGCTAACTTTGCAGCGCTAATCGGAAAGTAGCGCAGTTGGTAGCGCACTACGTTCGGGACGTAGGGGTCGGGCGTTCGAGTCGCCTCTTTCCGACAGTCCATCTCCAGACGGTTTCCACGCCAATAGCGGCTGTGGGAACCGTTTTTTCGTTGCCGGGGGCGCTATGTGGATTTTTTTCTTTAGTTTTGCCATAGATACATGTTGCCGGGGCAGCCGCGGCACCGTCTGCGGGCATAGCCGGCCGGCGGCGTGCGTTTCCCCTTTCCCTCATCCCCCTCTGCGCTATGTGGTCTGTCGTCGTCTTTTGGATTATCCTTCTCGTTTACATCGTCCTCGTGGTGAGTACGGTGACGGTGGTGCTACTCGAAAACCGCCAGCCCGCCAAGACCATCGCGTGGACCATCGTGCTGGTGATGCTGCCCATCGTGGGCCTCGTCATCTTCTATTTCTTCGGGCAGAACATCCGCAAGGAGCGCTACATCAGCAGGCGGCAGTACAACCGCCTCACGCGGCAGATGCTGCAGCGCGTCAACGCCCTGAGCCAGGACGCGGCGCCCCATCGCTACATCCCTCTGGTTCGCCTCTTCAAGACCACCAACGGCTCTATCCTCACTGCCGTGCGCCATATCGACGGCTACAGCACCGGCGCCGCATGGCTTCTGGCCCTGCTGCGCGAGGTGGGGCAGGCCCGCAAGAGCATCCACATAGAGACCTATATCATCGAGGATGACCCCGTAGGCCGTCTGGTGCGCGACGTCCTGACCGACCGGGTCCGCGACGGTATCGACGTCCGCCTCATCTACGACGACGTGGGCTGCTGGCATGTGAAGCAGTCGTTCTTCGCCCCCCTTATCGCCGCCGGCGCCCAGGTGCAGGCCTTCCTGCCCGTCCATTTCCCCAGTTTGACGCACAAGGTCAACTACCGCAACCATCGCAAGGTCTGCATCATCGACGACCGCGTGGGCTTCATCGGCGGCATGAACCTAGCCCTGCGCTACGTCAGCCGCCGGAGCCAGTTGTGGCGCGACCTGCACCTGCGTGTTGAGGGCGATGCTGTGGCCGACCTGCAGCGCCTCTTCCTCGTCGATTGGACCTTCGTCACCGGCAGTCCCATCCCCGCCGATGCCCTGCCCGCCGCCCCCCAGTCGGCCTCCTCAGTGGATGGTAGCGATGTGCCCGACTGCCTGCTGCAGATTGTATCGTCCAATCCCGTCTCGCGCTATCCCGAAATCATGTACGGCCTGGTGTGGGTCATCCAGCACGCCCGCCGCTACCTCTATATCCAGACCCCCTACTTCATGCCCACCGAGCCCGTGCTCCAGGCCCTCCAGACGGCCGCCATGAGCGGCGTTGATGTGCGCCTCATGGTGCCCGACAAGCCCGACAGCGTCCTGCTGCGCCGCATCAACGACTGCTACTTCGCTCAGGTGCTCCAGGCCGGCATCCGCGTCTTCCGCTACAAGGCCGGCTTCCTGCACAGCAAGTGCGCCGTCGCCGACGACGACTGGTGCACCGTCGGCTCCACCAATATGGACTTCCGCAGTTTTGAGAACAACTTCGAGGCCAACGCCTTCATCTACGGCTCGGCCGCCGCCTGTCCTCTGCGCGACGGTTTCCTGGCCGACATGGCCCACTGTGACGAGGTCACCCTGGCCGAATGGCGCAAGCGGCCCTACCGCCATCGCGTGGTCGAAGCCTACACCCGTATCTTCGCCCCGCTGCTCTGAACCGTGGCCAGTCTTATGCTTCTTACTACATTTTTACCGATGAAACGCCCTGCCGTCCTCCGTCTTCTTTCCACCCTTGCCCTGTGGCTCGCCACCGTCGCTACCCTTAGCGCCCAGCCCGTTCCCGTCGATGTGGCGCTGGCCGTGGCTGCCCGCCATCTTGATGCCGTGGCCTCTGTGCAGAAGGGAGGAGAAGGCCGCCTGCGCCGTTTGCCCACCCTCCGTCTGACCCATACCACGCCCGCCACCTACCTCTTCGCCAGCAACGACGGCCGCTATGTCGTGGCCGCCGCCGACAGCCTGCTGCCCGCCGTCGTGGGCTACGGTAGCATGGGACGCAGCGACAGTGTGCCCGCCGGCCTCCGTCATCTGCTGGCCCTCTTCGACCGCCGGGCCCGCGCCGGCGCCGTAGCCCCTCCCTTCCCTGCCGATGGCGGTCCCGCCGTGGCGCCCCTGCTCTCCTTCGTGCGCCACCAGCGGAGCCCCTACAACGACCTCTGCCCCTACTATATCGGCGACGACGGTCAGGCCAGTGCCACGCGCTGCGTCAGCGGCTGTGTGGCCACATCGCTCGAGGAAGTGCTGTCGTACCACCGCCGCGAATATGTCTTGTGTGACACCCTGGCGGGTTGGACCACGCCCCACTACACCATCGCCCCTCTGCCGCCCGGCACGCGGGCCGACAGCCGTCTGGTGCGCGAAAACTATGACGTGCCCGGCACCTATACCGCCGCCGAGGCCGAGGCGGTGGCCCGCCTGACGTACATGCTCGGCGTCGCCGTGCGCATGAACTGGGGCGTCGAGGCCAGCGGTGCCTCTATGCGGCGCATAGCCGAGCCTTTGCGTCGCGCCTTCGGCCTGGGCTATGTCCATTACGTCAACGCCTACCAGTATGCCCCCGCCGACTGGGCCGCCATGCTTCGCGCCGAGATACGCGGCGGGCGACCCGTCTGCTTCGCCGCCGCCGCCGAGCGCCTCAACGCCCACGCCTTCGTCCTGGACGGCCTCGATGCCGACGGCCTGGTGCACGTCAACTGGGGCGTCGATGGCGACTACGACGGCTACTTCCGTTTAGACCTGCTCAACGCCGCCGAGCCCGCGTGGGACCTCACAGAGCAGGGCGCCACCGAGGGCTTCTTCTGTCTGCAGGAGGCCGTCCTCATCCATCCCGATGCCATCGACGTCGCCCTGCCCGACACCTTGGCACGCACGGGAGTAGAGGTGGCTGTCGATTCGGTGGAGATTCTTCTTGAGCCCGACTTTTGGAAAATGACGCCCATGCGCCTGCACGTCCGCAACACCACCGGTCAGGCGCTGACTACGCCCTTCGAACTCTTCACCAATACGCCTGCCGACACGGCCTGGTTCGCTCAGGGCGACTACATCGCCTACGCCAGCGTCACCCTGCCGCCCTACGGCCGTCAGGTCATCCCCGTCATGGCCCGCTACGACGCTGCCGGCGAGCGCATCCTGCGCATCTCGGCCGACGACGAGCACATCCTCTATGAGGCGCCTGTCACCATCGTTCGCACGGGGCAGGCCGACCTGTGGTTTGACGACCCCGTGCTTGAGGCTGAGGCCGACAGCACCCTGCGCATCGTCCAGCACATCCGCCACACCGGCACGGGCGGCCGCGCAGGCAACAAGGTGACCTACGAACTCTTCGAGGGCGAGCCCCTGCCCGACCACAACGGCACCGCGCATGCCGACTACTGCTTCCTGCCGCCGCTGGGCGAGGAGACCGACACCGTGCGCTTTCGTGGCCTCAAGCCCGGTACGACGTACACCCTCTATGTGCGTTGCCCCTGGACCATCCGCCGCACGGCTGTCTTCACTATGCCTGGCTCGCCCACCGCTGTCGGGGCAGTCCGTGCCGATGCCAGCGCTCCAGCGGTGCTCTACGATCTACTGGGACGCCGCCGCTATGGCCCGCTGCGGCTCGGCGAGTGGGGCATCAGCGGCCGCCGTCTGGTGCGCGGTAAACGGTAGCCAGTAGTCGGTAGCCCATAGCGGCAAGTTTAGACCTTATATATAACGTCGTCCATTCATCAATAAATCTCATACCTCTCCCTTTCCATGACTTTCCACGATTACTACTGTGCCCACGAGGCCCGCTTCCTTGACGAACTGGCCTCGCTCATCCGTATTCCCAGCATCAGTTCGTTGCCCGAACATAAGGCCGACATGCAGCGCTGTGCCGAGCGCTGGTGCGAACTCCTCCTCGCCGCCGGCGCTCAGCATGCCGAGGTGATGCCCTCCGAGGGCAACCCCCTGGTCTATGCCGAGCGCATCGTCTCGCCCCAGGCACCCACCGTCCTGGTCTATGGCCACTACGATGTCATGCCCGTCGATCCCATCGACCTTTGGCAGAGCGACCCCTTCGAGCCCCAGGTGCGCGACGGCCGCCTCTATGCCCGAGGTGCCGACGACGACAAAGGGCAGTCGTTCATCCAGGTCAAGGCCTTCGAATATCTGGTGGCCGAGGGCCTGCTCAAGCACAATGTCAAGTTTATCTTCGAGGGCGAGGAAGAGATTGGCTCGCCCAGCCTCGATGCCTTCTTAGAGAAGCATCGGGCGCTGCTCGCTGCCGACATCATCCTGGTGAGCGACACTGGCATGCTTGGTGCCGACCTGCCCTCGCTCACCACCGGTCTGCGCGGCCTGGCCTACTGGGAGGTGGAGGTCACCGGTCCCTCGCGCGACCTCCATTCCGGCCACTTTGGTGGCGCTGTAGCCAACCCCGCCAATGTGCTGTGCCAACTGCTGGCTCGCGTCGTCGATGCCGACGGCCGTATCACCGTGCCCCATTTCTATGACGACGTTGAGGACCTCTCTGACCGCGAGCGTCAGATGATAGCCTCCATCCCCTTCGACGAGGACGCCTATAAGCGTGCCATTGGTGTGGAAGCCCTCTTTGGCGAAAAGGGCTACCGCACCCTTGAGCGCAATTCCTGCCGCCCGTCGTTTGATATCTGTGGCATCTGGGCCGGCTACACCGGCGAGGGCGCCAAGACCGTCATTCCCTCTAAGGCCTATGCCAAGATTTCCACCCGTCTCGTGCCCCACCAGAAGCGCGACACCATCACGCGCCTCGTGGCCGACTGGCTCGTGGCACAGGCTCCACCGACGGTCAAGGTCAAGGTCACCGCGCTCCATGGTGGTGAGGGCTACGTCTGCCCTCTCGACCTGCCCGCCTATAAAGCCGCTGAGGAGGCCTTTGCCCGCGCCTTCGGCAAACAGCCCTTAGCCGTGCGCCGTGGCGGCAGCATACCCATCATCAGCGTCTTCGAGCGTGTGCTGGGCATCAAGACCATCCTGATGGGCTTTGGTCTTGAGGCCAATGCCATCCACTCGCCCAACGAGAGTTTCCCCCTCGACATCTATCGTCGCGGCATGCACGCCGTGACCGAGTTTCACCAACTCTACGATGCCCTCTAACCAGGGCAGCGTGCATGTCTTGTTCTACACCGCATAGAGGGTGTACCAGAACGTCTGTTCAGGTACACCCTCTATGCGGTGTGTTGGTTGTCAATGTGGTCAACACCTCCGTCTGGCAGTTCGCTTACTGGCTTTAACACTACTGCTGTATCCCCCTTCCTTATCTTTGGTTTATACTCCAGCCATCTATTAGGATGTTTAGCGGATTCGGAAGGGGGATTATAAGTTAATCTATATCTTCTGCATCTAGTACCTTATCCAGTTCTACTTCTACTTCTACTTCTACTTCTTCTGGTAAGGGTAGTAGTATGTTATCTTCCATTAGATACGGCTTAAAAATTCGGTTTCACTTAGTACTTCTATATCTTTGCCTTTTTCCAGTAATTGTAGTGCTTTCTTCTGCTTACTACTCATACCAGAATCACCTACTACTCTGTAATCTTGTTGCCCTACTACCAGTACATCCGTTTTAGCGGTTACACTATCAGAAGGGATACCGCCTATTTCGGCTACCTTTGTAAGTAGTTCCTTCCTAGTACCATACTGGCAGGTACCAGTAAAGCATACTGTTTTTCCAAAGAAATAGTTTCCTTCATCTAGATTATCTGGATTTACTTGTAGCGTTTTAATAAAATCAGTGTAACTACCATAAGGCTTTTCGTGTTGTAAGTGTGCTACGAATATACCAGGGGCAAACTTACCACGGTGGAAGTTATACTTAGTTTCTAAATCTTCTAAGGTACTTCCATCCATTTCCAGACACTTTAACAGTAGCTTTGCACATCCTAAGCTATCACTATCTGCTTTGTGGTGTACGCCGAAATCTAAGCCCAGATGTTTTACTACTACATCCAGTGAATAGCTATAGCATCCTTTAACTATGTATCTGGCTATTCTAAGGGTACAGAAGTAATCAAAGGTAGGATATTCCATCTGGTACTTATTAAAAGCATTCCTTAAAGCGTACATATCAAAGGAAGTATTATGTGCCACTACTATCTTACCTTCTAGATATGGTACTACTTCCTTCCATACCTCAGGGAATGAAGGGCTATCTTTGGTATCTTCTGGGGTAATACCGTGTATCCAGATATTCATACTATCGTATTCGTTCCCTTCTGGTTGTACTAACCAGCTTATAGGATTCTGGGGTACACCATCTATTACTTCTGTTATACCTATCTGGCATATACTGCTCCTATCAGCGGTAGCAGTTTCTAGGTCTAAAGCTACAAAGTTAATCATATCTGTAAGGTTTATAATCTGGTTACTTCTCGCTGTCAGGATTTGCCCTGTGCTGTTGGGGCGAAAAACCGCTGCCACTCTTGCTCGAAGTTGGGGGTGAAGAAACCCTGCTCCAGGCGTGCCGCAATCTCGCTGGGCAGGAAGAAACGGCCTCCCGCTGTTTCGGCCGAAGGCTGGGGTATAGCATCTGTCACGGTGCGAAACACGTGGACCAGTTCGCGCTCGCGGGCACACTCAAAGACGTAGCGGGCTACGAACGTCGGTGTGAAGGCCGTCAGACCAATCTCTTCGCGCACCTCGCGGCGCAGCGCCGTCAGGGTGTCTTCGCCGTAATCTACGTGGCCGCCCACCGCCGTGTCCCAGCGGCCGGGCTGTATATCTTTCCAGTCTGGCCGCTTTTGAAGGTAAAGCGCGCCGTCAGGACGGAATACATGCAGGTGCACCACGGGGTGCAGTGGCCGCTCCGGGCCGTGGCATTCGCCGCGTGTGGCGTGGCCTATGACTTGCCCCTCAGCATCGACCAGGGGCAGCATTTCCTGAAGGTTGTCTTGCATCATGTTGTGTGGAGTATGGGTGATGATGGGTGGCGTGCTGTCAGGGCTCGAGCAGCGAACTGTCGCCGTAGGAGAGGAAGCGGAACCCGTTGTCCAGGGCATAGGTGTAGATGCTGCGCCAGTCGCCATGGACGAAGGCCGACACCAGGAGCAGCAGTGTCGATTGCGGCTGGTGGAAGTTGGTCAGCATGCGGCGCACGACGTGAAACGTGTAGCCCGGCGCGATGATAATCTGCGTCGAGGCGTGCAGGGCGTGCAGGGCGTGGCGATCCAGCCAGCCGACGATGGCCTCCAGCGCCTCTACCGTGGTCAGGGCACGTTCGGGCACAGCCGGCACGTCGTAGGGCATCCATTGTGGCACGTGCAGGTCTGCTTCGTCGATGTCGGGCTGGCGGGCTATCATGACGCCCAGATAGTAGAGGCTCTCCAGCGTGCGCACCGATGTCGTACCCACCGCCGTACAGTGCCCGCCGTGGGCGATGAGGCGCTCAATGCTGCTGCGCTCCACCGCTATCCATTCGGCGTGCATCGTGTGCCCTTCTATCTCCTCGGCTTTGACCGGCTTGAAGGTGCCGGCGCCAACGTGCAGCGTCACCTCATTACGCTCCACACCCATGGCGTCGAGCGCTTCGAGCACGCGCGGTGTGAAGTGGAGGCCCGCCGTGGGTGCCGCCACCGAGCCCTTTATCTTGGAATAGACCGTCTGGTACGTTGTCAGGTCGGCCGCCTCGGTCTCGCGGTTGAGGTAGGGCGGTATGGGCAGTTCGCCCACGGCCTCGAGCACCTCGGCAAAGGTCAGGTCGGGCGCGTCCCAGGCAAAGCGTACCTCGTGGCCCGTGCCCGATGCCCCCAGGCGTTCGGCCGTCAGCACCACGGCGCGACCGCCTACGACGAGTGTGCGCTCCAGGCGCCCCTCCTTCCATTTCTTCAGATTGCCCACCAGGCAGGTCCACGTCACGCTGCCGCGCGTGGCAAACGACACCTGGTAGTCGGCCGGCGTGTGGGGCTCAAGGCAGAACACCTCGATGAGCGCCCCTGTGGTCTTGTGAAAATGCAGGCGGGCGCGGATGACCTTTGTGTTGTTCATCACCAGCAGGTCGCCCGCATGGAGGTAATGGGGCAGGTGGTGGAAAACATCCTCTGTGATGGTGCCGTGCCGATAGACAAGCAGGCGCGAACTGTCGCGCTCGGGCAGGGGGTATTTGGCAATGCGCTCGTCGGGCAGCGGATAGTTGTAGTCGCTGATGCGGATATGGCGGGGGTCGGTAGGTTCGGTCGGAGTCATGGTGTGCGGTTTGTTGTGAGGTAGGGTGGTGGGCCTTTGATGGGTGGTTTGTGGCTCACCGGCCTGCAAAAGTACGAAAAATATCGTGAGCAGAGGCCACTGTACCTTTGCTGACGCAAAATGCCCCGTCCGCGAAATCGCTTCGAAGACGGGGCCGCACTTAACCTAAACTATGAAAAACTTAAGCAGTAAAAGTATCTCTGTATATCGGGCCCACCCGATAGGGCGGGAGTTCTGTGCATTAGACGGCCAGTGTTGACTGGCGTGAGGGCCTTGTGGCGCCTGTGTTCAGTATTTCATATTGCCGTCGGCATCGGCCTCGTCGGTTGTGGCGTCGGCAAAGTTGTAGCTTTCGCCGTGCTGGCTCATGTCGAGGCCCAGCACTTCGCTGCTGCGCGACACGCGCATCGGTATCATGCGGTTGACCAGCCAGTAGAGCGCCATGCTCACCACGAAGGTGTAGGCGAAGACCAGCACCACGGCCAACACATGGTTGAAGAAGACAACCGTGCCTTCGGTTGTGCCCGCCATGAGGCCCTCCTTGATGAAGATACCCGTTAGGATAGAACCGACGATACCGCCCGTGCCGTGTGTGGGAAAGACGTCCAGGGCATCGTCCAGGCGCTGCGTGCCGTCGCTCCAATGGCAGGCCACGTTGCACACCAACGTCGTGACGAAGGCGATGAACAGGCTCTGGCCTACGCTGACGTAGCCGGCCGAGGGCGTGATGGCCACCAGACCCACTACGGCACCCACGGCGGCACCCATAGCCGAGGCTTTGCGGCCCCTGAGGCAGTCGAAGAAGAGCCAGGTGAGCATGGCAGTGGCACAAGCCGTGTTGGTGTTGAGAAAGGCCTTCACCGCCACCTCGTCGGCACGGAGCGACGAACCGGCATTGAAACCGAACCAGCCCAACCAGAGCATGGCAGCGCCCAAAATGACATAGGGCACATTGGCTGGCGCATCGCTGCGGATGGCGCGGTTACGGCGACCCAAGAAGATGGCGCCCGCCAGAGCGGCAACACCCGACGAGGCATGTACCACAATACCGCCGGCAAAGTCAACAACGCTCCACTGACGGAAAAGACCATCGGGGTGCCACGTGCAGTGGGCCAGCGGACAGTAGATGACAATGCAGAATAGCGCCATGAATACCAGGTAGGCCGAAAACTTGACACGCTCGGCAAACGAACCAGTGATGAGCGACGGGGTGATAATGGCAAACTTCATCTGAAAGAGCGCATAGAGCGCCAGCGGGATGGTTGGTGCCAGCCGCGGGTCGGTTTGTGCCCCTACGCCCGAAAACATAAAGTAGGTGCGGGGGTCGCCGATGAGGCCCAAGCCGCCCACGTCATCGCCGAAGGCCAAACTGAAACCCACCACCACCCACAACACGCTGATGAGGCCCATCGCGATAAAACTCTGTAGGATGGTAGATATCACATTCTTCTTGCCCACCATGCCGCCGTAGAAAAACGAGAGGCCGGGCGTCATCATCAGTACAAAAATCGTGGCGGTAATCATCCAAGCCACGTCGGCCGTTACCACTTCCTGGTCAGCCTGCCAAAGACTGTTACCTTCAGGCCAGCACAATCCCATCACCGCCACGATGGCCATGAGGGCAAACATGATGACCCATTTCTTTTTCATCT
>CAMGHE010000047.1 GCA_946055775.1 uncultured Bacteroidales bacterium
GCGACTGTTTTTACGGTCGCCCAAGTTGTATGTTCAGTCGCCCAGGTCGTGTTTCGAGTCGCCCAGGCCGTGTCTCTGGTCGCCCGAGTACCCTCTTCACCGTTAATTTTTTCTAAAGTTTTGTGCCCGAAAAACGGGCGAGGATAGGAAACTCTGGTGCACAACGTGAAGTGCTCGTCCCCATCGATTATCTTTATGGGGCCTTGGTCGGCGGTGAGGTGGGTAGCTTGGCCGCCATGTTCTAAAAAGCCAGCAAGACCGCAGTTCCCGTGGTGGGTACTGCGGTCTTGCCGTTATAAAAGGAGTGTGCGGGCGCGCTGGGCGCCGCGGTTTAGTCTTCGTTAGGACGTTCGATGTAGGCAATAACGTCGCCCTTGCTGACGTGTGCGCCCTGCTTGGCGTTGATTTCCACCAGTTTGCCGCCCAGTGCAGCCGGCAGTTGGCTAATCTGGCCGTGGTTGTTCTCCAGGTAGCAGAAGAAGTCGCCCTCGGCATATTCCTTACCGATGAAGGGCTCGATGGCCTTGACACACTCGCCGTCGCCGCCAATCTCCCAGAGGATGATGCCGCTCTCGGGGGCTACGATAGCATCGGCCTTAGCGTGTTTGAAGGCAGCGGCCTCCTCGGGCGAGATGCCCTTGGCAGCGTTCTTGTCTTTGGCAGCCTGCAGGTCGGCCAGGAAGCGCTTCTTGGCAGCGCCGCTCTTGTAGTCGCGATACTGCGTCTCGTGCATGGCAAACTCGAAGAGTTCTTCGTCGTCCTCGCCACGCTCCCAGCCGTTCTCTTCCATCTCTTTCTCAAAGCGGGCCAGGTCGTCGGGATAGTAGCTCTGCGGGTCGGCGGTGGTAAACTCGAAGCCCTTTTCTTTGGCCAGTTCGACGATTTCGGGAGCCACCTCGCCGGGCAGTTTGCCGCTCTTGCCGAGGATCATGCCCCAAATGCTGTCGTCCATCATCGAGTAGCGAGGCTTGCCCATCGACTCGGTGAGGAGGTTCATCAGCGCAATGTTCTTGACATACTGCGAGAAGGGCGTGACGAGAGGAGGATAACCCACACGCGGCCATACATAGGCCACTTCGTCGAAGAGCTTGACCAGGAGCGCGTCTTCCGAGAGCGGTTCGAGACCCTGCTTCGTGCGGTTGCTGTTGATGGCGGCCTGTACACCGACGAGGTCGGCCATCATCGAGCCCATCATGCCGCCCGGCAGGCCGCAGCCCAGCAGGAGCGAGCTCATCAGTTTGTTCGAAGGGTTCATGAAGTAGCCCAGGAAGTCGTCGATAAACTCCTGCGTGAGTTTGCGGGCCTCCATGTAAGCCTCCATATTGATTTCAGGCACATCGAAACCAGCGTGCTTGAGCATCGACTGTACGGAGATGATGTCCGGGTGCACCTTGCCCCACGACAGGGGTTCGATAGCCGTGTCGATGACGTCGGCGCCGTTCTTGCAGACCTCCAGGATGCTGGCCATGGAGAGACCCGGACCGCTGTGGCCGTGATACTGGATGATGACCTCGGGGTGCTTCTCCTTAATCATGCGCGTCAGGCGGCCCAGCATCTCGGGCTGGCCGATGCCCGCCATGTCTTTCAGGCAGATTTCGGGGGCACCGGCTTCGATGACCTGGTCGGCGATGGCGGCGTAGTATTCGGCGGTGTGGATGGGCGAGGTGGTGATGCACAGCGTGGCCTGCGGCGTCATGCCACCTTCAAGTGCATACTTGATGGAGGGGATGATGTTGCGCACGTCGTTCAGACCGCAGAAGATGCGGGTGATATCCACGCCCTGAGCGTGCTTCACCTTGTACATCAGACGGCGCACGTCGGCCGGCACGGGGAACATACGCAGGGCGTTGAGGCCGCGGTCGAGCATGTGTGTCTTGATGCCTACCTCATTGAAGGGTTTGGTGAAGGCGCGGACGGCCTTGTTGGGGTTTTCGCCATAGAGCAGGTTGACCTGCTCGAAGGCACCGCCGTTTGTTTCTACGCGGGAGAAGCATCCCATCTTGATGATGACGGGAGCAATGCGTTCCAGCTGATCTTTGCGCGGCTGAAACTTGCCGCTGCTCTGGAACATGTCTCGATAGACGAGGCTGAATTGGATTTTACGTTTCGTCATAGTGTCTTGGATATTCATTGTGTGGAGTGCGGGCCGCCATTGTGGACGGGCCGCGCGGCCGTGACAGGCCGCAGAGGGCTTAATGCGGCACAAATTTACGTACAATGTGCAAACCCTGCAAACTTTTCCCCGTCAAATTGCCTGTGGCGGCCGTGATGTGGCGCTTATGTGGCGCTATTGTCAGGTCGGGTTGGCGGCTTTGGGTCGAGTGTGGACAGGCGTCGGCGCTGTTGGCGCACGAAGGCGGCGTTGGCCTTGTCGTGCGCCATGCGGTCGAGCAGGCGGCGTGCCAGGGTATAGTCTTGGTCGATGATGTAGAATTCGGTCAGGCGCTGGCAGATGTGGCGGTAGAAGGTGTCCACCTCTTCTGGCAGGCCCACGGGCTCCTCGTCCCGCTGCTGGTCCAGGTTTTTGATGAACGCCTCGAGGTAAGGCCGTGCACGATAGTCGTGGCTCAGGCAGAGCATCTCGACATAGGCTTCGGCATAGTCCAGGCGGTTCACCTGCTGTATGCCGTCCAGGTAGAAGTAGGCACGCTCCCACTGCTGCAGGTGCGTGTGTGCCACGCCCAGCATATAGCCCACGTCGGCAAAGGCCAGACGCTCGTCTTCGCTGAGGCGGGCGTGGCGTGCCGTCATCTCGCGCCAGGCGTTTTCGAGGTGGATGATGGCCGTGTCCCATGCCTCGTGTAGGAAGGCCTTCGAGCCCCAGTAGGTCCAGTAGGCCACGCGGTCGTCGTCGATGAGGGCGGCCATCTGTTTGGCGACAGGCTGCTTGGCAAACTGCTGCGCCGAACTGTGGGCGCGGGCCTCGCGTGCCTCCTGCCATTCGTAGTCGAACTCCATAAGGCGCTCTTCGGGGTAGGCTTTGCTGGGCATGAGGCGCACCACATGCTCCTCCAGAGCCTCGGCCCCTGGGGTGCGTGCCGTATCCATCCACTGCACCAGCAGGCTCTGCTCCTCCTTGGACGTCATGTTCTCGGCTGTGATGGTGAAGGTCAGCACCTTGCCCGTCTCGCCCTTGCCCGTGACCTTTTGCATCTCGGTGGCGTCGTTCAGACTGTAGCGTATGCAGCCCACAAAGGGGTCGCAACTGTTGTCGGCGGGGAAGTAGCGGCTGATGTCGATGGCGCTGATGACTTCTGTCGAATGCAGGGGGAGGGCGTCGCTACCCATTATCTCGAAACGCTTGAGAGAGACCCCCTCCAGGTTGCACACCACGCGCAGAAAGAGCCCCAGCGGATAGGCGTCGGTAGGGTTGAACGTCACGGTGTCGGCCGGCCGGAGTTTATTGACCATGCTGGCACTGGCCAGCATGTGTCGCTTAAACATGATATAGGCCTTCTGTATTGGGTCGCACGAGCCCACATCGTGGCTTATCTTGGCACATTTCTTCATCTGAAATGCGAAGCACTGGGTCGTCGTTACCAGTTCTTCCACCATGACCATCAAGAGGTCGGATGTGCCATAGGTCCAAAAGAGTTGTGCCTGTGCCCCGACAAACAGCTGGCTGTTGGTCTCGTCAAACTGGTAGAACAGGCGGCTGTACAGCGGCGAGCTGTTCAGGTCGTTGATGACGGTGCGTAGCATGTCCAGGTCGTCCAGGTCGTAGCGGGCAATGTCTGACAAGACGATGGCGACCTGGTGCTCCAAGGGCATACAGATTACGACAAAAGAAAGCGTGTATGCCTCGACGGTAAACCACACCTTTTCCTCGTCACCCTGGAAGTTGGTCGGGATGTAGTCTGCATTTTTAAAGGCCTCCGTGGTCTCGACGAGCATGCTGTTGAGCAGACGGCGGTCTTTGAGTTTCAGTTTTTCGCCAGCCTTCGTCAGGTTGTCGGCGTTATCGGTGGTGGCCAGGAAGGCGATGAGGTGTGTGCGTTTCATGGGGAGAGGGGAGTATGTGTAGCGTGGCGGTGTGGTGGCCTGCTTGTTGTGCAAATGTACAACATTCCTGTCGTTCGTGCAAGAGACAGTCGCCGAGACGCCCGTGGATGAAAATGGCGCCACCGTCTCCCCTACAGAACAGTGGCGCCTACGGGACGGGGCGGTTCGCAAGGGCGCTTGCCCCGTCCGTGTGTGAAATATGTGAGGTATGCTCTCAGCCCGTGCGGGCTGGCTGTCAGAAGCCGCTGCCGGGGAATTCGCCCTGACCAGCGCCCTGCCGGGGCCTGACGCTGGGGAATCCGCCCTGACGAGCGCCCTGCGGAGCCTGACGCTGGGGCATGGTGAAGACGCGGAGCACCTGGTTGGCCGTGAGGCGTTCGCTCATACGCACGGCATAGTCGCGCTTGATGGCCAGTTCGCGCTCGGTCAAGGCAAACTGTGCGGCAAGGCGTTCGGCCGACTCTTCCTCGTTTAGGTCTTCGATTTTGCGGTTGTCGTCCGTTTGGCGCGTGGCGCGGCGCACGGCCATGCGCACGGTCTGCAGGGAATCCTGCATCTCTACGTAGATGGGGGTGAACCACGCCGTCGTGGCGTCGTCCAGTTTCAGTTGCTTGGCCAGTTGCTTGGCTCGCTTTTCCAGGCGCTCTTTTTGGTCGCCCTGGTCGCGCTGGTCGCGCTGTGCGGCGGCGTCCATACCGAAGCACAGCAGGAGCATCATGCAGATGAAGATGGTCTTTTTCATGTGGCTGGGGTGTTAGAAGGTTGTGTCGTTTCGGTTCTTCTCTTCCGCCATCCATGCCGTCTGGCTGGCGTGCGGTGCCCTACACGCCGCTGCGGGCCGAGCCGTGGCTTGCGGAAGACGGTGCAAAGGTAGGTAGCGCCACTTTTTCATGCAAGTGATTTAGACCAAACTCCCGTTTTCATAGACGAAATGCCCGTGCAGAGCCTTTCTCTCGCCCCAGTGTGCTCGTTTATTCGTACCTTTGCACGCAGGCAGGACAGCCCCCCTACTGTGCCGTGCTGCCTGCCGATATGTGAAACCCTGAGGTGCACTATGCACCCCGATAAGAATAAAGATAACGCGATGAAGATAGGCGACAAGGTACGCTTCCTCAACGATGTGGGCGGCGGCGTCATCACCGGATTTCAGAGTGCCCAGGTGGCCCTGGTGACCGATGCCGATGGCTTTGAAGTGCCCATGATGGTCAACGAACTGGTGGTGGTGAGCACCGACGAATATAATGTGGCGCAGCCCCCCGCTCACCAGAGCACTCCTGCGGCGGGCAGTGCTGGCGGCGGTACACTGCGCCCGCCTCTGCATCCTGTGGTGGACGATGACGACCCCGTCATCACCTTCAAGCCCCGTCCCCTTGAGCGCCGCGGCGGCGATGTGGCCAATGTGCGTCTGGCCTTCGTTCCGGCCGATATGGCCGCTTTCTCTGCCTCGCCCGTCGATGCCTATGTGGTCAACGATAGCAACTACGCCCTGCACTACGTCCTGCTGGCCCACGAGAACGAGCGCTGCCGTCTGCTCCACGAGGGCGAGGCCGAACCCAACACCAAGGTGTGGCTCGAACGCCTGCGCCACGAAGACCTGAGCCTGTGGCAGCGCCTGACGCTCCAGGGCATTATGGTCAAGGCTGAGAAAGACTTCGTGCCCATGCCGCCCCTCAACGTCGGTCTGCGCGTGGACGGCGCACGCTTTTTCCGCCGCCATGCCTTCGTCCCCTCGCCCTACTTCGATACGGACGCTCTGCTCCTCGACGTCGTTGCCGAGGGACGTCCCGTGCGTAGCGTCTTCGTCGAGCCCACCGAACTGCACGACGCCATCACTGCGCGTCCTGTCGCACCAGCCGCCCCCCTGCCGCCGCGCAGTCAGGTCGCCAAGAGCAGCACCGCAGCCAGCGGCCCCATGGAGGTGGACCTGCATGCCGAGAGCCTGCTCCCTACCTTGGCCGGACTCTCCGCACGCGACATCCTGGACTACCAGCTCAAAGTGTTCTGCGACACCCTCGATGCCAACCTGCGCCGCCGCGGCACGAAGATTGTCTTCATCCACGGCAAGGGCGAGGGCGTCCTAAGGGCAGCGCTGATCAAAACCCTCAAGAGCCGCTACCGCTCGTGCCGATGGCAGGATGCCTCGTTCCAGGAGTATGGCTACGGCGCCACGCTCGTTACCATCGTATGATACCACGCAAAGTGTATGCAAAGCGCCCCGCGAGGCGGTCTGTCGGGCAGACCTCACCTCGCGGGGCGCTTTGTGCTGTATGAGAGCCAGGGCATCGCCTTAGAGCCAGAACTTTTCCGTCTCCTTGACAATATCGACACTTGGTGTGTCGGCATCGCGGCACATCTCGTAGATGCGGGAGGCAAAGACCACGTCGTGCAGCGCCAAACCATAGTTGTAGTCGATGATGCGCTCGCTCGCTGACCGACGGCCTGGGTCGCGTCCTGCCAGCACCTCGCCAATCTCGTTATAGTCTCTAAACTGCGGGAAGAACCTGAAGCCCCTGACGTGGTCCGTGTCGTCGCCGAAAACGCGGTCGAACGTCGTGTCGCAGTTTTGCAGGCCGCGCATGTGGATGGGGATGACTGTCACGCCCTCGCGGAACGTCCGCTCGTCTTGGACCAGCAGGCCGTCGGCGCTCGTGACGCAACTGAAGAATACGTCCGACGTGGCGGCCAGCGTGTTCACGTCATCGACCACCTGGAAAGAGACGTTGCCATACTGCTTAAATCGTTCTATGAACCTCTCGGCCTGGTCTTTGTAGCGCAGCACCTTGACGTTGAAGTGGCGCTCCGGCTCAGCCTCAAGCGCGCAGAGCAGGGCTGCGCGTGCCGTGTTGCCCAGGCCTACGAAACCGTAGGTCGTGGCGTCGGCTCTGCGCAGCGCCTTGGCCGACACCGCCGCCACGGCTCCTGTGCGCATGGTCGTGATCCAGTCGGCATCTACCAAAGCCAGCAGGGTGCCATCGTTGGCGTTGTACAGCAGCAGGTCGCTCCCCAGCGACGGCACAGCACCCGCTATGCGGTGTACCTCCTTGACACCGAAGTAGCGTATGTCGCTTCCCTCCCTTGTCGGGAGCAGGCAGGGCATGGAGGTGAAAAAGTCCGTGTCGGCCGGGTGCACGCTGATTTTTGCCGGCAACTGCGCTTCGCCCTTCATGGCAAAACTGTCATAAATCCAGCGGACGCACTCGGCAGGGGTGATGCCCAGCGAGCGGATAAGTTTTTCGGAAATGATTTTCATGATACACCAGATTTGTGGAACGCTTCCTGCACCTTCGCCATCTTGCTGGTCAGCGGCGTTCTGCTAAGTGCTGCAAAGATACACAAAAAAGCGTTATCGCCCGCCAGGCCCGCCGCCCCCAGCGCCCTGCCAGTCGATTTTCACCTCCGGGACCGGCACGAACAGAAAAAAATGCGTAACTTAGCCCCTTCTATTGTGCCTCTGCGCCAGTCGCCCTTTGGGGTACCCCTGTCGGGTCGGCACAGACGCTACACGGCGCGGGTAGGGTGCACCACAAGCCTCTGCCAGTTTGCGCCCCCGGACAAGCCAATAAAAATATCATATATCAATGAACTACAAATGGATATACGACGAACTGACGCCCGAAGAGTCGGCCCAGGCGGCAACGCTGGCTAAGGAGGTGGCCATACACCCTGCGCTCGGCAGCCTGCTCGTTCGCCGCGGCATCACAACGTCTGCTGAGGCCCGGCGCTTCTTCCGCCCACAGCTGGCCGAACTGCATGACCCGTTCCTCATGAACGACATGCAAGCGGCCGTCGATCGCCTCAACGACGCCCTGGGACGCAAGGAACGCATCATGGTCTATGGCGACTATGACGTGGACGGATGTACGGCAGTCGCCCTGGTGTACAAGTTTCTGGCACAGTTTTATAGCAATATCGATTTCTACATCCCCGACCGCTACGACGAGGGCTACGGCATCTCGCGCAAGGGCGTCGATTTTGCCGCCGAGACCGGTGTGCGCCTCATCATCGTCCTCGACTGCGGCATCAAGGCCGTCGATGAGATAGCCTATGCACGCTCGCTCGGCATCGACTTTATCATCTGCGACCACCATGTGCCCGACGAGGTGCTGCCGCCCGCCGTGGCCATCCTCAATCCTAAACGGCGCGACAATACCTATCCCTTCACCCACCTCTCTGGCTGCGGCGTCGGCTTCAAGTTTATGCAAGCCTTCGCCGAAGACAACGGTATATCCATGGGATGCCTCACCGACCTGCTCGACCTATGCGCCGTGAGCATAGCCTCTGACCTCGTGCCCATCACTGGTGAAAACCGCATCCTTGCCAGCCACGGCCTGCGCTGCCTCAACACCAATCCCGGCATCGGCCTACAGGCTATCATCGAGGTGTGTGGACTGGCCGACCGCGAACTGTCCATGAGCGACATCATCTTCAAAATAGGGCCGCGCATCAACGCCTCGGGACGTATGCAGAACGGGCGAGAGGCCGTAGAACTCCTGGTGGAGAAAGACTGCCGCAATGCGCGAGCCACTGCCGCACGCATCAACCTCTACAACGAGGCCCGCAAAGACCTGGACAAGCAGATGACCGAAGAGGCCATCGAACAGGTGAGCCAACTGCCCGACATACAGACGCGCCGCAGTATCGTCATCTACAACGAAGAGTGGCACAAGGGCGTCATCGGCATCGTTGCCTCGCGCCTGACCGAGCAGTACTATCGCCCAGCCGTCGTCCTGACACGCAGCGAGGGTATGGCCACTGGCAGCGCACGCTCGGTGTCGGGCTTCGACGTCTATAAGGCTGTGCAGAGTTGTGCCGACCTGCTGACCAACTTCGGCGGACATACCTATGCCGCAGGCCTCACCCTCAGGGCCGAGAATGTGCCCGAGTTTGCACGCCGCTTCGAAGCCTATGTGGCTGAACATATCCTCAAAGAGCAGACCAAGGCGACGCTGGCTATCGACGCCTGTCTCGACTTCAGCGACGTCACCTTCCGCTTCTACCAGCAACTCAAGCGCTTCGCCCCCTTCGGACCAGGCAACGAGCGCCCCGTGTTCTGCACCCACCGCGTCTTCGACTATGGCACCAGCAAGGTCGTCGGGCGCGGACAGGAGCATATCAAACTCGAACTGGTGGACAACAAGAGCAACAACGTGATGAATGGCATCGCCTTCGGACAAAGTTCGCAGGCACGTTATATCAAGACCAAGCGCGCCTTCGACATCTGCTACGCCATTGAGGAGAACACCCACAAGCGCGGCGAGGTGCAGTTGCAGATTGAGGACATACGCCCCTGCGACGAGGTTTAGTCTCACCCCATGTCTGCTCACCCCATGTCTGCTCACACCCCACCTACGCCGCCTCCATCGCCTGTGGCCGACAGCCAGACAGCACGCTTCTACGACGTGCTGAAACGCTATTGGGGCTACGACCGTTTTCGTAGCATACAACTCGACATCATACGCAGCATAGCCGGCGGCAACGACACCCTGGGCCTCATGCCCACGGGGGGCGGCAAGAGCATCACCTTCCAGGTGCCAGCCATGGCCATGGACGGCATGACCATCATCGTCACCCCTCTGGTAGCCTTGATGAAAGACCAGGTGGAGCACCTCTGCCAGCGCGGCATGCGCGCCGCGGCCATCTATGCAGAACAGTCGTATGACGACAATATGCGCCACCTGGACAATGCTGTCTTCGGCGCCTACAAGTTTCTCTACGTCTCGCCCGAACGCCTCGCCACCGAGGTTTTTCAAAACAAGGTACGGCGTATGAACGTCGCCTTTATCACCGTTGACGAGGCCCACTGCATCTCACAGTGGGGCTACGACTTCCGTCCGTCCTATCTGGAGATAGCCCGGTTGCGCGACCTGTTGCCCGACTGCCCCGTGCTGGCGCTCACGGCCACGGCTACGCCCGAGGTGGCCGAAGATATTTGTCGCCACCTGCATTTTAGGCCCGGTAAGCAGGCCGTCTTTCGCATGGGCTTTGCCCGGCCCAACCTCAACTATGTCGTGCGCCACACCCACGACAAGGATGCTGAACTGCTCCATATCCTCGAGCGCGTGCCAGGCTCGGCCATCGTCTATACGCGCAACCGCCAGGGTACCTTCGAACTGGCTCAGACACTCCAGGAGGCCGGTATGCAGGCCCTCCACTACCACGCCGGACTCTCCGCCATCGACAAGGATGTGCGCCAGCGGGCATGGACCGCCGGCGACGTGCGCATCATGGTGGCCACCAATGCCTTTGGCATGGGCATCGACAAGTCAGACGTGCGCCTGGTGGTACACTACGAAATGCCCGACTCCATAGAGGCCTACTATCAGGAGGCTGGGCGCGCCGGACGCGACGGCCAGCGCGCCTATGCCGTGCTGCTCTACGACGGCGACGACCGCCAGCGCATGCTCATGCGCATCCGGCAGAACTTCCCCAGCAAAGACTATATCGCCAATACCTACGACCACTTGGCCTACTTCTTCCAACTGGCTGTGGGCGACGGCTACGGCGTGACCTACGAATTTGACATGGAGACCTTCTGCGTGGCCTTCCATCAGTTTCCCGTACAGGTGAACAGCGCTCTGCACCTGCTCACGCAGGCTGGCTACATCGACTATCGCGAGGAAGATACCAGTCAGTCGCGCTTGATGTTCCTCGTGCGGCGCGACGAACTCTATGCCCTACGTCAGGTCGTGGGCGACTGTGTGCCCGTCCTGGCCGCCGTGCTGCGCCTGTACGCCGGCATGTTTGCCGACTATGTGCCGGTGTCCGAGGCGCAGTTGGCCCAAGAGAGCGGCCTGAGCATAGACAGCGTCTATCAGGCCCTGCTGACCCTCACGCGAGAGCGCATCCTTCATTACATCCCTCGCAAGCAGGTGCCGCGCATCACCTATCTGCAGCGCCGCGTCGAGCGCGCTATTATCCCGCCCGAGGTCTATGAGCGGCGCCTCGAAGCCTACACCCGCCGCATCAACGCCATGCTCCACTATGTCGAGGCCGACGAGTGCCGCTCGCGCATGCTCCTCGACTACTTTGACGACCCCGAGGCTGCCGACTGTGGCGTGTGCGACGTGTGCCGCGGCCACGCCCGACACACCGCGGAGGCTGGGCGTAGCCTCGTTATGCAACGCCTGCTCGACGCCTTGGCCGATGGCCAGCCGCACGATGTCCAGACCCTGCTCTACGGTCAGGTGCCCCCCGAAGACCTGGGACGCTGCGTACAGCGTCTTGTTGATGACGGGCGCGCCATCATCAGCGGGCAGACCATACGCCTCGTGGCCGCCGACTGACCTTCTCTCTTACCCCTCCCCACACACATTGCTGCCGCAGATTTGCAAAAGACGCCGCCACCCGCAGTCAGCCTGTTCAAAAGGCCGTGCTGCGGGTGGCGGCGTGGGTAGGGTGGGCGAGCGGTCAGTGCGTCGAGAGCGCGTTGACCAGGTCGATGGCGCGCCGCATGACGGGCGCCATGTCGTAGTAGCGGTATTCGGCCAGGCGGCCGCCGAAACTTGTGCGCTCCTCGGCATCGGCCAAGGCGCGGTAGCGGGCATAGAGTGCGCTGTTGGCGGCATCGTTGACAGGATAGTAGGGCTCTGTGCCCGGTTGCCACTCGCTTGGATACTCGCGCGAGAGGATGGTGAACGGCAGGCGATCTACCTCGTCGCCGAAGGCGTCGAAGTGCTTGTGCTCGATGATGCGGGTGTAGGGGATATGGCGCTCGGTGTAGTTGACCACGGCGCAGCCCTGGGCATTGCTCACCTCGCGGCGCTCGTGCTCGAAGCGCACCGTGCGGTAGGCCAGCGCGCCGTAGCAGTAACCATAGAACTCGTCAATCTGCCCCGTGAACACCGTGTGATGCGCCAGGGCATCGAGTGCCTCACGGTCGGCCAGATAGTCGGTGTTCAGACGTACATCGCTCCCCGCCAGCAGGGCCGCCGTCAGACCGTTATAGCCGCCGCAGGGAATGCCCTGCCAGCGGTCGTTGAAGTAGTTGTTGTCATAAACGAAGCGCACTGGCAGACGCTTGATAATGAACGCGGGCAGGTCGGTGCATGCCCGGCCCCACTGCTTCTCTGTATAGCCCTGGATGAGGCGCTCGTAGATGTCGCGGCCCACCAGCAGCAGAGCCTGCTCCTCAAGGTTGCGCGGCGTTGTGGCCCCGGCATCGGCCAGGCGACGACGCGCCTCGGCACGCTGGGCATCGATGACGGCACGCGCCTCGTCCGGCGTGCGCACGCCCCACATCTGGGCGAAGGTGTTCATGTTGAACGGCAGGTTGTACAGACGGTCCTGCCAGATGGCAACGGGCGAGTTGGTATAGCGGTTGAAGGGCACGAGGCTCGTGGCCAAGCGCCGCACCTCGGCGTCGGACGTGTGGAAGATGTGCGCGCCGTAGGCGTGGACGGCAATGCCGTCGTGGTCTTGACAGTAGATATTGCCACCGGCATGAGGGCGGCGGTCCACAACGAGGCAGCGCTTGCCGCGCTGCGTCATCAGGTGGGCAAAGGTGGCGCCGAAAAGGCCGGCGCCCACCACAAGGTAGTCGTATGGGGAAGTTGGCATGTCGCAAAGGTACTAATCTTTGTGCTAACATGGTGTGGCATGGCCCATAATTTGTAACTTTGCAACGCAGGGCAGCGTGAACCTCTTACCGGCATCGCGCAAGGCCCCAGCTTTATTCATACCCCACTCATCTCTCATTTACCTAAACCGATGAACAGAATCCTTACGCTTTGCGCCGCCCTACTGATGGCTGGCGCCGCCAGTTGCAACAACCGTCCCGCTACGCCGCAGACGCAGACCGCCGAAGTGCAGACCGTGGCCACTCAGGCCGACTCGGTCAAGTTTCAGGTGAAGACTATCGATGCCTCGCTTCGCGGTGACGCCATCCTCAAGGCCATCGCCGCAAACTATGCCGGCAAGGTGGTGCTCATCGACTTTTGGGCTACATGGTGCGGCCCCTGCCGTATGGCCATGAAGGAACTCGACACCATCAAGCCCGAATTGGCCAAGAAGGGCTGCGTCTTTGTCTATATTACTGGCGAGACCTCGCCCCTGGATGCTTGGAAGGCCATGCTCCCCAAGATTGATGGAGACCACTACCGTCTGGCTAACGAGCAGTGGAGCAGTTTATGCTCGACGCTCAAGATACCCGGCATCCCCTGTTACATGGTGCTCAACCGCGATGGCTCGCAGGCTTGGAGCAATGTCACCACCGGCGGCTACCCCGGCAGCGAGGTGCTGAGTAACCAGATTGCCGTGGCGCTGACCAAGTAGGTGGACGGCTATAGCATGTTAAGAAACGCCAATGGCGGCAGGCTCACTGTGTGGTGAGGCTGTCGCCATTGTTGGTATGCTGGGGGTGCGTTGCTCTGCTGCTGTCGGCAGGGTGGGCGGGATGTCTGACCACGCTGTCTGGGCCGACTGCGGGCGCTGTGGCGGTTGTGCTCTCTGTCTGTTGGGGTGCCATACTGTCGGTCGCCACACTGTCTGTTGTCGCACTATCGGATGCTGCCGGCATCGGTGCCGTGGGCATGTCGGGCATGACAAAAGGTTCGGGCTCTGGTTCGGCGATGAGCCCTTCGTCTTCAGGGAGGGGAGGCAACGCCTCGGGCACTGCCGACGCATCGTCTGTCTGTCCGGTGGGCATCAAAATGGCCGCGAAGCCCCAAAGCACGATGCCCGCCAGGCCTGCCAGCGTCAGAACGTTGCACAGGCGGCTGTGTCGCGGCTGGATGTCGCCATCGGCAGGCGGCATGTCGGGGGCTCCGTTGGCTGCGTGAGGTTCAGTCTTCTTCATCATCGTCAAGGTCGAAAGGCTGGAAGTCGCCGGCGAAGTCGGCGTCGAGAAACTCGGGCGCGGTGAAGTCGTCCAGGGCGCGGCGGTCTTTCTTCGTAGGGCGCCCTGTGCCCTTGGCACGGCCCACGAAGCCGCTGATGCGGTGCATCTCCAGCACCTCATACTGTTCGGGCGGCGTGATGTTCTCCAGAATGTCTGGGAGGAGTTTGGCACCGACGCGCTTTTCGATGGGCTGGATGACGCGGAAGGTGTAGGTGACGGGCGGCTTGCGTACGCTCACCTCGTCGCCGGCCTTCACCGTGCGCGAGGCCTTGGCCTGTGCGCCGTTGATGGCGATGCGGCCGTTCTTGCAAGCGTCGGCGGCCTGGGTGCGCGTCTTGTAGATGCGCGCGGCCCACAGCCATTTGTCGAGACGGGCTTCCATTGTGTGGGGGGGGAGGGTTACTTGTTGTTGTAGTGGTTCATGGCAAACTGTATGCCCGAGAGGGCGTAGGCCTTGATGGCCTCGCAGGCCACGTCGAGACGGGCGTCCATGGTCTTGAGGTCTTCATCGGAAAACTCGCCCAGGACGTAGTCCACCTGACCGCCACGTGGAAAGTCGTTGCCTATGCCGAAGCGCAGGCGGGCATACTGCTGCGTGCCGAGCACCTGCGTGATATGACGCAGACCGTTGTGGCCCGCTTCGCTGCCCGAGGGCTTCAGACGCAGAGCACCGAAGGGTAGCGCCAGGTCGTCCACGACGATGAGCACGTTTTCTAGGGGGATGTTCTTCTCCTTCATCCAGTAGCGGACGGCATTGCCCGAGAGGTTCATGTAGGTTGAGGGCTTGAGCAAGACAAGCCGCTGGTTTTTCAGGCGCATCTCGGCCACAGCCCCATAGCGTCGGTCTTCAAAAAAGATATTGGACGCCTTGGCCAAGGCGTCCAATACTCTGAAACCTATGTTGTGGCGCGTCTGGGCATATTCGGCACCGATGTTGCCCAGGCCTACAATAAGGAATGTCATAACGAATGGTTCGTTGGGGGTATCGCTTTTGTGGCCAAAGACACGCAGCAGACGGTTGATGAGGCTGCGCATGGCTTTGTGTCGTTTCAGCGTTGGGGATATATACTTATATATATGGCGCTCTGACGCCACTGCGCATATTAGGCCTTGGCGGCAGCAGCAGCGGCACCCATGGCGGCACGGGTCATCTTGACGGTGCAGACGATAACCTCCTTCGGGGTAACGAGCT
>CAMGHE010000048.1 GCA_946055775.1 uncultured Bacteroidales bacterium
TTTCATACTCGTTTACTTTTCGTTGTGCAAAGATACGTTAAGCCTGCGAGACGGGCAAAGAAATGCACGGCTTTTTGGGAAACCGTTATACATTGCCGTCACCACAACGTGGCAACTTTACGCCCGAGGCCTCTCGGCGTCGGCGCTCAATCGGAAACAATCATCCCCGCCATAGCCCATAAATGCTATCGGCGGGGATGGTATGGTCTGCAATTACTCTACGGGTGAAAACTGGTCTTTGCCCACGCCACAAAGGGGGCATTCAAAGTCGTCGGGCAGTTCTTCAAACGGGGTACCGGCGGGGATGCCGCCTTCGGGATAGCCTACTTCGGGGTCATATACCCACTGGCAAACGTCACATACAAATTTCTGCATAATGGGGAGGTTTTAAGGTGATTACGATGCGTATGGACAGGCACGACCGACATTGGCTGAAAAGCACAGGAGGTCGGCCTGCCCAAGTATGGGCAAAGATATACATTCTTATCCAAACGGCAACGTTTCCTTCTTATAAAAAATGTACACGCCGAGTCGTCCGCACCGCACCGCAGATGCTACGGTGGTACATGGTGCATGGTGTTGCACAATCAACAATTAATCTGTGAATAGCTTATCGCTTTGGATGGATTATTGTATTTTTGCTCGCGAATCACAGACTATACTTATATATTACGGGCATTGCAGCGATGATAGTAGTGCCATCTCCATTGACGTGCCACTCAGCACACTTTACGGCGCCAGACGCAATACGCCATTATATTATGGGCGACGGTGTGTCATAATGGTCAATCTGCTGCGTTGCTATCGTCTTCGGGCTTGGTCATGTACTTCAGTACACTCCCGGCGCCCTCATCCTCAGCGCCTTGCATCTTAACCATTCTGACGCACCTTCGCGTGTGCGTCAAAATTTGCATTTTGACACACCCTCACGTACTGAGTGGCACGTCAATGGACATGCCACTACTACGAGGCCGCTCTCGCCATTTTCCTTTTTTACGGATTTTGGCGGATTTTGTCCTCCGGCGCCGATTTGCATTTCGCTCCGTTTTGTTGTATATTTGCAGTGCAAATCAGGATAGGGCCCTCTGCGGGGCCCTATTTTTGTGTCCTAAAGGCTGTTCGCGAAACGAGCCAATTCGTCGCACACACCATTAAACTTTCCTAAAAGTGTATTTGTAGAAATGTCGGATTTTATAAAGGGCCGCCCGGCGTGGGCGGCCCTTCTCTTTGCCGTGTCCTTCGTCCTTCGGGAGGGACGGGACGCCGGCGCTAACGAAACGGGATGATAAGTCTTGGATGATTATTCGCTCCAGTAGTCACTGGGGCGGTCGGGGTCGGTGTAGTCGCCTTCTTCGTAGCGGCCGGACTGCACGTCGATGTCGGGGTTGGCGGTACCACCTTCGTTGATGCTGAGGGCCAGCAGGCGTGCGGGCTCAATACGGACGCACGTGGTGCGCGGTGCGGTATAGGTGGTTTTCTTCATGTTACTTGGTGGTTTTGATATACTTTTTCTTGTTCTTGATATAGGCGCCGGGGGCTGTGGGCACATTCACGCGGCGGCCGTCTATGCCATACACGCGGTCCTTGCCGGCGGCATCGGCATCGATGGGTTTCACTGCCGTCACCCAGTCGGCAAGGCGCATGACGGCGGCTGTGGCCGTGGTGTTGAGGTAGCACTTATAAGCGGGCACGGTGACGGGGCGGGCGGCATCGACGCGGTAGAAGGCGGTAGCAGTGGCGGCATCCTGCTTTTGCAATACGTAACCGCTGCTGATGGGTGTGTCCTCGAGGACGCCGGTGAGCAGGCCCGTGGTATAGGTGGTCTCCGTGCATGTGGGCCGGCCGGTGAAGGTATAGGTGCCGGGCGTGCCCCTGACGATGACGGGGGTGCCGGCGGTGATTGTGCTGACGGGGTCGAGCAGCAGCGTCGTGCCGTCAAGGGCGGAACAGGTATAGGCGGTGACGGACTGCGGCAGGGGGGCATCGAAGGGCAGGATGAGGGTGCCCACGCCGTCGGCACCCAACTTGCAGTTCACTTGCATACCATCTACGCCGCCTGTCACCGTCATCTTCATCTTGACGGGGGCTTGTGGTTGCGAGGCACCACTTGGAGCCTGGGCAAACTTGCAGTCGATGATGCTCACCTCATACTCGCCATTGATCATCGTCGGGTCGGCTACCAGACCGATAGTGAAGATCTCCGTCACAGGGTTGCCGTCGATGTCGTCCGGGTAGAAGTTTTGGTTTTTCGTGGAGTAGGATATTACCTTGATGATGTTGGCCTCGGGCATGTTGCATGCGATGGTGTGCGTGGTGGTGGCGCGGTCGATATTCAGACTGATGTCATCGACATAGTCTCGGCCCGAGCGCACCTGTGCCACGCTTATACCCTGGGGCACAACAATGGTCAGGCTGAAGCCCGTGTAATCTACCACGTCGCGCTCCGAGATGGTCAGGTGGGTCACGGTGGAGCCGTCGGCCGTCATGGCGATGTCGTGGCCCCACACCTCAAGGGTTTCGGTCTGTGCCTGTGCCCGCGTCACAACGGACGCGAGCACGAGGCAACATAGGATAAGTTTGGTGTTCATGGATTCCATATTTCTCTTAGTCTTTGTCTTTTAGCGGTGGAACGTAGGCGTGCGGCCTGCGGTGTAACATTGAGATAGATTTCACTGATGCCCACCACGTCCTCGATGTCGATGACACCGTCGGTATTGACGTCGGCAGCCATCATGAGTATGGGCGTACCTTCGCCCAGGAAGTGGCTCACGGCAGTGACCACGTCCTCAATATCTATGATGCCGTCGCCGTTGGCATCGCCGTTCAAGCAGGTGACGAGCTGGGCCTCGCGCACCATGTCCTTCACCTCCACGTTGCCGGCCGAATCAACAGCCAGGGCGCAGAAGCCGTAACTCATATTGTCTTCCATGGGGAAGTCAATCCACGCACTGTCTGCCTTGCAGATGCCCACTTTTTCCCAAGTGCCGACGCTGCCATATTGGGCATACACTTCATAGCGCCATACGCCTGAGCGTTCATCGGTGCCTTCGCAGTGCACTCTGGCCGTACTGTCGTTCAGCGTCACCACTTCCGTCACCTTACTTACGGGGCTTACGGCATCGATGGTGTTCTGCCATACGGGAGTGAGGATGGGGTCGTTGGTGTCGAATACGATGCTGGCGCGGTTGGATATCTGCGTGCCGTCGGCAAAGGTCTTGAGCAGGTTCACGTTGTAACTTACTTCGCCGATACCTGAGGTGCCGTCCACGTTGACGGGCAAGAAGCCTTGCATCACGTCGTCGGTGGGCTCCATGGTCATCGGGTCGATGGAGGTGAAGCGGTAGGTGACAATGCCCTTCATCCTGTTGTAGAAGCCTTCCACCTGTGTGATGGCGTTGATTTGCGGTCGCATGTCGATGGTGCGCACGAATTGCGGTTTGCCGTCGAGCAGTTCCGTGCGGTCGCCTATCTTGATGCCGGTGGGCGCGTAACTGTCGAGGTCAAAGTACTTGGCATTGAGTGTGTCGCGAATCTCGACCACATGGGCGGAGGCCGTGGCAAACTCGGGGTCGTTCTCAAACTCGATGCGGTAGTTCACCTGCTGCACCTTGTCCGTCATGTACCGGCTGCCCGATTCTGCGGTGTAGCCGTAGATGTCGTTCGGGTCGAAGGAGTTGACAGGGGTGGACGAGCCACCGCCGGGATTGGGACAACCGGGAGGAGGAGCCATGTCAGAACAATCTATATTTGTATAGATAGGTTCCTGACCTAGTTCTATCCTCATAGCATTCTGCTCGCACCGGCTACTATGCGCAGTTGCTATGCCGCACCGGGCATCGTCGATAACCGTCTTTCTTATGCGTCTGTTTGCCAACAATGTGGATGCTTGCGTTTCCCATTGTTCGGGCGCCCAAACAAACACATGAGCCGTTGTGCTCGCGTTAATACATACTTTGAAGGTTTCCGTTGTATTCGGCCGTAAATTGACGTACAACTTCGCCCGATGCATGGCGGGATTACCACTTACATATTCGACGTCACTCAGTTTGATGAACAGCGGTTTCAAGCCTTCACTTGCATAGAGATTCTGCAGACTGTCTTCGAATGCTGGTGTGAACAGTTCGGGGAGCATGCGTTTCCACTGATTATAGTAATCGTGTCCCTCTATGAGAACCTTGTTCAACTGGTTGTGTTCGGGCGTAAATATACCTATAACCACCGGTACATCATAAGCCGTGGAGTTACCTTCGTTTCTCAGATTGATGATATATTCGTTCGTGCGGGTTCTCAGATACTGCTTGTCAAAGCGAATCGTCTCGTTGATAACAATGGGGGTTGCTTCCTCCACTATTACACAATTTTCCACCACCTTTATACCATCCTTGAAGGAGAAAGTGGCAGAGTATTTGCCGATATGCGTCCCCGTAAAGTTGAAACGTACTGAGGTAGTAACATTACTTTCGTGGAATATGCTATCTGCTTGAATGGTTTGTCCATCGAAGGCAAGGTTCACGCTTTCCAGTTCATCAAAGCCATTACCTTGGAAAGTAAGTGTGCTTGCTCCGCCATTACCCACGGTATACACATCCTGTGACACTACTGCGTAGCGATCCATGTGCATATAGTCGAGCGTCACGTTGGGTTTCGTTCCCGTCACATCGTGTACGGCCACATAGTACGTGCCGTCTTCCCACACGTGACAACCACCGAACTTCACCGACTGGTCGGCTAAAGCGGCGTACACTTCTTTACTCGTGGGAGAGAACACTTGCAACGAGGTGGCCTGACTGCTGCGGAAAGCGATGGTATCGCCTTTCTCTGCCTCGAACGTAAACCACTTGACGTCGTTCTCGGCGGGACGTTCGAAGGTCTGCGTGACGTCGAGCGGCGTGGCGTCATCGACGGCACGGCTCACGGCGTAGTCGATGAACTGGCGGCTCTCATCCACGCGGCGACCCGTGGCATCATAGAATGCCAGATGGAAGTCGTTGAGGGCGTACATCATGGGCACGCCGTCTTTGACCTCAAAGTGGAAGCACGCACTGCGGATGGGCTCACTCTCGACGGGCAATAGTTGCACCAGCGAGAAGGGATTGACGCGCTTGTCGAGGGTGACGCTGTGGATATTCTCGCTTTGGTTCAGCCAGTAGTCGTACTGCGTGATGCCGCTTCCGCCGAGCGGCGTTTTCCAAAAGAAAGCCGTCTGCTGGGGCGTGGTGATGCCGTTGTCGCTGACCAGCATGTAGGCCAGACGGTGCAGACCGTCTTCCATCTCGGACACGTCGAGGTCAAAGTGGAACAGGCCGTTGCTCATCGTGCCGGCCTGATAGGCGGTCTTGAAGTTGTCGAGCGAATAGAAGCACTTCATCGTGCCCATTTCGCGGTCGGTCACGGCGCGCACGAAATAGCGGTCGGCCACGGTGGAGGCAGCGCCCGAGGGGGTGATGGTGACAAACTGGGCCTTGTGGATGCCCACGTCGAGGGAAGAAACGTCAAACGACCATTGCATCACGCCGCCTCTGGCGGGCAGTTTCTCCTGCGACACGAGGCGGCCATCTACGGAACAGATGCAGTCCATGTAGCCAACGCCCTCGGTCTGAGGAACCTTGACAAACATGCGGGTCTCAACGGCCGACTGCGAAATGTCGTTCACCACGTTGTGCATGGTGTGGAAACCGTCGGTCAGCCCGCTAACGTCTATCATGACACCCTTGCCGGGATAGGGCACCGTAGTCATCGTGCTCTCGTCGTCGTCAAACCAATAGGTCCACATGAGGACGTCGCGACGCATGGTGCGGTAGAAGCCTTGGTGCACCACGTCGGAGAGGTTGCCCGAGGCATCGACCAACTGTAGGTAGAGGTTGTGCAGACCGGGATCGAGGGCGCTGACATCGATACGCAGGCTGGTGCCCGCATAATCGAGGTCATAGACGTGCTCGGTGTCGTTGTCGAACCAGTAGCGCAGGGCCTTGACAGCGTGGTCCTTGACGTGGAAAAAATAGGTGGTGAGTACGGGCGAATAGACGCCGGCCGTATCGACCACCTGTATGTGGATGGTGTGCAGTCCTTGGTCCAGCGCGCCGGCATCAGCCATCATGCTGAGCCTGTCGCCGCGGAACGTGCCCATAGGCCGCATCACGCTTTCGCCGTCGAACCAATACCACCCATCATACGTTGCCTGTCCTCTTGCTGTCCACGGTATGAGCAGACAGAAAAGGAAGAGTATGAATCTGTTCATATCCTTGAGGGGGAAATCTGTGGATTAGTATTCGGCGGCCTTGACCTCTATATCGACGCTCAGTTTGCCGTCGGCGGTCGATTTGGCAGCCACGTTGCACTTCGTGATTTGAGGAGTGGTAGGATGTTCGTTATAGACCAGACTGCCGCCATACAGTCCGACCTGCGTGCCATCCGTACCGAGATACTTGGTCTTGGCCTCGTCCGTCAACTCGAAGGTTTCTGAATCGGAGAGGATGCTTGTGGAGTTATAAGCGGTATAGGTTTTGAATACGGAAGCACAGTCTGAACCAACCCAAGTGTTAGTCGTGTTTTTGGATTGAAGGTTTGCGAAGATATTATCTCTCAGTCCAATTCCTACACAGTTGTATGCAACGCATGTTGTTGGCAAGCTATTATACTTCCCACTAGTATTCTGATATGATAGTATACAATTCTTGAAATAAGTATTATTACAGTCCTCAGGCGTGTAACCAGTACCATCGTATTCAAAATGCACAAAACAATTATCCATCTCCAAATTAGACGAGGAATAATTCTGCTTCAGCCTATTCACCACGCAGTTAATAAAATAGGCATTGGAGTTGGCGGCGATGTGGCAGTAGTCGGCAAAGCGGCAATGGATAAAGGTGGTGTTGGTCAATTTGCTGTTGGTGCTGTATTCCAAACCACTGAAACGGCATTTGAGAAACTGTCCATTCTTCACTGTGCCCTTGTACGTCACCGTGCCGTTCATATAGATACCCTCCATGATAATGCGGCCCTGCAGCGTATCGGCGAGGTTGATGGCGTAATCGCCCTGAATGATGGTGGATTCGTGCGTCTGGAGGGAGTCGGTGCTGACGCTCATGCCCGCACCGCGGAGCGTGACGGCCTTGGTGATGTCGGCGGCGTTGAACTGGCCCGACGAAAGGGTGATGACGTCGCCATCGGCGGCGGCTTCCAAAGCCGTCTTCAGGGCCGATGCCCCATAGTAGGCGCTGATTTGTCCGTTATGGCTGAGCGTGGCAAGGAGCGAGCCTTGGGCGAAACACACGGTGGCGAAGACGAAGGCCACCAAAGAAAGGAATGCTTTCTTCATAGTAATAAAAATTGGGCGGAACTGCTCGAGGCTTTTCCGCTCACTAGGCACCGCCAAGCGCCTCACGTATAGAAAAGCACGAACAGTTCACGCCCATGGGGGACGTGAACTCTCGTCGCTTGCTCTCATACGTATTGAAGTTGGCGGTTTCAGTGAGTCGAGAAACAAGGACTAAGTCCAGGATAAATATGTCGCGACCCTCGGAGCGCACAAGCGCCTTCAGGGTCAGAGATTTATAGTCTTCTTACAGTTTCGCGGGGTTAATAATTAAAGGGTTAAAAATGTTTGATTGTGTGGGCAAATATAGGCAAAGCCGCGGACATGGCAGTCCTTTTGGCGGCGAAATTTACATTTTTCAGTGATTTTTTTGCGTTAAAGCGGCGAAATACCGATATATTTACGGGCGTGCCGGCCCTGTTAGTAGTGCCATGTCCATTGACGTGGCACTCAGCACAACCCATTGCGACGCCCGTCGCAATACCGCTTTTATATTACGGGCGTGCCGGCCCTGTTAGTAGTGCCATGTCCATTGACGTGGCACTAGCACGTATTGCGACGGCCGTCGCAATACCGCTTGTTTTACGGGCGTGCCGGCTATCGCCGCGACACGTATTTAGTGGCACGTCAATGGACATGCCACCACTACGAGGCCGCTCATGACGCTATACATTTCGTGAAGCGCCGCAATAGTGGTGCCATGTCCACCCGCGTGGCACTCAGCACGCATTGCGACGCCCGTCGCAATATCGCTTGTATACTTCGGGCGTGCCAGCCCTGTTAGTAGTGCCATGTCCATTGACGTGGCACTAGCACGTATTGCGACGGCCGTCGCAATACCGCTTGTTTTACGGGCGTGCCGGCTATCGCCGCCACATGTACTCAGTGGCACGTCAATGGACATGCCACCACTACGAGGCCGCTCATGATGCTATACATTTCGTGAAGCGGCGAAATAGTAGTGCCATGTCCATTGACTTGGCACTAGCACACATTGCGACGGCCGTCGCAATACCGCTTGTTTTACGGGCGTGCCGGCTGAAGCCGCCACACATGCTTAGTGGCACGTCAATGGACATGCCACTACTACGAGGCCGCTCATGATCTATATATATATGTATGCGTTGCGACGCAATGGTATATATCTTGATATTTGTATGATTGCGGACGAGGAACTCTCAGAAAAGGCCGAGGATTCAGAAAAAATAAGTAACTTTGCCGCGATTTATGCCTAACCGACAACTTTGACTGCCGGCTTTAGGCTATCGAGACAGCAAATTACAAACACCTATAAATATTATTACCGTGGCTGCCACTAAGTATATCTTCGTCACCGGAGGCGTTGCCTCCTCACTTGGAAAGGGTATCATTTCCTCGTCTATCGGCAAACTGCTTCAAGCGCGTGGTTACAACATCACCATCCAGAAGTTCGACCCTTATATCAACGTTGACCCGGGAACGCTCAACCCCTATGAGCACGGCGAATGTTATGTGACGGACGACGGTCAGGAAACGGACCTCGACCTGGGCCACTACGAACGCTTCACGGGTATCAAGACGACCAAGCACAACAATGTGACCACCGGCCGTATCTATCAGAGCGTCATCGAAAAGGAGCGCCGCGGCGACTACCTGGGCAAGACTATTCAGGTCATCCCCCACATCACCGACGAAATCAAGCGCGACATGCTCTATCTGGGCAAGCACGGCAACTACGACTTCATTATTACTGAAATCGGCGGTACCGTGGGTGACATTGAGAGCCACCCCTTCCTCGAGACCATCCGTCAGCTGAAGTGGGAACTGGGTCGCGACGCCGTCTGCGTGCACCTGACCTATGTGCCCTATCTGGCCGCAGCCGGCGAACTGAAGACGAAGCCGACGCAGCACTCTGTAAAAGAACTGCAGAGCATCGGTATTCAGCCCGACATCCTCGTACTTCGTACCGAGCACGACCTGAGCGCCGGCTTGCGGAAGAAGGTTGCCGCCTTCTGTAACGTGGCTCCCGAGGCCGTGGTACAGAGCCTGGACCAGCCCACCATCTACGAGGTGCCCCTGCGCATGCAGGAACAGGGTCTTGACGCCACCATCCTGAGAAAACTGGACATGCCGGTGGGCGAAACACCGGGACTGGGTCCCTGGCGCTCGTTCCTGGACCGCCGCCACAAGGCCACTGAAGAGGTGCACATCGGCTTGGTGGGCAAGTATGACCTGCAGGATGCCTATAAGAGCATCCTCGAGGCCCTGTCGCAGGCCGGAACGTACAATGACCGCAAGGTGGTGACACATTATATAGACAGCGAGAAAATAACCCGCGACAACGTGGCCGAGACCCTCGCCCCCATGGCGGGCATCGTCATCTGTCCGGGCTTCGGACAGCGCGGTACGGACGGTAAGATACTGGCCGCACAGTACTGCCGCGAGACCGACAAGCCGACCTTCGGCATCTGTCTGGGTATGCAGATGATGGTCATCGAGTTTGCCCGCAACGTCCTTGGCTATGCCGATGCCCACAGCGCCGAGATGGAGCGCAAGACGCCGCACAATGTCATCGACATCATGGAGGACCAGAAGAATATCACCAACATGGGCGGCACCATGCGTCTGGGCGGCTACGAATGCCGTCTGGCCGAGGGCAGCCGCGTGCGTGCCATCTACGGCTCGGAAATGATTCGCGAACGTCACCGCCACCGCTATGAGTTCAACAACGACTACCGTGCCGAATATGAGGCCAAGGGCATGCAGTGCACGGGCGTCAACCCCGAGTGTGACCTGGTGGAGATTGTGGAGATTCCCAACCTGAAGTGGTACATCGGTACGCAGTTCCACCCCGAATACTCGAGCACGGTGCTCAAGCCCCACCCCCTCTTCCTCGACTTCGTCAAGGCCGCTATAAATCAGTAAACATTTTGAGAGATGCGGTTGGCGGACATTCTTCGAGCGTACCGCCAACCGCGCTTCCTTATTCATTGTCAAACCCAATCATCCATTTAACCCCATTCCATCCCCGTGGATAAAAACACCATCATCGGCCTCGTCCTTATTGTGGCCGTACTCATCGGTTTCAGTTTCTGGAACAGCGGACAGAAGCCGCCCCGGAAGCAGGAAGTAGCCCAACAGGAGCAGCGCCAGCCCGAACAGCCGGCAGAGCCCGCACAGGAAAAGGTACTGACCGACTCGCTCTTTGCCATCAACGCCGCCAACGACAGCACGGCCACCGCACCCGACACCGCCGCCATCGTCCTGAGCAACGACAACCTGGAGATTCATATCAGTCCGAAGGGCGGCATGGTGAGCCGCGTCTATCTGAAGAACTACCGTTCGTACACCGACTTCCGTAATGACGAGGAGAAGCCCCTGCTACTCTACTCTACCGAAGGTCAGGACGCCGCGCTCAACTTAGGACTCTCCACAAAACAGGGCACTATCAACACCCTCGACTGCGTGTTTACTAAAGTCGCCGTCAGCGATACCACGGCCACGCTCCGCGTCATCGCCGCTGACTCGTCGGCACTGGCCATCACCTACAGCCTCATGCCCGGCGACAACTACATGCTCAACATGAGCATCGCTGCCGAGGGCGGTCTGGCGCGTCACCTGCCGGCCGGTCGTCAGAATCTGGCCATCAACTGGTACCAGAACATCCGTCAGCACGAGAAGGGTTTCTACTTTGAAAACCAGTACTCGGCCCTGACCTACAAACTCTCAGACGGCGATACCGAGAAACTGAGCGACACCAGCAACGACCAAGAGCTGGCCGAAGGTCCCGTAGATTGGGTGGCCTTCAAGAACCAGTACTTCTCATCGGTGATGCTCTGCCCCAACGGCGCTTTAGACAATGCCCTGCTCACCAGCCTGCAGCACCGCGAACTGACCAAAGCCGAGCGCGACAACGGTCAGCAGCAGTACCTCAAGCGCTACGAGGCCGCCATGACCATACCCTTTGACGCCACGGGGCAGAAGGCCACGACGTTGCAGTTCTACTACGGTCCAAACCAGTTTAACCTGCTCAAGTCGATGGACAAGTGCAGTTTGAGCGACAAGGAGTATGACCTTGAGACACTGGTTTACCTTGGCTGGCCTATCATCCGCTGGATCAACCGTTTCTTTACCATCTACGTCTTCGACTTCCTGACCCGTCTGGGCCTGCCGATGGGCATCGTGCTCCTGCTCATCACCATCCTGATGCGCATCATCGTCTATGCTCCCACGCGGAAGAGCTTCCTCAGCACGGCCAAGATGCGCGTGCTCAAGCCCAAGGTGGACGAGATTTCGCGCAAGTATCCCAACAAGGAAGACGCCATGAAGAAGCAGCAGGAGATGATGACGCTCTACTCGCAGTATGGCGTGAGCCCCATGGGCGGCTGCCTGCCCATGCTCATACAGATGCCCATCTGGATTGCGATGTTCAACTTCGTGCCCAACGCCATCGAACTGCGCCAGCAGGGCTTCCTCTGGGCCGAGGACCTCTCCACCTACGATTCGCTCATCGACTTCGGCACGGAGATTTGGGGCATCGGCGACCACCTGAGCCTGTTCTGCCTGCTCTTCAGCGTCACTCAGCTCGTCTATTCCTATATGACCATGCGCCAGCAACGCGAGTCGATGTCGGGCGAGCAGGCACAGCAGATGAAGGTGATGCAGTGGATGATGTACCTCATGCCCATCCTCTTCTTCTTCATGCTGAACAAGTACTCCTCGGGCCTGAACTACTACTACTTCATCTCGCTTCTGGCCAGCATCCTGACCATGTGGTACCTGCGCCGCCGCACGGACGATGCCGCCCTCTTGGCCAAACTGGAAGCCAACTACAAGGCCAACCAGAACGACCCCAACAAGAAGCCCCGCGGCCTTGCCGCACGTCTGGAGGCACTGAACAAGCAAGCCGCCATGATGGACGCACAGCGCAAGCGCCAGAATAACAAATAACACTTCTCACCCATAGGACGCCCGTAGAACAGTCAACACGACGCTACGGGCTGTCCCGTTTATTGAAACCTATATCGTGAAAGCCCCACTTTTGTTTATGGCAGCAGCCCTCACGCTTACCACTCCCGATGTTGCCGCACAGGCTCAGACGTCGAACAGCACGCCGACCTTCGTGCAGCCCACGGCCGACCTGTCGTCGCGCCGCCTCACGCCCGAGGCGCTGTGGAGCATGGGCCGCATCGGTGACGTCAGCCTCACGCCCGACGGCAAACAGGCGTTTTACAGCGTCACCTACTATAGCATCGAAAAGAACAAGTCGCAGAGCATCATCCGCACCTGCCCCACCGACGGCAGCCAGACGGCCACTACGGCACCCATCCTGGTCAACGCCTACTCGCCCACTGTCCTCCCCGGTGGCCAGCGCATCGCCTACATGTCGGCCGCCTCGGGCACGATGCAGGTATGGTCGGCCAATCTCGACGGCAGCGATGCCCGCCAGATGTCCGACGAGGCCGAGGGCATAGACGGCTACCGCTTCTCGCCCGATGGAAGCCGCGTTATCCTGGTGAAGAGCGTGCCGCAGAACCATTCCATCGCCGCCAAGGAGCCCGACCTGCCCCTGTCGAGCGGCATGGTCATCAACGACCTGATGTACAAACACTGGGACCAGTATGTCACCGCTGTGCCCCACCCCTTCGTGGCGCGCGTCATCAACGGCCGTATCACCGAAGCCAAGGACATGCTTGAAGGCGAGCCCTACGAATGCCCCTCATTGCCCTTCGGCGGCGTGGAGGAACTGGCCTGGGACCCTACGGGCACAAAAATTGCCTACTCGTGCCGCAAGAAGGTGGGCGTGGCCTATGCCGTGAGCACCGACAGCGACATCTTCCTCTACGACGTCGCCACTGGCAAAACGACCAATCTTTGCAAGCCCGAAGGCTTCGTTGCCCCCGACTTTGACCCCACCCGCACCATGGAGGACCAGCCCATCAACCACCTTGATGGCGACTATAACGTAGGCTACGACCAGCAGCCGCAGTTCTCGCCCAACGGCGAATACATTGCCTGGACCAGCATGGCCCGCGATGGCTACGAGAGCGACCGCACCCGTCTGTGCGTCCTTCACTTGGCCACGGGCCGCAAGACCTACGTCACCGAATCGTTTGAAAGCGGCGTGAACGAGTTTGCTTGGGCCGACGACAGCCGCACGCTCTACTTCACCGGCGTATGGCACGGACGCACGAACGTTTACCGCACCGACCTTGACGGCAAGGTGCAGGCTCTGACCGACGACGTGGCCGACTATGTCCTGGTGGGCTGCGCCGGCAGCCGCCGCCTCGTAGTGAAGCGCCACAGCATGAGCCGTGCCGACGAGATATTTGCCATCAACTTAGACAAGAAAGGCCGCCTCACGCAGGTCATCCCCCTCACGGCCGAGAACAAGCCGACGTATGACGCCCTCGACTGGGGCGAAGTGCGCGAGCGCTGGGTCAAGACCACGGATGGCAAGGAGGAACTGTGCTGGGTGATTTATCCGCCACAGTTCGACCCGAACAAGAAGTACCCCACCCTGCTCTTCTGCGAGGGCGGTCCGCAGTCGCCCGTCAGCCAGTTCTGGAGCTATCGCTGGAACTTCCAGATTATGGCCGCTAACGGCTATATCGTCATCGCTCCCAACCGCCGCGGACTGCCCGGCTTCGGCATGGAATGGCTCGAGAGCATCAGCGGCGACTATCCCGGCCAGTGCATGCGCGACTACCTCTCGGCCATCGACGACATTGCCAAGGAACCGTATGTGGACCGCGAGCGTCTCGGTGCCGTCGGCGCCAGTTTCGGCGGCTACAGCGTCTATTGGCTGGCTGGCAACCACGACAAGCGCTTCAAGTGCTTCATCTCGCACGATGGCATCTTCAACACCCAGCAGCAGTATGTCGAGACCGAAGAAATGTGGTTTGCCAACTGGGACCTCAAGTCCGCCCCCTGGCTGCGTAATGCCGAAGGTCAGATGCAACGCGCCTTCGCCCACTCGCCCCACCTCTACGTCGATCGTTGGGACACCCCTATCCTCTGCATCCATGGTCAGAAGGACTTCCGCATAGAATACACACAGGCACAGAGCGCCTTCTCGGCTGCCCGTCTGCGCGGCATCGACGCCCAACTCCTCCTCTTCCCCGACGAGAACCACTGGGTGCTCAAGCCCCAGAACGGC
>CAMGHE010000049.1 GCA_946055775.1 uncultured Bacteroidales bacterium
CTCTTAGCTCAGTTGGTAGAGCAACTGACTCTTAATCAGTGGGTCCAGGGTTCGAGCCCCTGAGAGTGTACTACAGCGAGCGGTTTGTCAAGATGTTGACAAACCGCTCGCTGTTTCGTGAGTAATCACGCCCGAGTCATGAGGTTCGGGCGGCGCCGGCGTCTATGTGGAGGCTGCTTATGTGAGGTTGCACCCATCCTATTCACCTCTGTACCGTTGGCGCGAAGTCATTATCTCAGCAAAGTGGGCCATCACCCACTCTATCATCGGCCGGCACGCCTCAAGGAACGACAAGGCGCGCGGCGTAAGGTCGTACTCCACACGCGGCGGTACGTCGGCATACACCGTTCGGCGCACAAAGCCATCTTCCTCCAACCGCCGCAACGTCTGCGTCAGCACTTTCTGCGAGATATCGGGCAAACTCTTGTGGAGTATGCCAAAGCGCATCGGGGCACCGCTCTTCGCCAGCTCGTGCATCACCAGCAGCGACCATTTATCGCCGGTCCGCGCCAACACATTGCGCACGGGGCAGTCGGGGAACATCTTGTCACGCAGTTCGTTGCCTATCATATTCTTCGTCTATGCAGTTGTTCTTTCATACATAACGGCGTTTCTGCCGTGATATTGCCGACCGGTTTGGAAAGAAGTGGTGCCGGTATCACCAAAGGCGCGTCAGCCGCCTGAGTCAGCAAATCACGCCATCGGTAAGCGTATAACCCTCCAGCGAGCCTTCGCGGGCCTGAATGCAGAGATACACCATGGGGGCACTGCCCTGGCAGCGCAGACAGCGGTGCACACTTGGCGACACGCGCAGCACGCTGCCGCTCTTCAAGGCCACATCTTCGCCATCGAGGGACATAACGCCTTCGCCCTTCACCACCACATACACCTCTTCGTTCTGCTTGTGATAGTGCTGAAATGGCGTAGCCTTACCCGGCTGCATACTGCCCAAAGAGAGTTCGACGCCGCTGGTCTGCAACGTTTCCTTCACAAATACCTTGCCTTCAAACCGGCTCAGGTCACCCGCATTCATGAGCGAATACGGGGCTTTCTTTTCTTGATTTTCCATATAGCAACTGTATTGGTTTGTTCGGCAAAAGTACAACCTTCACGTCAGACACACAAGACGAAACCAACGGGTACCCTACTTACCTCGAGGTTAGCAATGGTCATCGTCAGCGGCTTGTATTTCCGTCGTTTACATAGTTTAACGCTGCGTCTCATCGTTCTTGTCAGTCTGCCATCTCGCCCGGCTTATGAACAGCCCGCGACCTTCCATATATATAGGAAGGCCACGGGCTTTATGTAGGGAGGCTCACGGCACTTTGTTGGACGAGCGCGAGTGTTTTCGCACGGATAACGTGTTCGCTCGGATAACGCGAGCGGAAAAGCGCGAATAATCCGGCAGACCCTTATCAGGGCTGGTCGGCCTCAATCTTCGTGACGCCGCCATTCTCGGGCGACAGCCATACGCGGGTGGTGTATTTCTTGTTGAACAGGTCGCCGCCGAGATGCTCGATGCGGCCATACTGCCCCATGACGAAGGTGCCCGTGTAGAGCGTGGCATCATCGCGGCTGATGACAACATTGGCCTTACCAGGTACAATATAGCGCAGGTCCTGCACAGGCTTGCCAGACTTGGCCTTGGGGTCGCTCTGTTCGGCAGGCAGGGCATGCAGGTCAGTCACGCTGATATAATAGGGCACACCAGCCACGTCATCGCGGCCCACCAGTCCCAGGTGCTTGGAGAAGCGGAAGAGGACGTAGCGATCCACGTCACCCTGCGGCACATAATCGAGGGTGAAGACGTGCGTCTCGCTCGTGCTCGTTCCGCGGAATAACTGGAGCAGGCCCTCTTCCTGCTCGTCGAGCTGAGCCAGCATGAGGCGGAGTTGTTCGCCATCCTTAGGCATAAAGTCGGCTTGTCCCTTGGTGAGCAAGGAGCGGTTGTCGCGTATGTCGTAGATTTCAGCCGCGGTGAGTTCGGCCATCTTGGCCTTACTACCAGCCGAGAGTATTTCCTCCGTCTTATAGTCGGCACCACGCACCTTCGACACGGGGTCGGGGGTGACCGACGGCGTACTGAGCGCGGGGATGACAGGCGCCTGGTCGGCATTGACAGCCAACAAGCGACCATCAGGGGCAAGGGCCACCAGAGGCGCCGAGGTTTTGGGATTGAGGGCAATGGTGAAGGCCTTGGTAGGGTCAGCCTCGCCATAGCCGACGATGGAGATGCCCGTCAGTTCCCATTCGTCATACGCCTTCTGCACCACGCCCTTCTGACGCAGGTAGCGCTCAGCATAGGCGGCATATTCTCCCGGTGTGTAGGACGTGCGGCGCGCGGTGATGGTCAGGTGAAGGCCAGTGCGCGGCAGGAAATAGGTGATACCGTTGGGCGTGATGCCCGGCGTATAGGTAGAAACTTCGGTTTGGGCGGCTGTGGTGAGCACGCTGCCCAGGCCCAGCAGGGCCAAGCATATACCTTTGTGCATGATATAGTCAGGATTGGTGATTGTTTCGGATTTTCTTAAAGGCTTCGGGCAGACAGGCAATGATGTCCTGTGCCGTCATACTATCCTCTCCCAGCTGGCGTGCGGCCAAGTCGCCAGCCAGCCCGTGGATGCCGACGCCGAGGATGGCGGCGGCAAAGGGGTTGTAGTGCTGCGCCATAAAGGCCAGAATGATGCCCGTGAGCACATCGCCGCTGCCGGCCGTAGCCATGCCCGAATTGCCCGTGGTGTTGAAATAGGTCTTTCCCTCGGGGGTGAGGATGGCGGTATAGTGGCCCTTGAGCACGACATAGACGCCACGCTCCATGGCCATGGTGCGTGCGGCAGAGAGCACGGCGAAGTCGGAATCGTCAGTGGTGCGGCACAGGCGACGCAGTTCGCCGGGATGAGGCGTGAGCACGGCGCCGCGAGGTATGCGACCGTACAAGTCGGTGCGCGAGGCCAACAGGTTCAGGCCGTCGGCGTCGATGGCCAAGGGGCATTCGGTGAGCACCATCTGGTCGAAGAGCGCCAGAGCCGATGCCTTGTCCGTACCTAGTCCGGGACCAATGGCAAGGGCGTCATAACCCGCGGTGGGCACAGCGGTAGCAAAGACCATGTCGGCACTGTCGTGATGGAGCACGGCCTCTGGGACGGCCACCTGGAGCACGTCGTTGTTCATCAGTGGCGTATGGACAGTCAGTTTGCCCACGCCGCTGCGCAGACAAGCCCGAGCGGCGAGGATAGCGGCGCCGGCCATGCCGTAGCGGCCGGCGATGAGCAGGGCATGGCCAAAGGTACCCTTGTGTCCAAAGGGCGGACGGGCCACCAGCATTGGCGACAGGTCGGCCGGGGCGAAGAGGAAGGTGTCGGCCGGGGTCTGCTCGATGGTTTTCTCGTTCAGGCCAATATCCACAATCTCCACATGGCCCATCGTGGCTGATGCATCGGCCAAAAGCATGGCCTGCTTAGGCAACTGGAAGGTGATGGTGTAGTGAGCATGGATATGGGGTGCACCCTCATGGGCAAACTGGCCATCGACGGTGAGGCCGGAGGGGATGTCGATAGACACACGGGTGGCAGGGCTGTCGTTGAGCATCTTGACCAATGAGGCGAAGCCGCCGGTGAGCGGGCGCATCAGTCCGCTGCCAAAGAGGCCGTCGATGATGATGGTGTCGCGACCGATCTGCGGCGGTTCGAAGCGTTGGGTCACCTCAATGAACATATCGGGCACAGCCGCGATGAGGCGTTCCTTGTTGGCGGCACAGTCGGCGCTGAGATTGCCTGTGGTGTTGAACAGGTAGGCGCGGACGTGGTAGCCGCTGCCATGGAGGATGCGCGCTATGGCCAGAGCGTCGCCGCCGTTGTTGCCTGGGCCGGCAAAGACGGCCACCTCGGCGGGCGCCTTCCACCGCCGGCAAAAGGCTTCGCAGAAGGCTGCGGCAGCGCGCTCCATCAGATCGAGCGAGGAGATTTGCTCTTCGCGCACGGTGGCAGCGTCAATCTCGCGGAGGCGCGCCGCGGAAAATATCTTTTTCATCTTTAATATCGTTCAGGGGTTTAGGTATTGGGGGATTGTTATGGCCCCATCGTCAGACACGGCGGACGGTCAGAAGGGCCACCAGCCTTTCTTGCGCGACGGACCGGATGCAGGCTCTTCAAGGAGGATGTCGGCATAGGACACGCGCTCGTTTATGATGCGGTAGATGGTACCCCAGTCGGGCAGGCCGCCCACGTTGCGGTCGTCGATGAACATGCTCACCTTGAGCTTGCGCGAATAGGAGGCGTTCTTCTCGGGCGTGTCTTCGTCATAGTCGCGATTGATAGCGTAGAAGACCACGCCCCGCTTGCGGCACCACTCGACGGCATCGTCTAGAAGTTGGCCCTCGCGCACGGACCACAGGATAAGTTTGTGGCCGTCATCAATAAGACGGCGCAGGGTAGCTGTGGCAAAAGGCAGTTCTTTGCCTATCTCGGGGTAGCGATGCTCAACGATGGTTCCATCGAAATCTACGGCTATGGTCATGGTTACAGACTGGCTTAGGGTGAGTAATGGGGTTATTCTCTTTATATAAGATGTGTGTGCACTTTAGGTCACCGCGGCACTGCCCGACCATGGGGCGTCACGACGACCTTACGGCCATGAACGAGGTAGAGGCCGCCGCTGGGATGGCGCACACGGCGGCCCGTCAGGTCGTACAACGGACTGTCGTCCGACTGGACTTCGCCGGCGACCGTGGGCACGGCATCGGGCTGTAGGCCGCCATGCGACAGTTGTAGGCGACTGGCCTTCTGCCCCGGCTGGCGCAGGGCGGCCCGGAAGGAAGGAAGGCTACTGCCAGCAGCGGCGCGGACGAAGGCTGAGCCATCAGCGTTGAGCAGGTACAGGCCCTCGTCGGCAGAAAGGACTTTGAGGCCACTATAGGTGCCGAAGAAAGGGGTATCGGAGGCTGGGGCGTCTGCGCCGATGCGCCCGTCCTCAGAAGCCTGAACGACAAAGTCGTTGCTCGCTGCACCAGCCGCGCCGGTGTAACAGAGCAGATAGGCCTGGTGGGCACGGATGGCGGACGCTTGATGGAAGGCCAGACTGATGCCGTCACGGCCTTCGTAGGTCTCGACGACGAAGTCAGCGGGGACGTGGGCGTCGAAGGGCAGGCAGAGTGTCTCCCACCCGCCATCGGCATGGACCTGACGGCAGTAGACCAACTGTCCTGCGGCATAGCGGAAAGCTCGGGGCGGGGTGAAGGCCTGACGGTCGGCAAGGACGGTCGGCGTGAGCAGGACGGCGTCATCTTCAGGACGGTCGGCATTGCAGGCGAGGGTCATGGACCACGCAGCGGGCACGGCGGCGGCCTCGGCTGCGGAGACGAGGATGTAGGTCGTGCGGTCGGCGGGTCGTTCGCGGAAGTCAGCCGGCACTCGCGGCAAGGCGATATGGGTCAGGTCGAGCGTGGTGGTGGCGGTCCACGGCAGAGTGGCCAGGGCGTTGGCGCTCCATGCGCCGCTGAGCGTCCGAGTGTCACCCTCCAGGCTCAAACTGGGGGTTTCGCCGACGGGGAGCAACGTGGCCACGCTATGGCCGACGGCTTCGTGGGGCAGCACGGCAGCAAAACGCCCATTGTCCTGCACCATGAGGCGAAGGTCGCCACTGGCGGTAGTCAGTCCGGCTTGGCGCAACGTCCAAACAAAGGGGGCCTGCTGAACGGCAAAGCGATCGTTGAGGCAGGCGCCGGTGGTATCGCAGAGCACGAAGGTGCTGTCAGTCTGTCTGCGGCATGTCCAGACGCCAAGGGGGCTGTCGGGCGCCACACTGCCGTCCGTGAGGAGCAAGGCCTCGCCGTCCATCATTTCTCCTCCCATTTGGGCCAGAGTGGTCTGGCCGTTGGCTTGAACGGCGATAGCCAGTCGGGCACTGTCGGCTGGTGCAGGAAGCGTAGCACCAGGATGAACCTCGGTTCGCCCCAAATAGAGCATGAGCCGCCGACTATCGGTAGCCGTCGCACTGGCATAACAGCCGTAGTAGTGGGTTTGCGCACCGTGCTCGTAAAGCGTGACGTAGCGCGGCTGACCGCCGTCGGTGTGACTCAGGGCAAAGGTGCCGTCGGCATCGGCCTGCAGTGTCCACAGCGTACTGTCGGTGGTGCTGAGCATGAGGGCGGTAGCACTTTCGCTGCCGCGAGTCCCGCGCAGGTAGCGGCCATCGGTGGCCTGGAGCACATAGCGGCCGTCGGCAACGGGGGTCAGACGCCACACGCGGTCGGCCACCTTGCTGGCATCGACATCGCCACCCAGTGCGGTATCGAAGGTGCTCAGGCCGATGGACTTGCGGTAACGACCGCTGACGTCGGCGGTCTGCATCAAGCGAAACTGTGCCGTTGCGGGCACAATGGCGCCGATGAGCAGGTGTCCGCCTGCCGCCACCTGGTCCATGCGACGCACACGGTCATAGCAGAGGGGCACCGACTGCGTACCAACCTGCTGCGCACGGGCCGCCGGAGGCATGAGAGCCGTGGCGGCCAGTGCGCTAAGAATGAGGAGGTGGTAGTCGGGAGCTTTCATCATGTCGGTGTCACGGCAGGCGGCAGTGGTTACTGCGTGGAAATCAGCGTTCGTATTCGTCGGCCATCTTGAGCAGATACTGGCCGTAGGCGTTCTTGGCCATTGGACGGGCAATCTCACGCAGACGGTCGGGGCTTATCCACCCCTGCTTCAGGGCAATGCCTTCAAGGCAGGCCACCTTAAGGCCAGTGCGTTTCTCCAGCACTTCGATGAAGGTGGAGGCCTCACTTAGGCTGTCGTGCGTACCTGTGTCGAGCCAGGCAAAGCCTATGCCGAGGGTCTGCACCATCAGTTCATTGTCTTCCAGGAAACGCTGGTTGACGGTAGTGATTTCCAGTTCGCCACGGGCCGAGGGCTTTATGGTTTTGGCTATGCTAACCACCTTGTTGGGGTAGAAATAGAGACCGACGACGGCGTAGTTGCTCTTGGGCTGGGCGGGCTTCTCCTCGATGCTGACGCAGCGGCCCTCACTGTCAAACTCGACCACGCCGTAGCGCTCGGGGTCGTTGACACGGTAACCAAAGACGGTGGCGCGGTGATCTTCTTCTGCAGTACGGACGGCTTCGCGGAGCATGGTGCGCCATCCGCTACCGTGGAAGATATTATCGCCCAGCACCAGACAGACGCTGTCGTCGCCGATAAACTCCTCACCGATGAGGAATGCCTGGGCCAGACCATCGGGTGAAGGCTGCTCGGCATATTGGAAACGGACACCGTAGTCGCTGCCATCGCCCAAAAGGCGCTTAAAGCCGGGCAGATCTTGGGGCGTGGAGATTATGAGGATGTCTCGAATGCCTGCCAACATCAGCACCGAGATGGGGTAATAGACCATCGGTTTGTCGAAGATAGGAATGAGCTGTTTGCTCACACCCTTGGTAATGGGGTACAGGCGTGTGCCCGAACCACCCGCCAAAACGATACCTTTCATAGAATCGTGTTATTGATGATGGAGTTAAGGGATTTACTCAATATTTCACCGTCACGGCGGCGGGGAAGACGCGGCGCGGGTCGCCATAAAGGGCGATGCTCTCGGCCATGTGTTTCAGGTCAGTCTTGGGTTTGCCCTTGAAGACCACCTTGCCATTGACGCGAACGGTAATCTTGCGGTCCAGACCGCCCAAGTCGTTGTCCAGAAAGAGGGTGAACTGGCCTCCCGTGGCAGGCTTAAACCGCTTGTGCCAACGCAGGGTAAACTGCCAGCGCGGGTCTTTCTCCAGCGGGATATACTCTACAAGACGGGCCTCGACGTCGATGACGCCGTCATCGCCGATACGCACGTCATAGCGTGTACGGAGTGAGTCGGAGGGGCGCTGATCGACGCGCAGATTATAGAAGCCGTTGCGGTGCAGACCGTCCATCTCGTAGTCTTCCCAAATGAAGTGAGTGGGCCGTGCATTGCGGCGGAACTGCATGAGCCAAGTGGTGGTGGGAGAGTAATCGATGCCGTGACCCTTTCCTGGAATGAGTTCGACACGATGGGTGTAGAGTCCGGGATATACACGTTCGAGACTATCGAGAGCAAGGCCCGTGGTTCGGGTGTATTGGTTACGACAGAACATCAGGTCTTTCTCACCGGTAAGCAGGCTGAAGCCCACATGGGCCAGGTTTTCGGCGGGAGCGTTCTGCAGAGGTTCTCCACCTGCCATCGGTCCGGCAGCAGCAAGGTAGTCGGCATAGAACGAGGCCAATCGCTGGCTGCCGTAGCCCCCTTCAGAGACGCCAAAGAGATAGACGCGGTCGGGGTCAACCGATGCGTCGGCCATGAGGCGTCGCCACAGCCAGGCCCAAGCCCACTGCTTGCTGCGATGCCACCAGCGATAGTACTTGCCTTCCTGAGGAATCTGAGGGATGAAATAGCGCGAGGGGCCATCGGCAAAGCGCTGTGCCCACCCTAAGGTTGCCTCCCATTCGTGCGCCTTCGGCCCTGAGCCGTGCAGGTCGATGAAGGTAGGGATGGACGTGCGACTGCTCTGGGCGATGTTGCCCTTCGTGCCCCAATAGAAGGGCATCACAGCGTTGGGCTCCAAACTATCGGGGATGGCCAAATGGCCTGTAGCGGGGGCCGAGAGCGGGGTATCGGCGGGCAGGCGGGTCTCACCGTTGGCCTTCAAGGCCTGCACCCACTGCTGCCAAAGGTGATGGCGAGCGGCTGCGACCTGGTCGGCCCGGATGGTGGTGGAGGGGGCTGCGGCCTGAGCGGAGACTTGACCTTTAGCCACTTTCTGCAGGTATTGGTCGGTCTGCTGGTAGTCTTGCGCGCCAGCCGTCAGAGTAACGGCGGCGGCAAAGAGGGGAAAGAGGATGCGCTTATTCATTGTGCGTGGTGTGTTTTTATTTCGCTACAAACTTACTACTTTTTGTTTGGGCAGACGAATAATGCCGTAAGAATCTTGCCGGGTGCGGGACTGGAATGGTCCTTCACGGACTCTGCCGGCGTCGCCAGACTTTCGCAAGCCAATATCTGACACAGTTTCTAGCGCGACAGGCCGCGCGGTTGTCCTTCTTTTTGTACCTTTACAGCGGCTGCCGCCTGCGCTGCTCTACGGAGCGAGCAAGGGGCGGTTACACAAATCCTTTATCTCTAACAGACCTTATACACCATGACTTCACTGCCACGCCATATCCTGATTACCGTCCTGCTGGCGGGCTGCCCACTGACGGACATGGCTTCCACTGCGCCGCTGCCAGCCGACACACTGCGGGCTTGCCGCCCTACGACGCGCACCTTCTACTCGGAAGCGATAGAACGTGCCATCGCCGAAGCGGCGGCACGCATCAAGCACCCCTACCTGCGGCAGATGTTCATTAACTGCTATCCCAACACGCTCGACACGACCATCGACTACCGCCTACTCGAGGATGGCGATGATGACACCTTCGTCATCACGGGCGATATACCAGCCATGTGGCTGCGCGATGCCTCGGCACAGGTCAAGCCCTACATGCGCTTCGCCCGCGAAGACGAGCACCTGCGCCATATGCTGCGCGGCGTGGTGCGCCGGGCCTTGCGCTGCCTGCTCATCGACCCCTATGCCAACGCTTTTTGCCAGAGTCCAGACAGCATGAGTTGGGCTTGGAGCAAGGACTACACGAAGATGCTGCCTGGGGTATATGAGCGGAAGTACGAACTGGATTCGCAGTGTTACCCCCTGCTGCTGCTCTGCGATTACATCGACGCGACCACTGACGTCTCGGTAGCGGACCATCTGCTGGCGCCGACACTCGATAAGGTGTTGACCACGATGGAGCAGCAGGCGGACGGCAGCGGATGGCGCACCTACAAGTTTGCACGCACGACGCACGCCCTGCACGACACACGTTCCAACTACGGTTTGGGGCATCCTGGACGGCCCTGCGGCCTAATTGCCTCGGCCTTCCGCCCCTCGGACGACAGCAACGTGCTGCCGTTCAACATCCCGGGCAACCTGATGGCGGTCCACACACTCAAGCGCATGGCCAGTCTGCTGCGCACGACATGGCACGACGAGGCCCGTGCGGCGCGCTGTCAACAGTTGGCGGAAGGCATCGAAAGGGGACTGCGCGAATGGGGCACGGTGCGCCACCCGGAGTATGGCCGCATCTACGCCTACGAGGTGGACGCCCGAGGCAGCGCGCTGGTGATGGACGATGCCAACGTGCCGTCGCTGCTGTCGCTGCCCTACATCGCTGGCATCGACCCGAAAGACAAGACCTACGTCCGCACGCGCCGGTTCGTCCTGTCGGAGGCCAACCCCTACTTCTTTGCCGGCAAAGCAGGAGAGGGCGTTGGCGGCCCGCATGTGGGAATGGACTATGTATGGCCGATGAGCACCATCGTGCAGGCGCTGACCAGCACGGACGACAGCGAGATAGCCGAATGTCTGACGCGCCTGATGCGCACGGATGCGGGCACCATGTTCATGCACGAGGCTTACCACAAGGACGACGACCGTAAGTTTACGCGCCACTGGTTCGCCTGGGCCAACACGCTCTTCGGCGAACTCATCCTGCATCTGCTGGATGAGGGGAAGGACGACCTCATCAACAGTCTGCCAGAGAGATAGTCTGCGCCCTACCCCAGCCCACCATTAAGGGCTCCGTCATACCGACCCCACAATACACCTATCATAAAACCACAAACGCTTTCCCTCATGCAAACAGGTGACCTTATCCCCTCCCTGACGGGACGCGACCAGGATGGCCGCGAAATTTCGCTCGACGACTACCGCGGCCAAAAACTGGCCCTTTACTTCTACCCCAAAGACAGCACGTCGGGCTGCACAGCCGAGGCATGCAGTTTCCGCGACCGCTACGAGACCTTACAGGCCAAGGGCTATGCCATTCTGGGCGTCAGCCCCGACTCCGAACGCTCGCACCAGAACTTCATCGCCAAAAACGCCCTACCCTTCCCTCTCATCGCCGACACGGAGAAAGTGTGGCTCGAGGCCTTTGGCGTATGGGGCGAGAAGAAGATGTACGGCCGCACCTACATGGGTGTGTTCCGCACCACCTTCCTCATCGACGAGACGGGGCACATCACCCGCATCTTCGGCCCGAAAGAAATCAAGACCAAGACACATGCCGACCAGGTGATAGCCACGGAAGAACCGTGAGTCTCACAGGCTGAAAGGCAAAAGATTTATGACCAACGCAAAGGGCTGCCCCGCGCCATCACAGGCAGGGGGCAGCCCTTTATTCGGGTTGTGAAGACTGTGCAGGAATCTTGCGTTACGGCACAGCCACACAGATAGGGGTCATTTCATCTCGTGGGCTTCTTTCATATCTATCTCCTCGCCATTGGGCCCGTAGAAGACATACTGGAGATAGGCCAGTTGCTGGTTGGGCACCACACGGAGGCCAAGGCCATACTTCATCTGCCATTTGCGTTTCAGGCTGATGACACCTTGGTTGATATAGGCTGCCACGAAGGGATGAACGTGAAGTCGGAGTTTTTTGATTCCCAAAGTTTGGGTAACAAACTGTATCTTGCTCTCGAGCGTGTCGGTGAAGAGCAGGCTTGACTTGATGGTGCCGGTGCCGCCACAAGTGGGACAGGTCTCCTCGACATGGACATCCATCGCCGGACGTACGCGCTGCCGGGTAATCTGCATCAGGCCAAACTTGGAGAGGGGCAGGATGTTATGCTTCGCACGGTCGTTCTTCATGTTCTCAACCATGCGCTCATAAAGTTTTTGGCGGCTTTCGGGCTGTGCCATGTCGATGAAGTCAACCACGATGATGCCGCCCATGTCGCGCAGTCGCAACTGGCGGGCCAGTTCGTCGGCAGCCCCGAGGTTGACGTCAAGGGCATTGGCCTCCTGGCCGTCAGGCGACTTGGAACGGTTGCCGCTGTTGATATCCACGACATGCAGGGCCTCGGTGTGCTCGATAATCATGTAGGCCCCGTGTTTGTAGGTGACGGTGCGACCGAAACCAGTCTTTATCTGCTTGGTGACGGAGAAGTTATCAAAGATGGGCACATTGCCATTATACTGCTTGACAATGTGTTTGCGGTCAGGGGCGATGAGCCCCACGTAGTCGTTGATTTCATTGAAGACATCCTGGTCATTGACATAGATGTTCTCATACGAGGGGTTAAAAAGGTCACGGAGGAGGGCCACGGTTCTGCTGGTCTCCTCGAAAGCGAGAATAGGTAACTTCTGTTCACTCTGGCGTGCCCGCACCACCTTTTTGATGACGCTCTCCCACCGGCTGACGAGCACCTTGAGCTCGGCATCCAGTTCGGCCACGCGCTTGCCTTCTGCCACCGTTCGGATGATAACGCCGAAACCTTTGGGCTTGATACTTTGCAGCAGCTGCTTGAGCCGCGCGCGCTCGGCCGCACTTTTTATCTTAGACGATACGGAGATTTTGTCGCCAAAGGGTACGAGCACCAAAAAGCGTCCCGGAAAGGAGATGTCGCAAGTCACGCGAGGACCTTTCGTCGAGATGGGTTCTTTGACAATCTGCACCAGTATTTCGTCGCCCGTCTTGAGAATACTCTGTATGCTACCCTCCTTTTCGAGCGCTGCCTGCCCCATGGCTTTGGTCAGGGGCACGTTGCTGCGTCGGCCGTCACCGACGAGTTCGAGATATTTGCTGAGCGCGCGGTAGTTCAACCCGAGGTCGAGATAGTGGAGGAACGAGTCGCGCTCGTAACCGACGTTCACGAAGCAGGCGTTGAGTCCGGGCATGAGCTTGCGGACTTTAGCGTAATAGATGTTGCCCACGGAGAAGTGCTCCGCCCTGCCCTCTTTCTGAAACTCGACGAGTTTCTTGTCTTCGAGCAGCGCGATGGAAATCTCTTTGGGCTGTACATCGACGATTACTTCGCTGGTCATAAACGATTCCATGGAAAAAATGCGCCAAAAGCAAACCGCACCATGCAGCGCTTCATTGCTCTTGACACATTTTTGGGGTTAAACGGAATAAGAGCTGTGCCTTGTTCAGGCCTGAGATGGTTATTTGCTCTTATGACGGTTCTTTCTCAGTCTTTTCTTCCGTTTGTGGGTGGACATCTTGTGTCTTTTCTTCTTCTTACCGCTGGGCATAGTTGTATGAATTAAATGGGTTTGAAATATGGAATGCTGTTGTGGAACGGAAGGCTCCGTACATCACTTGATTTCCTGCATAAAGGACTTGGCAGGCTTGAAGGCGGGAATGTTGTGCTCGGGGATGATGAGCGCCGTATTCTTGGAGATGTTGCGTGCGGTCTTCTGTGCACGACGCTTGAGGATGAAACTGCCGAAGCCACGGAGATAGATATTCTCGCCATTGGCCATATTCTCCTTCACTGTGGCCATAAAGGCCTCAACCGTGTTGAGCACAATGAGTTTGTCAATACCCGTCTTCTGGGAAATGGAATTGACGATGTCTGCTTTGGTCATCTTGTTCTATTTTGGTGTAGTTAAACCTGAGTTATTCAAAAATCGGGTGCAAAGATATAATTTTCAATTGGTTTGAAGAATCATCTTGCCATATTTTTTTACCTTGCCACCATCGCTGGCGCAAATAACACAGGTCATTGTATGCTGAGGGCCTGACGCGAGGCATTACCGCCGGTGGGCGCCACATGGATGTGTCCTCGCTCAGATAGTACGCGTCGCTCATCGAGGCATGTCGGGTGCTAAACGGAGCGTGTCGGGCGCTAAACGGATGGGGGGGGCAGCAAACCACTGAAGTGGGCTTAACAACCCGCCGGGGTGCGCCGGACAAGCCGCCGGGCTTACGCAACGCCGACTGCCGAGGGATGCTCAGAGGGGGATTTTCTCAATACGACGCTGGTGGCGTCCTCCTTCGTAGGGCGTTTCCAGGAAGGTATCGACAATCTGACGCGCCTGTTCCTCACTGACGAAACGGCCGGGCATGACCAGCACGTTGGCATCGTTGTGCTGACGGGCCAGAGCGGCTATCTCGGGCATCCACACCAGGGCGGCGCGAATGATGGCGTGCTTGTTGAGGGTCATCGAGATGCCCTCGCCGCTGCCACAGACGGCAATGCCGGTCTGACACTCGCCGTTCTCCATGCCGCGAGCCAGCGCGTGGCCGAAGTCGGGATAGTCGCAGCCATCGAGGCTGTACGTGCC
>CAMGHE010000050.1 GCA_946055775.1 uncultured Bacteroidales bacterium
GCGGCATCGGCCGTGGCGTCGTCGGTGCGCGAGTGGTTGCGGCGCAGGCGCTCGGTGGCCAGACCGTTGTAGAGGGTATAGCGATAGTTGTTTTGTGCAAAGGCGGCCTCAGCATCCACACTGAGTGTGCCACTGTGGCCCACGGGCATGTCGGCCTCAAGGCGTGGCGCCACCATGCCGAAGGCGCCCGTGGTGAGGGTGGCAGCCCAGCGCCGGCTGTGGGGCGCTGCCTGGCGCGGCGTCAGGGCCAGGTGGGCTGCCGCCAGGGCGCTGACGGGAACGAGGAGGCTGTCGGCGCCAGCGGTGGTGAGGGTGAGGGTGCCTATGCTGCCCAGGGTGTAGCGGCTCAGATCGACCTGACCACCCTGTGCCTCGCTCACGGGCAGACCGTCGTAACTCACGGCGGTGTGGGCAGCACCCAGTCCGCGCACGGAGAGGGTCTTCATGGCACCGGCACCGCCGTAGTCGCGCAGGTTGACACCTGCAAAGCGGCGCAGGGCATCGGCCATGTCGGTGACGCCGCGTAGGCGCAAGGCGGCACTGTCCAGGCGTTGCACGCTCACGGCGGCGCGCCAAGGGGCATCGGGCCGGCTGCCGGTGACCAGAGCGGTGCCCAGCGTGTCGGACACGACATCACGGGCCTGAGCCGATAGCATAGGGGCGGCCAGGCACACCATGACCGACAGGCGCAACGGGTACGCACAGCGGCAGTGACGGCGGTTCATCACGCGGAGTGGCATGCAACAATGGGGATGAGATAGAGGGGGCTGGGGGCATCGCGTCCTTCTCCTCGGAAGGGCCTCGGGGGCGGCAATGCGCATGAGCGGCAGGTCTTCTGACTTGTCCCCCGTCTGCCAAACACCTTCCCGCCCGTCCTGTAGCGGACCGGGCAGTGGCTGCCCCCTGTGCCGTTTTCGCCGGTTCCATCGGGAAAACGTGGGGGCTGTTTGACGCGGAAAAGGGACTTACAGCAGCGGGACTGTACGGGACTCTCACCCGTTTCCCTATTAATGGCCTTGGTGCCTGCCGTCCGTCTGAGGCCCAGGCTATGCTGGGCGACGGGACAACGGGACGGCGGGGCGGCCAACCGTTCACGGGGGCAAAGGTACGAAAAGTTTACGACTGACGGCCGGCAACGCCGCGTTCTTTTTCATGAGCGGACAACAAGGCAGGCGCCAAAACTGCATAATTATGCAGAAAAATATACCGTTTCGGAGGCATTGGCGCAACATAAAGTTTATGAAAGTTTAACGGTCGGCGGGTACAGATCAGGGGGCTGGGCGAGTGAAAGCACGACCTCTTCGACCGCGACAACAATCCCAGGGATAGAAATTACAGTCCCAGGGACTGTTTTTCCTGTCCCAGGGACTGTAAACACCCTTGATGGCCAACAAAAAAGGGGCCGTTAGAGGTCCCTTTGCTTTTCTGCTACGCAAAGATACAATAAAAAAGGGCGAAATGCAAATGGCCACTCCGAGCCCCACGACGGCCAGCGACGGCCAAAATTGCATAATTATGCAGTTTGGCGAAAGGGCCGCGCAGCGCGGTTAAGCACAAAACATTTGTTAAAAGCAATGCTAAAAGACGGGTGGACGGAACGAATGTTGTAATTTTGTAGGAAATTTGGACTAAATGTGGCCCAACATGGCTCACATATCGTAGCGCAGGGCAAAACAGCCCGCACAACAACCTGACGCTCAGCGATCCGGCATAGTGGCCGGCACCGCTTCCAACACCCTAACCCCATGAGCAGAAAAAAGAAGAGACACGCCGGCATGCTCAACACCATCACCACCTGCATCAGCACCACGATGGTTCTGGTGCTGCTGGGCGTGGTGGTGCTTGCCGTAAACATAGCCTACAACTTCAATCGCAGCGTGCGCGAAAACTTCGCCGTCGAGGTGCTGCTGGACGACAGCATACGCAGCGCCGAACTGGCCGGACTGGAGACCTATCTGAAGGCGCAGCCCTACACGCGCACCGTAACCTATATATCTAAGGACGAGGGCACACGCCTGCTCATGGACGACCTGGGCGGACGACCCGAAGACTTTCTGGGCGGCAGCCCCATTCCGGCCGAGTTTGAGGTGATGCTCAATGCCGACTATGCCTGCCCCGACAGTCTGACCCGCTACATGCCTGCGCTCACGCAGAAAACCGGCGTGCACGACGTCATCTACCCCATCGACCTGCTGGCGGGCTTCGACCAAGTGTTACGCACCGCATCGCTGGTGCTGCTGGCCGTGGCGGCGCTACTGGCACTCATCTCGTTCGTCCTGATCAACAATGCCGTGCGCATGGGCGTCTATGCCCGCCGCTTCAGCATACAGACCATGAAACTGGTGGGCGCCCGCTGGGGCTTCATCCGCCGCCCGTTCATGGTGCAGGCGTTCTGGACGGGCCTGCTGTCGGCCACGCTGGCGGGCCTGCTGCTCATGGGCGGCATCACGCTGCTGGCCGACATGAACGGCAACGGCGACTTCCAGGTGGTCACCCCAGAGGTGGTGGTGCTGACGCTGGGCACGGTGCTGGCGGCAGGCTTGCTGCTGACGATGCTCTGCACTTACTTCTCGGTGAACCGACACCTGCACATGCGCCACAGCGACGCCTTCTTGAAATAATGCCAACAAACACTCACACAAGAATATGAAACAGAAAAAAGTATTTGCCTTCGACCGCATGAACTTCATCCTGCTGGCCATAGGCATGGCCGTGGTCATCATCGGCTTCATCCTGATGGCGGGCGGCGGCTCGAACGAGAAGGCCTTTGACGACGCCATCTTCAGCGCTCGCCGCATCAAAGTGGCTCCCATGGTATGCCTCTTCGGCTACCTCTTTATCATCTACGCCATCCTGCGCCGCCCGCGCGACAAGCAGACTGACGACGAGAACAACGGTAATGCCCTCGGCTCCATCGACAAGGACGCCAAGACAACAGACACGATACTCTAACCCCCAAATCTCTACGCTGACCCATGGAATGGATACAGACCATCATCATCGCCATCGTTGAGGGACTGACGGAGTTTCTGCCCGTGTCCTCGACAGGCCACATCATCATCACGCAGGGCCTGCTGGGCATGGAGAGCACGCCCTTTTGGAAGGCCTTCGCCGTCATCATCCAGTTTGGTGCCATCCTGTCGGTGGTGTGCCTCTACTGGCGCAAGTTTTTCTACCCCGAAACCATGCGCACACAGGGCTATACCTGGTGGCAGGCCATCCGCCACTTCTACCTGCGCCTCATCGTGGGCGTACTGCCCGCCGTGGTGCTGGGCTTCACGCTGAACGAATATATTGAGAAAAACCTGGGCAACGTGACGCTCGTGGCCGTGATGCTCATCGTGGGCGGCGTATTCATGCTGTTCTGCGACCGCCTGTTCAACAAGGGCAGCGACAGCACGCCGCTGACGTTGCGCCGCTCGTTCATCATCGGCTGTTTCCAGTGCATCTCCATGATACCCGGCGTATCGCGCTCGATGGCCACCATCGTGGGCGGTATGGCGCAGAAACTGACGCGCAAGGCCGCGGCCGAGTTCTCCTTCTTCCTGGCCGTGCCGACGATGGCGGGTGCCACGCTCCTTGAGGTGGTCAAACTCGTCACGGGCGAAGAGGGCAACGTGCTGACGCAGGGCAACCACCTGTCGCTGCTGTTGCTGGGCTGCGTGGTATCGTTCATCGTCGCCACGCTGGCCATCAAGGGCTTCATCGCCTTCCTCACAAAATACGGCTTCGCCGCCTTCGGCTGGTACCGCATCATCGTGGGTGTGCTCATCCTGGTGATGGGTATGCTGGGCTACGAACTGACGATGGAATAAAAGCGCCGTCAAGATGCCAATCAACTTCCTTGCAGGACAAGTGCTTGTGTTCGACAAGCCGCTGGGCATGACCAGTTTTGGCCTCGTGGCCAAGGTGCGCTGGCTGCTGACACGCGCCATGGGCGGCCGCAAGATCAAGGTGGGCCACGCCGGCACGCTCGACCCTCTGGCTTCTGGGGTGATGCTGCTCTGCACGGGTCGCGCCACCAAGCAGATAGAGACGCTGCAGGCCGGCACGAAGACCTACGAGGCCACCATACAGTTGGGCGCCACCACGCCGAGCTTCGACCTGGAGCACGCCATCGATGCCACCTACCCCACCGACCACCTCAGCCGCGACGTCGTGGAGAAAGCCCTCGACGCTTTCCGCGGCGACATCATGCAGGTGCCGCCCGTATTCTCGGCATGCAAGGTCGAGGGCAAGCGCGCCTACGACCTGGCACGCAAGGGGCAGGACGTGGCGCTGCAGGCCAAGCCCATACATATATATGAGTATGTGCTGACCGACTACCGCGATGACACGCATCAGGCCGACGTGCGCATCGTATGCTCAAAGGGCACCTACATCCGCTCCCTGGCACGCGACCTGGGCGAGGCTCTGGGCTGCGGCGCACACCTCACGGCGCTGCGACGCACAGCCGTGGGCGACCACGACCTGAGCCACGCCTTCACCATAGAAGCCTTCGAGGCCTGGCTCGCCAAGCAGGACATCGACACACAGTTGCCCGCGTGAGACGGCGGTGGCAAAACGTCACAGACACAATGGAAGAGCCACGCCATACCACAAACAAAACACGAAAACCTTTTCTCCCCCGCATACTGACATGAAACTTTCCCAGTTCAACTTCAAACTCCCCCAGGAGAAAATAGCCAAGTACCCTGCCCCCCACCGCGACGAATGCCGCATGATGGTGCTCCACCGCTCAACAGGCGACATCGAGCACAAGATGTTCAAAAATGTGCTCGACTCCTTCGACGAGCACGACGTCTTTGTCTTCAACGACACCAAGGTGTTCCCCGCACGCCTCTACGGCAACAAAGAAAAGACGGGGGCACGCATCGAGGTATTCCTGCTGCGCGAACTCAACCGCGAACTGCGCCTGTGGGACGTGCTGGTCGATCCCGCCCGCAAGATACGCATCGGCAACAAACTCTACTTTGGCGAGGACAACTCCATCGTGGCCGAGGTCATCGACAACACCACGAGCCGCGGCCGCACGCTGCGCTTCCTCTACGACGGCGACCACGAGGAGTTTAAGCAGTCGCTCTACGCCCTGGGCGAAGCCCCCATCCCCCGCTTCATCGGCCGCGAGTCTGAACCGGAAGACCTGGAAAACTTCCAGTGCATCTTCGCCCGCCACGAGGGCGCCGTCACCGCACCGACGGCCGGTATGCACTTCTCACGCGAGATGATGAAGCGCATGGAAATCAAGGGCATCGACTTTGCCTTCCTCACGCTCCACTGCGGTCTGGGCAACTTCCGCACCACCGACGTGGAAGACCTGACGAAGCACAAGATGGACTCCGAGCAGATGTTTGTCAACCACGAGTGCTGCCAGATGGTCAACGCCGCCAAGGATGCCGAGCACAAGGTTGTGGCCGTCGGCACCACCGTGCAGCGCGCCCTCGAAGCCGCCGCCTGCGCCAACTGCCGCATCAAGGAGTTTGAGGGCTGGACGAACAAGTTCATCTTCCCGCCTTACGACTTCCAGATTGCCGACGCCATGCTGTCCAACTTCCACCTGCCCTACAGTACGCTGCTCATGCTCACCAGCGCCTTCGGCGGCTACGAGCACACGATGCACGCCTACGAGGTGGCCCTCAAGGAAGACTATATGTTCGGCCCCTACGGCGACGTGATGCTCATCACCGACTAAGGGGCACGCCATCTACCCACAACCTCCACTATTATGAGTTTACAGACCGCAGTCATCGCCCTTGGCGCCAACCTGGGCGACCGCGAGGAAACCATTCATCGGGCCTGCCGCTTGCTTGCCAAGACGGTAGGCCCTTTGCGTGCCTGCTCGCCACTGGTCGAGACGCAGCCCGTAGGCTTTACCTCGGCGCATACCTTCCTCAACGGCGTGGCGCTCTTCGACACCACGCTCGACGCCCACGCCCTGCTCGACGCCACCGAAGCGGTAGAGCGCCAATTGGGCCGCACGCACAAGAGCCACGACGGCGCCTATGCCGACCGCACCATCGACCTGGACCTCATCATGCTGGGCCGGACGGTGTGCGCCGACGAGCGTCTGACGCTGCCCCACCCCCGCTACCACAACCGCCGCTTCGTCCTCGAACCGCTCATGGCCGTGGCGCCCGAGATGGCCGACCCCGTCAGCCGCCTCACGGTGGCCCAGATGATGGAGCGCCTCAACCGCCCCCGCATCGACGCCCTGCCGCGCCGGACGGCCGACGACGCCGAAGCCCTCGCCGCCGCCTGCGCCGACATCAACGCCCTGCTGCCGGCGCTCACGGCCCACGCCGCCCCCTTGATGCCGGCGACGCTGGCGGCCCTGCTGCGCAACGCGATGACCACCATCTACCTGTGCCGCGACGAGGAGGAGCGGGTGGCGGGCATGGCCACGCTGTGCCTCTGCGCCTCGCCCACAGGGACGAAGGCATGGGTGGAGGACGTCGTGGTGCGCCCCGACTGCCGCGGACGCGGCTACGGCGCGGCGCTCATCGCCCACCTCACGGCCGAGAGCCGGCGCATGGGGGCGAAGAGCCTCAACCTGACCTCAAAGCCGCAGCGCGAGGCCGCCAACCGCCTGTACCAACGTATGGGCTTCGTCCTGCGTGAGACGAACGTCTATCGGAAAGAAAGCCAATAGGCTCCTTCTGCTTTCCTTCTCACGCCCCATCTCTCATCCACTTACATCACAGAAACTACCCCATGGGCATCTTTATCCGCAAACCGCTGGACCTGCTGCAGGCTGAAGCGCAGGAGAGCGGCAAGAACACCCTCCGGCGCGTCCTCGGCCCCATTGGCCTCATTGCCTTCGGCGTGGGCGTCATCATCGGCGCCGGCCTCTTCTCCATCACCGGCACCGTGGCGGCGCAATATACGGGTCCCGCCATCACCCTCTCGTTCGCCATCGCGGCCATCGGCTGCGCCTTCGCCGGCCTCTGCTACGCCGAGTTTGCCTCGATGATTCCCGTGGCGGGCAGCGCCTACACCTATTCCTACGCCACGATGGGCGAACTCATCGCCTGGATTATCGGCTGGGACCTGGTGCTGGAATATACCGTGGCGGCCATCACGGTGAGCATCTCCTGGAGCCAATACTTCGTGCGCTTCCTCGCCGGGGCGGGCATCGACCTGCCGCACGCGCTGACGGCCTGCCCGTGGGACGGCGGCATCGTCAACCTGCCGGCGGTGGGCATTGTGCTGCTGATGAGCGTCTTCCTTATCCGCGGCACCCGCGAGAGCGCTTGGGTGAACAACATCATCGTCTGCCTGAAGGTGGCGGTCATCTTGGTGTTCGTCGTCCTGGGGTGGCAGTACATCCGTTCGGAAAACTACACGCCCTACCTGCCCGATAACACGGGCGTACTGGGCGAATACGGCTGGAGCGGCGTGCTGCGCGGCGCCGCCATCGTGTTCTTCGCCTTCCTGGGCTTCGATGCGGTGAGTACGGCGGCTCAGGAGACGCGCAACCCCCGGCGCAACATGCCGCTGGGCATCCTGATGAGTCTGCTGATATGTACCCTGCTCTATATGGCCTTTGGCCACGTCATGACGGGCGTAACCCACTACACGGCCTTCGCCGGACAGGAGGGCATCGCCCCCGTGGCCATCGCCATCGACCACATGGGCATGCCCGACGCCACGGGCGCCATCGTGCCCGACTATCCCTGGCTCAACAAGGCTGTCGTGCTGGCCATCCTCGTGGGCTACTGCTCGGTCATCCTCGTGCTGCTCATGGCGCAGAGCCGCATCTTCATGTCGATGAGCCGCGACGGCCTGCTGCCCAAGGCCTTCGCCCGCATCCATCCGCGCTTCCGCACGCCGGCTGTCAATAACGTCATCTGCATGTGCATCATCGCCTCGCTGGCGGCCTTCGTCCCGGCCAACGTGGCGGGCGAGATGACGAGCATCGGCACGCTGCTGGCCTTCACTCTGGTCTGCGCCGGCGTCCTCATCGTCCGCAAGACGATGCCCCACATCCCCCGCACCTTCCGCACGCCGTTAGTGCCCTTCATCCCCCTGGCGGGCATCCTGACGTGTCTGGGTCTGATGGTGTTCCTGCCGGCCGACACGTGGCTGCGCTTGGTCATCTGGATGCTCATCGGCATCGACGTCTATCACCACTACGGCCTGCGCCACAGCGCCTTGGAAGGGGGCACGCAGGCCCGCCGCCACGAGGGACTTATTCCCGCTCTGGGCATGGGCCTGGCCACGCTCTGCATCCTCACCGGCTTCTGGCACCAGCAGACGGCGGGATGGGACACGGACAAGACGCTGCTCATTATCGCCGTGGTGCTGGGACTGACGCACGTGGGCTACTACATGATGAAAATGTGGCAACGCGCCACGCCGCGCCACTGATTGACGATAGTGAGAACACTTGAGTAAGACCATCCTGAAGACTTCCTTAAACCTACATACCACATGCACAAGATTCTCCTCACCCTGACCGCCCTGCTCCTGGCGCTGCCGCTGTCGCTGGCCGCCAAGGATGGCGAAAAAACCAAAGTGGCCTGCGTGGGCAACAGCGTGACCTACGGCTACGGCCTGGCCCACCGCAACACGGACGCCTATCCCGTGCGCCTGCAGCAGATGCTGGGCGATGCCTATGACGTGCGCAACTTCGGACACAGCGGGGCCACCCTGCTGCGCCACGGCCACCGCCCGTACCACGCGCTGCCGGAATATCAGGCGGCCATCGACTTCGCCGCCGACATCGTGGTCATCCACCTCGGTCTGAACGATACCGACCCGCGCAACTGGCCGCAGTATGGCGACGAGTTTGTGGCAGACTACCGTGCCCTCATCGATGCCTTCCGCACAGCCAACGCCAAGGCGCAGATTTACCTGTGCGTCATGACGCCCATCTTCCACGACCACCGGCGCTTCGACAGCGGCACGCGCGAATGGCACGGCCTCATCAACGCCCGCATACGCCAGATTGCCGCGACGACGGGCTGCGGCCTCATCGACCTCTACACGCCGCTCCACTGCCGCCCCGATCTCTTCCCCGATGCCCTTCACCCCAACGCCGAGGGAGCGGCCATCCTGGCCCGCACGGTATATAGCGGCCTGACGGGCAACTACGGCGGCCTGCGCCTGCCGGCCATCTACGGCGACGGCATGGTGGTGCAGCGCGACAAGGACATCGTCTTCCGCGGCACAGCCAATGCGGGCGAGAAGGTCAGCGTGACCTTCGGCCGTGAGAAGCGCACTACCACGGCGGCGCCCGACGGCACATGGCGCGTGACCTTCGCCCCGCGCACGGCGGGCGGTCCCTACGAGGCCCGCATCACGGCGCGCAGCGGTGAGCGCCGTCTGAGCGACATCTGGGTGGGCGAGGTCTGGCTCTGCTCGGGACAGTCGAATATGGAACTGCGGGTGAACGAGACGCTGTCGGCGCAGGCCGACATGGCGGCGGCCGACACGCTGACGCGCGTCCACCTCTACGACATGCCGGCCATCTGCGCCACCTATGCCGTGGTGTGGGACAGCGCACGCCTCGACTCGGTCAACCGCCTGCAGTACCTCCGCGACGGCCGTTGGCGGCGCCCGACGGCCAAGGGCGTGGCCCGCTTCTCGTCCATCGCCTACAACTTTGCCCGTATGCTGGCCGACAGCCTGCAGTGCCACGTCGGCGTGATAAGCAATGCCGTCGGCGGCTCGACGACGGAGGGCTGGATTGACCGCAGCACGCTCGAGGAGCACATGCCGGGCGTCCTGCGCCAGTGGAAACACAACGACTACGTCATGGGCTGGGCCCGCGAGCGCGCCCTCTATAATACGAAGAACGCCAAGTCGCCCCTGCAGCGCCACCCCTACGAGCCGGCCTATCTCTACGAGAACGGCATCGCGCCGATAGCGGGCTTTCCCCTGCGCGGCGTGCTGTGGTACCAAGGGGAGTCGAATGCGCACAACATCGAGTTGCACGAGCGGCTCTTCACCCTGCTCGAGCAGAGTTGGCGCCGGGCTTGGCACGACGCCTCGCTGCCGTTCCACTTCGTCCAGCTCTCGGGCCTCTCCACCCGCCCGTCGTGGCCGTCGTTCCGCGACAGCCAGCGGCGCCTGGCCGACCGTCTGCCGCACACGTGGATGGCGGTGTCGTCCGACCTGGGCGACTCGCTCGATGTCCACCCACGGCGCAAGCATGAGGTGGCGCGCCGCCTGACGGTGTCGGCGCTGGCGCATACCTATGGCCGCCCCACCGTGGGCAACGGTCCGCACTACGACGGCTTCCGCATGGAGGGCCGGACGCTGCGTGCCTTGTTCAGCACAGCCGACGGCCTGCGCGCGGCCGACGGCGCGGCGCTGCGCGGCTTCGAGGTGGCGGGCGAGGACGGCGTGTTCCATCCCGCCAAGGCGCGCATCGACGGTACGACGGTGGTGCTGGAGAGCCCTGCGGTGAAGCACCCCTGCGCCGTACGCTACGCCTACCGTCCCTATACGGACGCCAACCTGGTCAACGGCGCCGGACTGCCGGCATCGACTTTTATTGACGAACCTGCCTTTGAGGGCGCAAAGAACCTGCGATGAAGCATCTTATCTCTCTCCTTCTGCCGGTGCTCTTCACAGCCGCCGGCACCACGGCTGCCGCTGCCGAGCGCACGACGGCCGACACCCTGCACCGCCGTATCATGACCTACAACGTGCGCCACGGCGAGGGCATGGACCACCGTCTGGCGCCTGAACGGCAGGCGGCGGTCATCAACCGCCTGACGCCCGACGCCGTCGCGCTGCAGGAACTGGACAGCGTCACCTCGCGCGTCAAGGGCCGCGACATCCTCGGCGAACTGGCCCGGGCCACGCAAATGCACGCCACCTTCGCCCGCGCCATCCCCTACGGCGGTGGGGCTTACGGCATCGGCATCCTCTCGCGCGAGAAGCCGCTGGCGGTGCGCCGCGTGCCGCTGCCTGGCCGCGACGAGGCTCGCGTGCTGCTCGTGGCGGAGTTTGAGGAATGGTGCCTGGCCTGCACCCACCTCTCTCTGGACGAAGACGAACAAATCGCCTCGGCCGACATCATCCGCCAAGAAGCGTCACGCACCGCCAAGCCGTTCATCCTTGCCGGCGACTGGAACGCCCAGCCGGACTCCCCCACCGTCAAGCGCTTGGATACGTATTTCGTCCGACTAAATGATGGCTGCTCACCCACATGGCCTGCCGACCGGCCAACGGACTACATCGACCACATCGCTCTGGCCAACAACGGCGCCGCCAAAGAGGCCGACGCCACGGGAAAAACCATCGACGAGCCCCTCGCCTCGGACCACCGCCCGCTCTATATCGACCTGCGCCTGTGGCTCAACCGATGAAACGATACGACAGAAGTATCTTCATTAGGATATTTTGAACTAACTTTGCACAACCCAACGATTACCAAAACACCATAACATACCCATGAGCCAACATCGCGACACCATCTGCGTGCAGGGCGGCTGGCAGCCCAAGAAAGGCGAGCCCCGCGTCCTGCCCATCTACCAGAGCACCACGTTCAAGTATGACAACAGCGAGCAGATGGCCCGCCTCTTCGACCTCGAAGACAGCGGCTACTTCTATACCCGCCTGCAAAACCCCACCAACGACGCCGTAGCGGCCAAGATAGCGGCCCTCGAGGGCGGCGTGGGCGCCATGCTCACCTCCAGCGGACAGGCGGCATCGTTCTTCGCCGTATTCAATATCTGCGAGGCGGGCGACCACTTCATCGCCTCCAACACCATCTACGGCGGCACGTACAACCTCTTCGGCGTGACGATGAAGAAGATGGGCATAGAATGCACCTTCATCGACCCCGAGATGGCGGACGAGGACATCGAAAAACTGTTCCGCCCCAACACCAAGTGCGTCTTCGGCGAGACCATCTCCAACCCGGGCTGCCACGTCTTCGACATCGAACGCTTCGCCCGCATCGCCCATGCCCACGGCGTGCCCCTCATCGTCGATAACACCTTCGCCACGCCCATCAACTGCCGTCCCTTCGAGTGGGGCGCCGACATCGTCACGCACAGCACGACGAAGTATATGGACGGCCATGCCGCCACCGTCGGCGGCTGCATCGTCGATAGCGGCAACTTCGACTGGATGGCGCACGCCGACCGCTTCCCGGGCCTCTGCGCTCCCGACGAGAGTTACCACGGTCTGGCCTACGCCAAAGCCTTTGGCAAGATGGCGTACATCACCAAGGCCACCGTACAACTCATGCGCGACCTGGGCAGCATCCAGAGTCCGCAGAACGCCTTCCTGCTGAACGAAGGACTGGAGACGCTCCACCTGCGCATGGCGCAACACTGCCGCAACGCCCAGCGCGTGGCCGAATATCTGGCGGCCGACGAGCGTGTGGCATGGGTGAACTATCCCGGTCTGCCGGGCGACAAGTACCACGCGCTGGCCGAGAAGTACCTGCCCAACGGCGGCTGCGGCGTCATTGCCTTCGGTCTGAAGGGCACGCGCGAAGATGCCATCCGCTTCATGGACCACCTCAAGTTCATCTGCATCGTGACGCACGTGGCCGACGCCCGCAGTTGCGTGCTGCACCCGGCGAGCCATACCCACCGCCAACTCTCGGACGAACAACTGAAAGAGGCCGGCGTATCGCCCGACCTCATCCGTCTGAGCGTGGGCATCGAAAACGTGGAAGACATCCTGGCCGACATCCGCCAAGCCCTCGACAGCATGGCCTGACGACGCGCGGCGCAGCACAACCTCCTACCAACACACACAACGCGACTCCCCGCTCTGCCGCTGCAACGACGCAGCGACACGGCGGGGAGTCGGCCGTAATGGGGGCGTGCTCCCCGCATAAATTTCTGCCGGCCGCGGACGGAAAAAATTCCCAGCCCTTGACCCAACTTCAACGCCAAAAACTTTTTTCAATAAATTTTCGGCCCGATTTCGGCCCTCCATTCTTGCAACTTACTGAACCTCAATGACGGCTTCCGGAGAAGCCCGCGCCGAAGGCGTTTGTAATACCCACACCTGTCAAAAACATGTCGTAACTTTGCGGGCATGTACTTCACCTCCGTCACACGATTCAGTCCCGAACATGGCAGGACGCTCCCTTACTACAAGATAAAGGAGTCGTTCCGCGATGTGCTCGGCCGCGTCCATACACGGGTCATGCTCACGCCCGGCTACCTGCCCGACCTGTGCTGCGACGAAATCGTGCAGATTCGGCGAGGTCTGACCTACCTGATGGAGCAGAGTGCATTTATTCCCGAGCAACCCACGCTCTTCCCCATCGATCCGCGCACCGAATACAGTGAAAAGGTCTGTGCCTACATTGACAAGTTTTGGGAAGAAATCAAGTCGAGCGGCAAGATTGATGCCGCACGCGACAGTTACGACAAGGCCGAGAGAAAGGCCCGCCGCCTTATTGACGTCAACACCATCAAACATACCGATGCCCGGGATGTGGGGGCAGAAAACATCTGCCTGCAGGCCATCCGCGAACTACAGATAGACCATTTCCTGCGCCGCGAAGGCTGGAGTGAGCGTCGCATCAATGCCACGCTCGCAGCGCTGATGGTGAGGACTATATATGCGCCGTCGGAATGGAAATCCCTGCGTATCATGGAAGAGAACTCGGCTGCTATGGAACTGCTCACGGGCCACTTCGGCGACATACCCACCCAGCGGGAAGTATATGCCGCTGCACCATCGCTCTACGCACTCAAGGACAAACTGGAGCGCCACCTGTGCGCACGCACCGACTCCCTCTTCAACCTCACCAACCGCGTGATACTCTATGACTTGACCAACTTCTACTTCGAGGGAAGCAAGCACACCTCAGCCAAGGCGCGGTTTGGCCGCTCAAAGGAGAAACGCTCCGACTGCCGGTTGCTGGTGCTTGCGCTGGCCATAAACACGGAGGGCTTCATACGCTATTCTTCCATCCTCGCCGGAAACACGGCCGACCCCGAATCGCTGCCCGGCATGGTGGACGGCATCATTGCCCGAAATCCCGTCTCGCCTCATCCTGACCAGAAGGTGATGGTCGTCATCGACGCCGGCATCGCTACGGAACAGAATCTCAGCCTGCTCAAGGAAAGAGGTTACAACTACCTGTGCGTCAGCCG